>NZ_SZNL01000001.1:57079-274706 GCF_005068605.1 Sulfitobacter sp. 15WGC | reverse complement strand
CTTTTTTGTTTGAGTTCTGGGCGCTCAACCACCAACTGCCGCCCGAGGGCGATTGGCGGACATGGGTGATCATGGGCGGGCGCGGCGCGGGCAAGACGCGGGCCGGGGCGGAATGGGTCCGCAGCAAGGTTGAGGGGAGCCGACCGCTTGACCCCGGTGCGTGCAGTCGCGTGGCGCTGGTGGGCGAGACCATCGAGCAGGTGCGCGAGGTGATGATCTTTGGCGACAGCGGCATTCTGGCCTGTAGCCCGCCGGATCGGCGGCCCGATTGGGAGGCGACGCGCAAGCGGTTGGTCTGGCCGAATGGGGCGATTGCCACGGTGCATACGGCGCATGACCCCGAAGGGCTGCGCGGGCCGCAGTTCGATGCGGCTTGGGTGGATGAATTGGCAAAGTGGAAGCGCGGGCAGGAGGCTTGGGACCAGTTGCAGTTTGCGCTGCGTTTGGGGGAGCGCCCGCAGGTCTGCGTGACGACGACACCGCGCAACGTAGATGTGTTGAAGGCGCTTTTGGCCGCGCCCTCGACGGTCACGACCCATGCGCCGACGGAGGCGAATGCGGCCAATCTGGCGGGGTCGTTCCTTGAAGAGGTGCGGGCGCGCTACCGGGGCACGCGGCTGGGGCGGCAGGAGTTGGACGGGGTTCTGTTGGCCGATGCCGAAGGGGCGCTGTGGACCTCGGCCTTGTTAGAGGCGGGGCGGCTGCGGGAGGCGCCGGAGTTGGACCGCATCGTGGTGGGCCTTGACCCTGCCACGACCAGCGGGGCGGGATCGGATGAATGTGGCATCGTGGTGGTGGGGGCGCAGACCAAGGGGCCGCCGCAGGATTGGCGGGCGGTGGTGCTGGCCGATTGCACGGTGCAGGGGGCCACGCCGATGGGCTGGGCGCAGGCGGCGATTGCGGCGATGACGCGCTACGGGGCGGATCGGTTGGTGGCTGAGGTCAATCAGGGCGGGCAGTTGGTGGCCGAGGTCTTGCGGCAGGTCGATCCGCTGGTCTCGCTCAAGACCGTGCATGCGGCGCGGGGCAAGGTGGCGCGGGCCGAGCCTGTGGCGGCGCTTTATGAGCAGGGCCGGGTGAGCCATTTGCCGGGGCTCGATGCGCTGGAGGATCAGATGTGTCTGATGACGGCGCGGGGGTACGAGGGCAAGGGCAGCCCGGACCGCGCCGATGCGCTGGTCTGGGCGCTGCATGAGCTGATGATCGAGCCTGCCGCGCAGTGGCGCAGCCCGGGGGTGCGGAGCCTGTGAGCGGGCTGTTGCGCGGGGCAGCGCACGGTGGGTTTCTCCAGCGTTAAGGGATTTCAGGGAAAGTCTGACAACGCCGGGCAATGCGGGGCAGGTCTTCGCCGCCGGGGCCGGGCAGAATGAGGAGCGACGACATGGTATTCGATTTTCTACGGCGTGGGGCGGCAGGTGAGACAGCAGAGCGCAAAGCATCCGCCACGGGGCCGGTCGTCGCCTATCAGTCCTCGGGCCGTGTCGCTTGGAGCCCGCGCGATAGCGTGAGCCTGACGCGTGCCGGGTTCTGTGGCAATCCGGTTGGGTTCCGCTCGGTCAAGCTGATCGCTGAGGCTGCCGCAGCGTTGCCGCTGGTCGTGCAGGACAGCGCGCGGCGCTATGACGAACACCCGCTGATCGAACTGATGCGCCGCCCGAATGCGGGCCAAGGCCGGGCGGAGATGCTTGAGGCGCTGTATGGGCAGATGCTTTTGAGCGGCGATGGCTATGTCGAAGCCGTGGGCGGTGAGAGCGGTTTGCCGGTAGAACTGCATGTACTTCGCTCGGACCGGATGAGGGTGGTGCCGGGGGCGGATGGCTGGCCTATCGCCTATGAATATGCGGTGGGCGGGCGCAAGCACCGTTTCGATGCAAGCGGTGCGGCGACGCCGGTTTGTCATATCCGCAACTTTCACCCCCAGGACGATCACTATGGGTTCAGCCCCATGCAGGCGGCGGCCATGGCAATGGATGTGCATAACGCGGCGAGCCGTTGGTCGAAGGCATTGTTGGACAATGCCGCGCGGCCCTCCGGCGCGATCGTCTATCGCGGGGCCGAGGGGCAGGGCAAGCTGAGCGAGGATCAGTATGACCGGCTGGTGAGCGAGATGGAGAGCCATCACCAAGGCGCGCGCAATGCCGGGCGGCCGATGCTGCTGGAGGGTGGGCTCGACTGGAAGCCGATGGGATTTTCGCCCTCGGATATGGAGTTTCAAAAGACCAAGGAGAGTGCGGCGCGGGAGATTGCGCTTGCCTTTGGGGTGCCGCCGATGCTGATCGGGGTGCAGGGCGATGCCACTTACGCGAATTATCAAGAGGCGCATCGGGCGTTCTATCGTCTGACAGTGCTGCCTTTGGCGACACGGGTGACGGCGACGCTGGCGGAGTGGTTAAGCGGGTATTTGGGGGCGGCGGTGAGTTTGAAGCCGGACCTCGATCAAGTGCCTGCATTGGCTGCGGAGCGTGATGCGCAATGGGCGCGGGTGTCTGCGGCGGCGTTTCTGAGCAATGCGGAGAAACGCAGCCTGTTGGGGCTTCCAGCGGTGGCCGATGATGCCTGAGCTGCGTGAAATCGAGCGCTTCGAATGCGCGCCGGGGTTGCGGCTTCAAGCGCATGAGACGCTCAGCGCGGTGCACCGGGAGAACATGCAAAAGCGGCTCGACCGGATTGAGCAGATGATGGAGCGGTTGGAACGGCGGCTGTGGCTTACGGTCTACGGCGTGGTGGCGGTGATCTTGGCGCAGGCGGTGCAATCCTTTCTGGCGGTGGCACCATAGCGGGCTGAACGAGGAAAAATACGATGACTTATCAATTGGATGCCTCCGGCGGCTGGCCGGAGAACGGGGAAGTTGCGCCTACGGGCAGCGGGTTGGAGCATAAATTTGCCCGCTTCGGCAGCGTGACGCCGGTCGAGGATGGGCTGGAAATCAGCGGCTATGCCAGCCTCTTTGGCGCGGTCGATCAGGGCGGCGATGTGGTCGAGCCGGGGGCCTATGCAGCGAGCCTTGCGGCGGTCGCGAAGGCGGGACGCAGCGTCAAGATGCTGTGGCAGCACGATCCGGCCCAGCCCATCGGCGTTTGGGACGAGGTGCGCGAGGATGGCCGGGGCCTTTGGGTCAAGGGGCGCATCCTTAGCACTGTGGCCAAGGGCCGGGAGGCGGCGGCGCTGATCGAGGCGGGGGCCATCGACGGGCTCAGCATCGGCTACCGCACCGTGAAGGCGGGCAAGACCACCAAAGGGCTGCGGCTGTTGTCGGAACTGGAGCTTTGGGAGGTGTCTTTGGTGACCTTTCCGATGCTGCCCTCGGCGCGGGTCGGGGCGAAGGGGGAGTTCAGGGCCGTGGGCTATGTGCTGCGCGAGATGGCGGCGGCCTTTGATGCCGCGCGGGCCGAGATGGTGCGGGGCAGAGCCTGAGTTTGACTGAGCAGATCGAAGGAAAAGCGATGACCAAGAGTGAGATGAGCACAAAGGCGGGCAAAGACCTGTCTCCGGCGGAGGAAGTGCGGCAGGCCGTGAGCGGTTTTGTCAGTGACTTCAACGGCTTTCGGGCCGAGATCGATACGAAACTTCAACAATCAGAAGAGCGAATTGCCATGATCGACCGCAAGATGACCCTGCCTGCCCGCAGCCCTTTGGGGGGCGCGATCGATCACGATGCGCCGCATAAGAAAGCCTTTGACGCCTATCTGCGCAACGGCGATGACGACGGGCTGCGGGGGCTGGAACTGGATGGCAAATCGATGTCGACGGCGGTGAATTCGGATGGCGGCTATCTGGTGGATCCGCAAACCGCCGACCGGGTGCAATCTGTGCTGAATGCGGGCGCGTCGATCCGCGCAATTGCCTCGGTGGTGCAGGTGGAGGCCACGTCTTATGACGTGTTGGTCGATCACGCCGATGTGGGCGCTGGTTGGGCGACCGAGAGCGGCGCGCAGGCCGAGACGGACACGCCCCAGATCGACCGGATCACCGTGCCGCTGCATGAGTTGAGCGCGCTGCCCAAGGCGAGCCAACGTCTGCTGGATGACAGCGCCTTTGATATCGAAGGTTGGCTGGCGGGGCGTATCGCTGACAAATTTGCACGGGCCGAAGCGGCGGCTTTTGTCAGCGGTGACGGCATCGACAAGCCTACCGGTTTTCTGAGCCATCCGGCGGTGGACAACGGCGTCTGGACCTGGGGCAATCTGGGTTATGTCCCCAGCGGCACCAACGCCAACCCCGAGGCGGATGCGATCATTGAGTTGGTCTATGCCCTTGGCGCGGCTTACCGCAAGAATGCGGTTTTCGTGATGAACTCAAAGACCACGGCAAAGGTGCGCAAGTTGAAAGACACCGATGGACGGTTCCTGTGGTCCGACGGGTTGGCGGCGGGGGAGCCTGCGCGGCTGATGGGCTATCCGGTGCTGGTGGCCGAGGACATGCCCGATCCGGCGACCGATGCGATGGCCATCGCCTTTGGCGACTTTTCGGCAGGCTACACCGTGGCCGAGCGCCCCGATCTGCGCATCCTGCGCGATCCGTTCAGCGCCAAGCCGCATGTGCTGTTCTATGCCACCAAACGTGTCGGCGGCGACGTGAGCGATTTCGCGGCGATCAAGCTGATGAAATTCGGCCTGGCGTAAGCCGGTGCCGAAGCCGGGGCCGGGGCAACTTGGCCCCGGTCCGGACGTGCGCCTGCGAGGTTGCGTTGTCTAGCTGCTCCCCTCCGACCGAGCAATGCAACCGGTGCGCGTCCGGGAATAACCGCATGGCCCCGAGGGGCGCGGGAGCGATTTTTGGAGACGTTCGATGATGTTGATCGAAGAGACAAATGTGCCGGATGCGGTCTTGCCGGTTGAGGCCTTCAGAATGCATCTGCGCCTTGGCACCGGCTTTGCGCAGGACGGCCTTCAAGACCCGGTGTTGCGCAGCTTCCTGCGCGCGGCGATGGCGGCGGTGGAGGCGCGGACGGGCAAGGTGTTGATCATTCGGCGTTTTGCCCTGTCGCTGACCTTTTGGCGCGATGCCGCGGCGCAGGTCTTGCCCGTGGCCCCTGTGCAAGAGATCGCGCGGGTGGCGCTTGTGGCGCGGGACGGGGTGGAGACGGCGGTGGACCCCGAGCGCTATTGGCTGGAACGCGATGCGCAAGCGCCGCGTCTTCGGGCCAGCACCGCCGCCCTGCCGCGCATCCCGAGTGCGGGGGCCGCGCTAATCAGTTTCGACGCGGGCATGGCCGCTGATTGGGGCGGGTTGCCGGATGATTTGGCCCAAGCGGTGATGCTGCTGGCCGCGCATTACTATGAATACCGCGACGATACGGCGCTTGGCGAAGGGTGCATGCCCTTTGGCGTCAGCAGCCTGATCGAACGCTACCGCCGGGTGCGCCTCGGCTTTGGGGGAACGGCATGAGCCGCCCGCAGT
Organism: Sulfitobacter sp. 15WGC; assembly: GCF_005068605.1. Lineage (NCBI taxonomy): Bacteria > Pseudomonadati > Pseudomonadota > Alphaproteobacteria > Rhodobacterales > Roseobacteraceae > Sulfitobacter > Sulfitobacter sp. 15WGC. The sequence continues at coordinate 269,305 of NZ_SZNL01000001.1, read as the reverse complement.
TGAACCGGCCCCTTGTATTGGAAGCGGCGCAGCGGGTGAGTGATGGCGCGGGAGGGCATCACGAGGTCTGGCAGCCCGTGGGCACCCTCTGGGCCGAGGTGCGCGCGCGGACGGGGCGGGAGACTGCGCAGGGCGGGGTGGCCGTCAGCCGGATGGGGGTCAAGATCACAGTGCGTGCGACGCCGGAAGGTGCCCCGCAGCGACCAACCCCCGAGCAGCGGTTTCGCGAGGGCACGCGGGTCTTCGTAATCCGGGCGGTGGCCGAAAGCGATGCGGGCGGGCGGTATCTGATCTGCTTTGCCGATGAGGAGGTGGCGGTATGACCTATGCGCTTTCAGGGGCATTGCAGGCGGCGGTTTATGACCTGTTGCAGAGCGATCCGGGGCTCACCGCGCTGATCGGTGACGCGGTCTATGACGCGGTGCCAGGGGGGAGCCTGCCAGAGACCTATGTGCTCTTGGGCCAGGAGGTGGCGAAGGATCTGTCGGATCCCGAAGGTGCAGGGGCGGAGCATCGGCTGACCCTGTCGGTGGTCACCAGCGCGCCGGGGTTCAGCACGGCGAAGGGCTGCGCGGCGGTGATCTCAGACCTGCTGCATGGGGCGGTGCCGGCGCTCAGCCGGGGGCGCGTGGTGGATATGGCCTTTCTCAAAGCGACGGCGCGGCGGATCGATGGGGCCTCTGCCCGACGGATCGACCTGCAATTCCGCGCCCGGGTCGCGGACGCATAAGACTTTAGATTTCAGATTGGTGCGAGGAGACAGTGATGGCAGTTCAAGCGGGCAAGGACCTTTTGGTCAAAGTGGATATGACCAGCGATGGGCAGTTCGAGACGATCGCCGGGCTCAGGGCCAAACGGGTGAGTTTCAACGCCGAAACGGTGGATGTGACCTCGCTCGATTCAAGCGGCGGTTGGCGGGAGTTGCTGGCGGGTGCCGGTGTCCGCTCAGCCGCGATCAGCGGGTCGGGGGTGTTCCGCGATGCGGGCACCGATGAACGGGCGCGGCAGTTGTTTTTCAACGGGCTGACGCCGGATTTTCAGGTGATCATTCCGGATTTCGGCGTGGTGCAGGGGCCGTTTCAGGTCTCCGCTTTGGAATACGCGGGGTCGCTGAATGGGGAGGCCACCTTTGAGCTTAGTCTGCAATCGGCGGGGGAGCTGATCTTTACGCCCGATGTGGTGGTGTGAGCATGGCGAACCCGTGGCGCGGCGAGGTGAGCCTCGTGATTGATGGTGAACGTCATGAGGCACGGCTGACCCTTGGGGCCTTGGCCGAGTTGGAGGCGGGGTTGCAGGCCGACAGCCTTGTGGCCCTGGTAGAGCGGTTTGAAAGCAATCGTTTTTCGAGCCGCGATGTCTTGGCCCTGTTGCTGGCCGGGCTGCGCGGAGGTGGGGCGGAGATGGATGCCGCAACGCTTGAGCACGCGCAGATCGAGGGCGGGCCGATGGCGGCGGCGCGGGCCGCGGCTGAATTGCTGGCGCGGGCCTTTACGGTGCAGGCGTGAACGCGGCAAGCGGCTTTGACTGGCCCGCGTTGCTGCGGGTGGGGCTGTCACGATTGGGGCTGCTGCCGGATCAATTCTGGGCGCTGACGCCGGCGGAGTTACAGTTGATGCTGGGGCCGAAGTCTGGCCCCGCGCCACTGCTGAGCGACGGTCTCGCCGCGCTGATGGCGGCCTATCCAGATGAGACGAAAGGGGCCGGTGATGGCTGACTTTGACGATTTCGATGACCTTGAGAGCCGCGCCGAGGGGCTGAATGAGACACTGGCGCAGACCAGCGGTTTGGTGGCCGGGTTCGACGGTGAGCTGCGGCGGATGCGCGGCGCGCTTGCCGCGACGGGCAAAGACGTGGCGACCCTTGAGAAAGGGCTGAGCCGTGGGTTGCGGCGGGCCTTTGATGGGGTGGTCTTTGACGGGGCCAAACTCTCGGACGCGCTAAGCGACTTGGCGCAGTCGATGATCCGCACGACTTACAATGCCGCGATGCGCCCGGTGACGGACCATTTCGGCGGGCTGATCAGCGAGGGCGTGGGCAGCATCGTAGAGGGGATATTGCCCTTCGCCGATGGCGCGCCTTTCTCGCAAGGTAAGGTCATGCCTTTCGCGCAGGGCGGGGTGGTTACCTCGGCGACCGCCTTTCCCATGCGCGGCGGCACGGGGCTGATGGGTGAGGCCGGGCCGGAGGCGATCATGCCCTTGGCGCGGGGGGCGGATGGCAAGCTGGGCGTGCGCGGTAGCGGCGGCGGCGCGACGACCATCGTGATGAACATCACCACTCCCGATGTGCAGGGGTTTCAACGCAGCCAAAGCCAGATCGCCGCACAGTTGAGCCGTGCCCTCAGCACCGGCAACCGCAACCGATAGGCCGCGCGGCGGATAAAGGAGCAGATCATGCAGTTTCACGAGGTCAGATTTCCCCCGTCGCTGAGCTTTGGCTCTGTCGGGGGGCCGCAACGGCAGACAGATGTGGTCAGCTTGGCCAACGGTCATGAGGAGCGTAACACGCCCTGGGCCCATTCGCGGCGGGTCTATGATGCCGGGCTGGGGATGCGCTCGATCGATGATCTGCAGGTGCTGATTGCCTTTTTCGAGGCGCGCATGGGGCAGATGTACGGGTTTCGCTGGAAGGATTGGGCTGATTATAAGTCGGGCAAAATGGCGCTTCCGGTGGCTTTCGACGACCAGAGCATCGGCTATGGGGATGGGGTTCGGGCGGCGTTTCAACTGACCAAGACCTACCGCTCGGGCGCGCAGTCTTATCGCCGTCCGATCACCAAACCGGTCGCGGGGACCGTGCGCGTGGGGCTTGAGCAGGATGAGCTGCGCGAGGGCGTCGAATATGAGGTCGACGCAGAGAGCGGGATTGTCACCTTTGCCCATCCGCCTGACCCTGAAATCGAGATTTTTGCGGGCTTCGAGTTCGACGTGCCGGTGCGATTTGACACCGACCGCATTCTGGTCTCGGTCGAGAGTTTTCAGGCCGGACAGGTGCCCGACGTGCCGGTGATCGAGGTGCGGGTCTGATGGCGGGGCTGGACAGGGGCTTTGGAGCCCATATCGCGCAGGGTGTGACGACACTCTGCCATTGCTGGCAGGTGACGCGCGCGGATGGGGCGATATTTGCCTTTACCGATCACGACATGCCGCTGATGTTCGACGGGGTCACTTTTCGCGCCGATACCGGGCTGAGCGCGCGGGCGCTGGCACAAACCAGCGGGCTGGCGGTTGATAACACAGAGGCGCTTGGCGCGCTCAGCGATGATGCGATCCGCGAGGGTGAGATCGAGCAGGGGCGCTTTGATGGGGCCGAGGTGCAGGCGTGGCTGGTGAACTGGGCAAACCCCGCGCAGCGGCGGCTGCAATTTCACGGCTCAATCGGTGATCTGCACCGCGCGGGGGGCAGCTTTCGCGCCGAGTTGCGGGGGCTGACGGAACCGCTCAACCGGCCCATGGGGCGCGTCTATCAAAAGCCCTGCTCGGCGGTGTTGGGGGATGGTGATTGCCGGTTCGATCTCACCGCGCCCGGCTATGCTGAGACGCGTGTGGTCGAGACGGTGGCGGAGGCGCAGTATTTCCGTTGGACCGCGTTCCCGGGCTACGAGGAAGGTTGGTTCGCCCGGGGGCGGCTCGATGTGCTGGAGGGGCCCGCGGCGGGACTCTGGGGCATGGTAAAACGTGACTACCATGAGGACGGGCAGCGCGTGATCGAGCTTTGGCAACCGATCCGCGGGGCGGTGGCGTCGGGCACCCGTGTCCGGCTTACCGCAGGCTGCGACAAGCGGATGGAGACCTGTCGGCTGAAGTTCAACAACCTGCTGAACTTTCGCGGCTTTCCCGATTTGCCGGGGGAGGATTGGATGATGGCGGTGCCCCGGTCGGACGGTGTGAACGGCGGCGGGTCGCGCCGATGAGTGCTGCGGGAGAGCGTTTGGTGCAGGCCGCCCGCGAATGGATTGGCACGCCCTATGTGCATCAGGCCGCGACAAAGGGGGCGGGCTGCGATTGTCTGGGGCTGATCCGGGGGCTTTGGCAGGAGTTGCTGGGCGCGGACCCTGAGGCGGTGCCACCCTATTCGATGGATTGGTCCGAGCCGCAGGGGGAGGAGCGGCTCTGGGCGGCGGCGCTACGGCATATGGCGGTGAAAGACAGCGGTGATGCTGCCCCCGGTGACGTGCTGCTTTTCCGGATGCGGCAGGGTGCGGTGGCAAAGCACCTTGGACTGCAGGCGCGCGTCGGGGCCAGCGCCAGTTTCATTCACGCCTATGCGCGGCACGGGGTGGTGGAAAGCCCGCTCAGCCCGCCATGGCAGCGGCGCATCGTGGCGCGATTTGTATTTCCTGAGGAGGCCTCCTGATGGCGACGATTGTTCTTTCGGCAGCAGGGGCGGCGGTTGGCGGCTCCATCGGGGGCACGCTGGCGGGGCTGTCTTCGGTCGCGGTGGGCCGCGCGGTGGGGGCGAGCCTTGGGCGATTGGTGGATCAACGCTTGCTGGGCCAAGGCGGAGAGGCGGTCGAGACCGGTAAGGTGGATCGCTTTCGCCTGACAGGCTCGGGCGAGGGGGCGGCGATCCCGCAGCTTTACGGGCGGATGCGACTGGCGGGGCATGTCATCTGGGCGTCGCGGTTCCAAGAGGTCACCGAAGTCAGTGGCGGCGGCAAGGGTGGCCCGCCAAGGCCGAAGACGTCCGAGTACAGCTATACCGTCAGCCTTGCCATCGCGCTCTGCGAAGGGGAGATCACCAGCGTTGGGCGCATCTGGGCGGATGGGGAGGAGATTGCCCCGGACGATCTGAACATGCGCGTTTACCGAGGCGCGGCGGACCAGCAGCCCGACCCGACCATCGCCGCGATCGAGGGCGCGGACCGGGTGCCCGCCTATCGCGGCACGGCCTATGTGGTGATGGAAGACCTCCCGCTTGCGCAATTTGGCAACCGGGTGCCGCAGTTCTCTTTCGAGGTGATGCGCCCCGAACAGCCGCAAGCGCCGGGCTGGGAGCACGCCCCCGCCTATGGGGTTCAGGGGGTCGCCTTGATCCCCGGCACGGGGGAATACGCGCTGGCGACGACCCCGGTGCATTACACCGACGGCCCCGGCAGCCGGTGGAGCGCCAATGTGAACTCGCCCGCCGCCAAGACCGATTTTGCGGTTTCCTTGGAAAGCCTGACCGAGGAATTGCCACGGTTGGAAGCGGCCTCTCTCGTCGTGTCGTGGTTTGGCAGCGATCTGCGCTGCGGTGACTGTCGCCTGCGGCCCAAGGTCGAAGACCCGGATATTGACGGCGAGAACATGCCTTGGCGAGTCTCTGGCGTGACGCGTGGCACGGCAGAGGTGATCACCCAGCAAGACGCGCGTCCGATCTACGGCGGCACGCCCGCCGATGCCGCGGTGGTCGAGGCCATCCAAGCGCTGAAGGCGGCGGGTAAGGCGGTGATGTTCTATCCCTTCATCTTGATGGATCAGACCGAAGGCAACGGGCTGCCGGACCCCTATAGCGATGCCGAGGACCAGCCCCGCCTACCGTGGCGCGGGCGGATCACGCTTTCGGTGGCCCCGGGGCGGCCGGGCAGCCCGGATGGTACGGCGGCGGCAGAAGCTGAGGTGGCGGCGTTTTTCGGAACCGTCACGGCTGCGGATTTCGCGGTGGGCGACGGCTCGGTCGTCTACAACGGCCCCGAGGAATGGACCCTATCGCGCTTCATCTTGCATTACGCCGCGCTTTGCGCCGCGGCGGGCGGGGTCGAGGCGTTTTGCATCTCCTCGGAAATGCGGGGGCTGACGCAGACACGCGCGGCGGGCAACAGCTTTCCCGCGGTGCCCGCGCTGCGGGCCTTGGCCGGAGAAGTGCGCGCCTTGTTGGGGCCGGAGGTTAAGATCAGCTATGCCGCTGATTGGTCTGAGTATTTCGGCTATCACCCGCAGGATGGCAGCGGCGATGTCTTCTTTCACCTTGATCCGCTATGGGCCGATCCGCAGATCGATTTCATCGGGATCGACAACTACATGCCGCTGTCCGATTGGCGCGATGAGGAAGGGCATCTGGACGGCGAGAACTGGCCCGCGATCTACGATGTCGGCTATCTGAAATCCAACATCGAAGGCGGCGAGGGCTATGACTGGTACTACCATTCGCCCGAGGCCCGCGACGCGCAGATCCGCACGCCGATCACCGATGGCGCGCATGATGAGCCTTGGGTGTACCGCTACAAAGACCTGCGCCAATGGTGGGAGAGCCCGCACCACCCCCGTATCGGCGGGCAGCGGCAAGCCGCTCCAACGGAATGGCAGCCGATGTCGAAACCGATCTGGTTCACGGAATACGGCTGCGCGGCCATCGACAAAGGGGCGAACCAGCCCAACAAGTTTCTCGATCTGAAGAGCTCGGAAAGCGCCTTGCCGCATTATTCCACTGGCGCACGGGACGATCTGATGCAGATGCAATATCTGCGGGCGATCTCGGACTACTGGCGCGATCCGGCGCATAATCCGATCTCGGAAGAATATGGCGCGCCGATGCTGGATATGACACGTGCTTTTGTCTGGGCATGGGACACGCGGCCTTTTCCCTTTTTCCCCAATAATGTCGATCTCTGGAGCGATGGAGAGAATTACAGCCGTGGCCACTGGCTGAACGGGCGGGCCTCGGCGCGGTCGCTGGCCTCGGTCGTGGGGGAGATTTGCCGACGGGCGGGTGTGGCGCATTTCGATACCTCCGCGCTGTTCGGCTATGTGCGCGGCTACACAGTGGCCGAGGTTGGCGAGGCACGTGCCGCGCTGCAACCGCTGATGCTGCGTTATGGGTTTGACGCGATTGAACGCGACGGGATCTTGCAGTTTCGGATGCGTGACGGGGCAGATGCGCTGCCCCTCGACCCCGATCGCCTCGCGGTTCACCCCGATCTGAGCGGGGTGACCGAGCAGTCGCGTGAGGCGGAGGCCGAAGTCTCGGGCCGTGTGCGGCTGCGGTTCATTCAGGCCGATGCGGATTTTGACCCGATTGCCGAAGAGGCGGTTTTGGCGGATGAGGCGACCCATGCGGTCACCGGGACCGAGCTGAACATGGCCTTGACCCGAGGTGAGGGGCGGCAGGTGGCCGAACGCTGGCTGACCGAAGCGCGCGTCGCGCGTGAGATGCTGCGGCTGGCATTGCCGCCGTCGGGGATGGCTGTCGGGGCGGGGGATGTGATCGAACTGCCGGGCGATGGGGCGGAGGGGCCGGGGCACTACCGCGTCGACCGGGTGGAACAGGCCGGTTCCCTGCTGATCGACGCCGTTCGGATCGAGCCCGAAGTCTATGATCCCGCACCGCTTGAAGAAGAGCTTGCAGCGCTGCGCCCCTTCGTCCCCCCGCTGCCGGTTCTGCCGCAGTTCATGGACCTGCCGCTTTTGCGTGGGGATGAGGTGCCCCATGCGCCGCATCTGGCGGTGACGGCGACCCCTTGGCCGGGGTCCGTCGCGGTCTATCGCTCTGCCGTGGATTCGGACTATGCGCTAAACGCCATCGTGGCGAACCGGTCGATCATGGGCGTTACCCAAACGCCGTTGCACGCAGCACGACCAGGGTTGATTGACGCGGGGCCGGTGCTGGAGGTCAAATTAACCAGCGGCAGCCTTCAGTCCGTTAGCAGAGAGGCGCTTTTGAATGGGGCGAACCTTGCCGCCATTGGGGATGGGAGCGCGGACCGTTGGGAGTTGTTCCAGTTTGAGGAGGCGCAGCTTGTCGCCCCGATGACCTATTGGCTGACGGGTCGTTTGCGCGGGCAGGCGGGCAGCGATGGGTTGATGCCCGAGGTTTGGCCCGCCGGGTCGCGCTTTGTGCTGATGAACGGCACGCCACAGCAGGTCGAGCTGAGCCCGCATCTGCGCCGCGTGGCACAGCATTACCGCATCGGGCCTGCGCGGCGACCGGTGGATGACCCCTCTTACCTGCATCAGGTTCATGCCTTTGACGGGAATGGTCTGCGGCCCTACAGCCCCTGTCATCTGCGGGCCGAGGCTGGGGCCAGTGGCGATATCACCCTTAGCTGGATTCGCCGAACGCGGACCGACGGCGACGCTTGGGAGGGGCCGGAGGTGCCGCTAGGTGAGGAGAGTGAACGCTATCTCTTACGCGTTTTCGAAGGCAACGAGCAGCGGCGGGAGGTGCTGCTTGATACGCCGCGGTGGACCTATAGCACCGCGGCACGGGCGGCTGATGGCGTCAGCGGAGCGTTTGACGTGACGGTGGCGCAGGTCTCGGCCACATATGGCGCGGGGCCGACTACAGGTTTGACCATCCCCGGATAGGCCCGCGCGTTATCACGATTTTGAGCATGTGCGGATTTACAAATGGTCCTACGCTATTGCATGAGCTACCCTTACGGCAGAGTGAAGGAGCCCGTGCCATGGCGCAGACACGCAGAAATATCTCGAAAGTGGACCCGGTCTGGGACCAGATTCAGCAAGAAGCCGAGGATGCGGTGCGTGATGAGCCGTTGATCGGCGGCTTTGTGCATGCCTGTATCCTGCACCATAAATCTATCGAGAATGCGCTTTCCTACCGCATCGCGGCCAAGCTTTCGTCGAACGAGATGTCGATGATGGTCGTGCGCGAGATGGTCGAAGAAGCCTATGCCGAAGACCCCGATCTCGTCGCCGCGGCGCGTGCCGATCTCGTGGCCATCTATGACCGCGACCCGGCCTGCCACCGGCTGTTGCAGCCGATTCTGTATTTCAAAGGCTATCAGGCGGTGCAGGCCTACCGTGTGGGCCACTACCTCTATGCTAAGGGCAAGCGCGATCTGGCCTATTTCATCCAGATGCGGGTGAGCGAGATTTTTGGCTTGGATATCCATCCGGCGGCCAAGATGGGCAAGGGCATCATGATCGACCACGCGCATTCCATCGTCATCGGTGAGACGGCGGTAGTGGGTGACAATGTCTCAATGCTGCATTCGGTGACCCTTGGCGGCACCGGCAAAGAGGAAGAGGACCGTCACCCCAAGATCGGCAATGGCGTGTTGATCGGTGCAGGCGCGAAGGTTTTGGGCAATATCTCTATCGGCCATTGCAGCCGCATCGCGGCGGGGTCGGTTGTGCTGGAGCCTGTGCCCGCCTGCAAAACCGTCGCCGGGATCCCCGCGCGGATCGTTGGGGAGGCGGGCTGTGATCAACCGTCAATGTCGATGAACCATCTCTTCGGGCCAGACGCCGAATAGGGTCAGATGCCAGTATCGCAATAAAAAAAGCCGGGGCATGCCCCGGCTTTCTTCGTTTGTGAGGTGCAGCCTTTAGGCCAGCATGATCATCGGATTTTCAAGGTTCTCGACAATCGCGTTCAACAGCTGGGCCCCGAGCGCCCCGTCGATCACGCGGTGATCGACCGAGAGGGTCACGGACATGACTGTCGCCGCTGCGATCTCACCGTCCTTGCCGATGATCGGCTTTTTGACACCAGCCCCCACGGCGAGGATCGCACCATGCGGCGGGTTGATGACCGCGTCGAAATTGTCGATCCCGAACATGCCGAGGTTGGAGATCGCGAAGCTGCCGCCCTGATACTCATGCGGTGCCAGCTTGCGGTCGCGGGCGCGGGTTGCGAGGTCTTTCATCTGCGCCGAGAGGGTCGAGAGCGACTTGGTGTCGGCGTCCTGAAGGACCGGGGTGAAGAGCCCGCCTTCGATGGCCACGGCCACGGCCACGTCCGAGGGTTTGAGCTTCAGAATACGATCCCCGGCCCAGACCGCATTGGCATCGGGCACCGATTGCAGCGCCAACGCACAGGCTTTGATGATGAAGTCGTTGACCGAAAGCTTCACGCCCCGGGCTTCGAGCTGCTTGTTGACCTCAGCCCGGAACGAGAGCAGCGCGTCGATCTGGATGTCGCGGCGTAGGTAGAAATGCGGGACCGTCTGCTTGGCCTCGGTGAGGCGCGCGGCGATGGTCTTGCGCATCCCGTCGAGCTTGACCTCTTCGACCTCGCGGTCCTCGTACATCTTGCGCACGGCGTCGGAGGAGGGGCCAGCAGGAGCAGGCTGTGTCACCGGCGCGGCGTCTTTGGTGGCGGCGGGGCTGTCAGCCTTGGCAGCCGTCGGCTGGGCGCTTTCCACATCGGCTTTGACAATCCGACCGCGCGGGCCGCTGCCTTCGATCTGGGCGAGGTCGAGACCCTTGTCCGCAGCGATCCGGCGGGCGAGGGGGGAGGCGAAGATGCGCCCACCCTTGTCGTCCTTGGGCGCGGCGGGGGCTTTGGCGTCGCTCTTGGGCGGCGCGTCATTCGCATCCGTCGCACCGCGGCCATAGCCCGCTTCGGGCGTTTCGGCCTCGGCTGCTTTGGGCGTTTCCTCTGCCTGAGGTTTCTCTTCTTTGGCCGGGGCGGCGCTGTCGATGGCGTCGGCGCTTTCGCCTTCTTCGAGCAGCACGGCGATCGGCGTGTTTACCTTCACGCCTTCGCTGCCTTCTTCGATCAGTATCTTGCCGATGGTGCCTTCGTCGACGGCTTCGAACTCCATCGTGGCCTTGTCGGTTTCGATCTCGGCGAGGATGTCGCCCGAGGCGACCTCGTCACCCTCTTTGACCAGCCACTTGGCGAGCGTGCCTTCCTCCATCGTGGGCGAAAGGGCGGGCATGAGAATTTCTGTGGGCATGATCCGCTCCTTACCGGTAGGTGACTTTGCGCACGGCCTCGATCACCTCGTCGGTGGTGACCAGCGCGTGTTTTTCGAGGTTGGCGGCATAGGGCATGGGCACGTCCTTGCCGGTGCAGGTGATGACCGGAGCGTCGAGGTAGTCGAACGCCTCCTGCATGATCACGCCGCTGATGTAGCCGCCGACCGAGCCCTGCGGCCAGCCTTCTTCGACGGTCACGCAGCGGTTGGTCTTCATCACCGATTTCAGCACCGTTTCGGTGTCCATCGGGCGCAGGGTGCGCAGGTCGATGACCTCGGCCTCGATACCGTCCTCGGCCAGTTTCTCTGCCGCTTCCAGCGCATAGGTCATGCCAATGCCGAAGCTGACGATGGTGACATCCGCACCCTCGCGCCAGATCCGGGCCTTGCCGAAGGGGACCGTGTAATCCTCAATGTCCGGCACGTCGAAGCTGCGACCGTAGAGGATCTCGTTCTCAAGGAAGATCACCGGGTTCGGGTCGCGGATTGCGGACTTCATCAAGCCTTTGTAATCGCTGGCCGAATAGGGCATCGCGACCTTGAGGCCGGGGATCTGCATGAACCATGCGGCGTAGTCCTGGGAGTGCTGGGCGCCGACGCGGGCCGCCGCGCCGTTGGGGCCGCGGAAGACCATGGGCGCGCCCATCTGCCCGCCGGACATGTAAAGTGTCTTGGCCGCGGAGTTGATGATCTGGTCCATCGCCTGCATGGCGAAGTTGAAGGTCATGAATTCGACGATGGGGCGCAGACCGCCGAAGGCCGCGCCGACGCCGATGCCGGCAAAGCCATGCTCGGTGATCGGCGTGTCGATCACGCGCTTGGCGCCGAATTCGTCCAGAAGACCTTGGGAAATTTTGTAGGCGCCTTGGTACTCGGCCACTTCCTCGCCCATGAGCAAGACGTTCTCGTCGCGGCGCATTTCCTCGGCCATGGCGTCGCGCAGCGCTTCGCGGACGGTCTGCTGCTTCATTTCGGTGCCCTCGGGCCAATCGGGGCTGGTATCGGGCTCGGGCTGTTTCTTGCCCTCGGCAGGCGTTTCGCGGTCATCGTCCGGGGATTTGGCCTGCGCGGGCTTAGCCTCTTCGCCCTTGTCCTCGGCGGGGGCGGATTTCGCGGTGTCGATGTCGTCGGCGCTTTCGCCTTCTTCGAGCAGCACGGCGATGGGGCTGTTCACCTTCACGCCTTCGGTGCCTTCCTCGACGAGGATCTTGCCGATGGTGCCTTCGTCCACGGCTTCGAATTCCATCGTGGCCTTGTCGGTCTCGATCTCGGCGAGGATGTCACCGGAGGAGACTTCGTCGCCTTCCTTGACCAGCCATTTCGCCAGCGTGCCTTCTTCCATGGTGGGGCTGAGGGCGGGCATGAGAATTTCGGTTGCCATTGCTTCAGGCCTCCTGCGGAACTTCGGTTGCGTAGATGTCGGTCCAGAGCTCGTCGAGGTTGGGCTCCGGGCTTTCCTTGGCGAAATCGGCGCTTTCGTTCACGATCTGCTTGATCTCCTTGTCGATGGCCTTGAGATCTTCTTCGCTCGCGTGGTTGCCCTCCAAGAGCAGGCTGCGCACGGCCTCAATCGGGTCGCGTTCGTCGCGCATCTTCTGCACTTCCTCGCGGGTGCGGTATTTCGCGGGGTCAGACATGGAGTGGCCGCGGTAGCGGTAGGTCTTGATCTCCAGAATATAGGGTCCGTCCTTGCGGGCGTGTTCCACGGCCTTCTGACCGGCTTCCTTGACCGCCAGCACGTCCATGCCGTCAACCGCCTCACCGGGGATGCCGAAGGCGCGGCCACGTTCCCAGATCTCGGCCGAGGAGGTCGAGCGCTGCTGCGAGGTGCCCATGGCGTATTGGTTGTTCTCGATCACGAAGATCACGGGCAGTTTCCACAGAGCGGCCATGTTGAAGGTCTCGTAGACCTGGCCCTGGTTCGCCGCACCGTCGCCGAAATAGGTGAAGGTGACGCGCCCGTTGCCCTTGTATTGATCGGCAAAAGCAAGGCCCGCGCCAAGCGGCACCTGCGCCGCGACGATGCCATGGCCGCCGTAGAAGTGCTTCTCTTTCGAGAACATGTGCATCGAGCCGCCCTTGCCCTTGGAATAACCGCCCTCGCGGCCCGTCAGCTCAGCCATAACGCCGTTAGGGTCCATGCCGCAGGCCAGCATATGCCCGTGGTCTCGGTAGGAGGTGATGCGCTTGTCGCCTTCCTCGGCGGCAGCCTCAAGGCCGACAACGACCGCTTCTTGTCCGATATAGAGGTGACAGAACCCCCCGATCAGCCCCATGCCGTAAAGTTGTCCGGCTTTCTCTTCAAACCGCCGGATCAGCAGCATGTCGCGGTAGTAGCTGGTCAGCTCCTCCGCCGAGACATTGGGTTTCTTGCTCGATTTCCTCGCGGCCATGGACGTCTCCTCCGTCGGCTTTGGTTAGGTGCCAAAAGTAGTTTAGCGTTAAACTATTCCCTAACGCATTCCAGAATGGATTGCGAGAGACTTTGTGACGTGGTGCGCGCACCACGGCTGACAAGGCGAAGGAGGCCAGAGATTTCGTGTGATTGCAAGGCCGCAGGCGCGGGGCAGGGGCCGATAGACGATAAGCCGCGAAAGCTTAGCGAATGACGATCTCATCGGTGCGGACCATGCCCAGCACCTTGCGCGCGCGTTCGTCCAGAAGATCAAGGTCGAGGTAGTCGTCCGACAGGCGGCGGGTCAGGTTCTCCATCCGGGCCACCTCGGCGCGGACCTCGGCCAGACGGTCGCTCAGCTTTTGGTTCTCGGCCACGATCTCGGTCCGGCGGAACAGGCCGAAATCCCCCTGCACGGCGGCGAAGGTGAAATACAGGCTCAGCGCGAAAGCGATTGCGAAGAACAGCAATGTGCCGAAAGCCGGACGGGTGTTGCGTGTCATGGTTCTGCCTCTGCGTCTCTTGGCGGACGTGACATCAGTATGACACAGGCGATTCGTTATGGGAATCCCACAATTGCGGGAAACCCGTTGTTTTTAGCGGTAAATCGCCTTTCTACGCAGCCGACCCATCCAATGCGGCCACGCCGGGCAGGGTCTTGCCTTCCATCCATTCAAGGAAGCGCCCCCGGCGGTGGAGATATAGGTGAAATCATCCGCCACGCCCGCTTGGTTCAGCGCCGCGACCGTGTCACCGCCCCCGGCGACGGAGGTCAGCGTGCCCTCGCGGGTCTTGGCGGCGGCGGCTTGGGCCGCGGCGACGGTGGCGGTGTCGAAGGGCGGGATTTCAAAGGCTCCCATGGGGCCATTCCAGATCAGGGTGCGCAACTCGGCGAAGGCCGTCTCGACCAATGCAACGGTCTCGGGGCCCGCGTCGAGCACCATCTGATCTGTCGCGAGTTTCGCATCAGGGCCAAGCGGGGCGACCTCATGGGCCGCACCCTTGGCGAACTCCCGCGCGACCAGACCGTCGACTGGCAGGATGACCCGGCAGCCTGCCTTTTCGGCCTGCGCCATGATGTCCTTGGCCGTGTCGTAGTAGTCCGGCTCTTCCAACGATTTGCCCAGATCGGCCCCGAGTGCGGCGAGGAAGGTGTTCGCCATGCCGCCGCCGATGACCAAGACGTCGAGCCGGTTCACGAGGTTTTCCAAAAGCGCGATCTTGGTCGAGACTTTGGCCCCGCCCACGACAGCGCCCACCGGGCGCTTGGGCTTGGCCAGTGCCGCCTCCAGCGCCGAGAGCTCCGCCTGCATCAAGCGCCCTGCGCAGGCGGGCAGCAGCCGCGCCAGCGCCTCGGTCGAGGCATGGGCGCGGTGCGCGGCAGAAAAGGCATCGTTGCAATAGATATCGCCGAGCGCGGCCAATTGGCGGGCGAAATCTTCGTCATTGGCCTCCTCACCGGGGTAGAAGCGGATGTTTTCCATGAGTTGCAGATCGGCCTGCGCGTCGCCTGCGGCGTCTAGCGATGGCAGGAATGCCACGTCGCGGCCCAGTGCCTTTTCCAGTGCGGGAAGGACTTGGCGCAGGCTCATCTCTTCGACGACCTTGCCCTTGGGCCGTCCGAAATGCGCCAGCAGCGTCACCTTGCCGCCGCGCGACAGGATGTCGTCCACCGTGGGCACGATCCGCTCAATCCGCGTGGCATCGGTGACGCGGCCCTCTTCGACCGGCACGTTGATGTCGACCCGCAAGAGCACGCGCTTGCCGTCCAGTTCCATATCGTCCAGTGATTTCCAGCCCATCGGTCTTCTCCCAATCCAATCTCTTGCGCTGTGTTTTGCTGTTATCTGGCCTCAGGTCAATGCGCGGCTTGGCAATCGCGGCCAAGCTCCTTAGGTATCTGGCAAAGACAAAGCAAAGGATTGCCCCATGGCCGAGATCAAAGACCCCGAGAACACCATCCTGATGGAACTGAAAGGCGGCACCGTCGCCATCGAGTTGATGCCCGACCTTGCGCCCAAGCACGTGGAGCGGATGAAGGAACTGGCCCGCGCCGGTAAATACGACAACGTCGCCTTCCACCGCGTAATCGAAGGTTTCATGGCCCAGACTGGCGACGTGGCCAATGGCAACATGGAAGACAACTTCAACCTGCGCGCGGCGGGCACTGGCGGGTCGGACCTGCCGAACCTGCCTGCAGAATTCTCCAAGGTTCCGCACGCGCGCGGCACCATCGGTGCGGCCCGTTCGGCCAACCCCGACAGCGCCAACAGCCAGTTCTTCATCAATTTCAAGGACAATGACTTCCTCAACGGTCAATACACCGTTTACGGGCAGGTCATTTCCGGCATAGAGCATGTCGACGCAATCACCCGTGGCGAGCCGCCTGCGAACCCTGACCGCATGATCTCCGTCAAGGTGGCCGCAGATGCCTAAGATTGCCACCTCCAGCGCAGTTCTCGCGCTTCTCGGCTCGGCGGCGATGGCCACCGGGCTTGAGATCGAGGTCGCGGGCGAGGCCAATGGCACCGTCAAGATCGACCTGCTCGAAGACGTCGCGCCTAACCACGTGGCGCAGATCACCGAACTGGCCGAGGAAGGCGCCTATGACGGGGTGGTCTTCCACCGCGTGATCGACGGTTTCATGGCGCAGACCGGCGACGTGCAGTTTGGCCGCGCCGATGGCGACACCGCACGCGCCGGCATGGGCGGCTCCGAGAAGCCCGACCTCAAGGCCGAGTTTTCGGACATCGCCTATGAGAAAGGCGTCGTCGGCATGGCCCGTAGCCAGAGCCCGAACAGTGCCAACAGCCAGTTCTTCATCATGTTCGACGAAGCACCCTTCCTCAACGGTCAGTACACCGTTGTCGGCAAGGTTACCGAAGGGCAGGACGTGGTCAATGCCATCAAGCGCGGCACCGGCCCGAACGGCGCCGTCGTGGGCACGCCGGACGTGATGAAAACGGTCACCGTGACCGAGTAACGTCCCAACTAGCGGCGCGTGGGGTGGGTTTGCTCTCCCCACGCATCGGCGAGCTCAGGCCGTGATGAAATGAGCTTTATCGCCAGTGGTCTGCCAGCAGCACAGCGCGGCGCATATTCCGACCTACTGATATTGGCGAAGCGGGCAGGGCGCAGCGTAGACCGTCCCCCCAAAAGCAAACAGGCGCCGCATTGTCTGCGACGCCTGCGACTGTTCAGCCTGCCGAAGCTTAGGACGCGGGGTTCGGCTTCTGCGCCGGTGCGGATTTCGCGCCGGGGTTCAGCGGATCGTCCTGACGCTGCACAGATCCTTCGAAATGCGCGCCGGATTCGATCGCGATGGTTTTGTGGATGATGTCGCCCTCGACCCGTGCGGTCGATGTCAGGCGCACCTTGAGGCCCCGCACGCGGCCCACGATGCGGCCATTGATCACCACGTCATCGGCAACCACTTCGCCCTTGATCGTCGCCGTCTCACCGATGGTCAGCAGATGGGCGCGGATGTCGCCTTCGACGGTGCCTTCAACCTGAACGTCGCCCGTCGTTTTCATGTTGCCGGTCACATGGAGATCCGAAGACAGAACGGATGCAGGGGGCTTGGCCTTGGGCGCGCTGGCCTTGAATTCGCTCTGCTTAGAGGGCGCGGGGGCCGAGGATGCACCGGAGGGTGCCGGTTTTGACACTTCTGCATCCTGAGGGGCGGGATCGTTGATTTTGCTTTTAGAAAACATCGTTTGCAGCCTTGATATAGATCATGGGGTTAACAGCCTTGCCACCTACGCGGACTTCATAGTGGAGATGGACACCGGTGACCCGTCCTGATGCTCCCATATCACCAATATGCTGCCCGCGCGAGACTCTTTGACCAACTTTCACGCGCAGCTTGGACATGTGGGCATAACGGGTCTCAATGCCGAACTCATGCTGGATCTTGACCAGACGGCCATAGCCCGAGGACCAGCCTGCGTGAATCACCACGCCATCGGCGGTCGCATAAAGCGGCGTGCCCATCCCGGCGGCAAAGTCGACGCCCTTGTGCATCCGGCGGCCGCCGGTCTTGGGGTCGCGACGATAACCGAACTGGCTGGTGAAGCGGAAAGCGTTTTTGACCGGGTTCGCGAAGGGCGCCTTTTCGGCGGCGATGCGGTAGAGGTTCAACCGGTCCATCTGGCCCAGCAGCTTGTTCGCGCGCAGCGTGTCGGGGCTCAGCTCTTCGCCGCGGGTGGTGAAGGAGAGCGGCGTCATCGGCCCGCCTTGGCCCGAATAGCCCCGGCGCACGGTGGCGAGGATCCGGTCGGTCGGCATGCCCGCGCTGCGGAACATCTTGTCGAGCGGGGCGACGGAAACGCTCATCGCCTCTTCCAGCTGGCGGAAGATCGCGTCGTTCTGATCGCGCATCAGGGCGATTTCCTGGGCCATTTCGTCGGCTTGCAACAGCGCATCCTGCGCGTCGACCACGACCTTGTCGCGCTCTGCCGCGGTCCGGGCAAGGGCTTGGGCAAGGAAATCGACCGGCGCTTGATCGGCATCGGCGCGCAGGCTGCCCGCTTCGCCATTCTCAAGGCTGCCTTCCAGTTCGGCCAGTTTCAGCCGGGCCTTCTGGCGGTCTTTCATCGTGTCGCGCAGGGTGGATTGGATCACCTCGATCCCGGTTTCCAATTCGCGGCGGCGGGTCTCAGAGGCCAGCAGTTCGGACTGCATGACGGAAATCTGCGTGAGCGCCGCGTTAAAGCGGTCTTGGGCGGCAAGCGCTTCTTCGGCGCGCAGGTCACGCTGTGCGGAAAGCTCGTTCAGCCGGGCTTGATAGGTGCGCTGGTCGCGTTTGGCCTGTTCGCGAAAATTGCCGGAGCCAATGCTGTCCATCAGGATGATGGCGGTGGCAATGATGGCCCAAGAGACCAGAAAGGCCGATCCCGCCAGCCCGAGGATCTGGGTGCCGGGCCGCAGGCGGATGAAACGTGTGTCGCTGTCGGATTTCAGAAAGACGCGGCGTTCGGGAAAGTAATGCTCAAGCAGAGCATGCGTCTTGATGGCAATCCGTGTGCGCACGTTTTCGTCCTTTGTCCCGTCCCGTCGGTGCGCGGGGCCTCGCCCCCTTCGCGCCCAACGTCAATAGCCAGTGCCCGCGAATGGGGCAACCCTATTGACCCGCGCCTGCGCGGCATTCCCCCATTCGCCCAAAAAAGCGCTTTTTCGTTGGCAAAAATCCGCCGATACCAAGCACTTGCTGCGTCAGACCCTGATCAGCTTGGCCCGCCATCCGCGGTCAGGGGCCAGTAGAAATCGGGCGGGATTCCCGCCTCGGCGCGCTTTTCCTCGTTGAAGGGCGGCTTGAGATCGCCGTGGAAATACTTGCGCACGAGGGCATGAAAACGGTCCTTTGGGTCGTCATCATGGCGGCCACAGAGAAAGTGAAACCACTTGCTGCCATAGGCCACATGGGCGACCTCTTCGGCATAGATCGTTTCAAGCGCGGCCACGGCGCTGTCGGCCTTCGCCTTGCGGAAAATCTCGATCATGCCGGGGGTCACATCAAGGCCGCGGGCCTCCAGCACCATGGGCACCACGGCGAGGCGGCCCATCAGATCGTCCACCGTGTCTTCGGCGGCGCGCCACATGCCCGCATGGGCGGGCATGGCACCGTAATGGCTGCCCATTTCCTCAAGACAATCGCACATCAGGTTGAAATGTTTGGATTCGTCATCCGCCGCTTTGACCCAATCGTCATAAAAGCCCAAGGGCAGCGGCACATGGGAGAAGCGGGCGATCACATCCCAATGCAGGTCCACTGCGTTCAACTCGATATGCGCCACGGCATGAAGCAGCGCCGCGCGGCCTTCGGGCGTGCCGGGACGGCGGCGCGGGACGTCGCGGGGCGAGAGCAACTCGGGCTGTGCGGGCCGGGCAGGGTGCAGCGGCGGGTCGGCGCGGCCCACCTCGGGGCGCTCACCTGCCGCGCGGGCCGAGAGCCACTGCGCCGCATATTTCCGCGACAGCGCCGTCTTCTCGCGCCCATCCGCCGTGCGCAGCACCGCCTCGGCCATTTCTGCCAGCGGCATCATGCGCCGCGCACCGCGTCGAGCACGGCATCCACATGGCCCGGCACCTTCACCTTGCGCCAGACCTGCGCAATCTGCCCTTCGGGGTCGATCAGATAGGTCGCGCGTTCGATGCCCATCGATTTCTTGCCGTACATGTTTTTCTCGACCCAAACCTCATAGGCTTCGGTCACCGCGCCATCGGTGTCAGACAAAAGCGGCACCGTCAGCGCGTGTTTGGCGGCGAATTTGTCGTGTTTGTCCATACTGTCGCGCGAAATGCCAAAGACCTGCACGCCTGCCTCGGCGAACTCAGACAAACGCTCGGAAAAGCCGATCGATTCCTTGGTGCAGCCGGGCGTGTCGTCGCGCGGGTAGAAGAAAAGAACCACCGGCGCGCCGCGCAAGGCAGAGAGCGTGATCTCGCCACCGCCGGTCACGGGAAGGGTGAAATCCGGGGCCGGTTGGCCGGGCTGGGGTCCGATCTGCGACATGGGGCGGTTCCTTTGGCTTGTGAAGGGTCGTTCAGGGCTGTCATACTGCATCTGATTTGACAACGTCAAAGCCGCCCCAGAAAGCCGCCCTATCCGAACCGGAGCCCGATGCGCGACCCGTCCCCTTCCAGCCCCCCTGCGCCAGATGGCGAAGGGCCGCCGCGCCGCCGGTCGCGCCGCCGCGCGGGGATCGTTTCGGCTGTGGTGCTGGTGCTCTTGGCGGCGCTGGCCACCGGGGCGGCGGTCTATTTCACCGGGCGTCCGATTCCGGCGCCGCTTTGGGTGCAGACACGGATCGAGGCGCGGATTGCTTCGGCCCTGCCGCAGGCGCGGGTGGATTTCGGCGCGATGGAATTCGTTGTCGATGAGGGTTGGCGCCCCCGCGTGCGTTTGCAAGACATCTTTGTCACCACGCCCGAGGGCGATGAGATCGTCAGTTTCAATGAGTTCAAGGCCAGCCTGTCGATGCGGTCCTTGCTGCGCGGTATGGCGCAGCCGCGGGCGATTTCGCTATCGGGCGTGGTGGCCAACCTGCGCCGCGGGGCGGATGGCCGGGTGAGCCTGAGCGCCGGGGCCGGGATCGCCCCACCGGAGCGGGAGGCGGCGACCCTGCCGCAACTTATCGGCCAGATCGACGAGGTATTGGCCGCCCCCGCGCTATCCGCCCTCCGCTCAGTCGAGCTGCGCGCGCTGACGCTGCGGTTCGAGGATGCCCGCGCGGGCCGCGCTTGGACCGGAGATGGCGGGCGGCTGCGCCTGTCGCGCAATGGTGACGCGCTTGACCTCTCGGCGGACCTCGCGGTGCTCAGCGGGGGCGCGGGGGTGGCCACGCTCACCGCCAATTACAGCAGCCAGATCGGTGAGAATGCCGCGACCTTTGGCGTGACCTTCGACGGGGTCGATGCGCGCGACATCGCGGCGCAGGGGCCAGCCTTTTCGTGGCTCGAAGTGCTGCGGACCAATATCTCGGGCGCGGTGCGCAGCGGCATCGATAGCGCGGGCCGTTTCGCACCGATCAACGCTTCTTTGCAGATCGGCAAGGGCGTGTTGCAGCCCAACCCGCAGACCAAGCCGATCCCCTTCGATGGGGCGCAGAGCTATTTCAGCTACGACCCCGCGCGCCAGCTGCTGCGCTTTGACGAGATGTCGCTCGACAGCCCTTGGGTCTCGGGCAATATCACCGGGAGCTCGCAACTGGGCGATGTCACGGGCGGCATTCCGGGACGGATGGTGGGGCAGTTCAGCCTGCGCGACCTGCGGGCCAACCCGGCGGAGGTCTACCCCGAAACGGTGGCCTTGGACCAGGCGGATATCGATTTTGAACTCAGCCTTAATCCGTTTCAACTGAAGCTGGGGCGTCTGGAGATCAGTGATCAGGGCCGCAACCTGCGCCTTGATGGCGCATTGGTGGCCGAGGCGGCGGGCTGGAACCTGTCTCTCGATGGGCGAATGGACCGGCTCAGCCCCGAACGCCTGCTGGCGCTCTGGCCCGAGGGGGTGAAGCCCAAGACCCGCAAATGGCTGGATGAGAACCTTCACGCGGGCCGAATGCGCAACCTCGATCTGGCGCTGCGCATGGCGCCGGGGCAGGCGCCCCAGACCTATGTCGCCTTTGACTATGCCGGGGCCGAGGTGCGGTTTCTGAAGACCCTGCCGCATATCACCGATGGCAGCGGCCATATGAGCCTGCTCGACAACCGCCTTGTCGTCACGGTGGACGCGGGCGAGGTCATCGCGCCGCAGGGCGGGGCGGTGACGCTGGATGGATCCTCCTTCATCATTCCCGATGTGCGGGTGAAAGACGGCAGCCCCTCGGTGATCCGGCTCAACACGCGCTCCACCCTGACCGCGGCGCTGTCGCTGCTGAACCAGCCGCCGATGCGGGTGATGGATAAGGCCGGGCTGCCCGTGACGCTCGCGGATGGGGAGGCGGTGCTGAAAGGCACGCTGGCGCTGCCGTTGAAAAAGGGCGGCAAGCCCGAAGATGTGCGCTATCACTTCGCGGGGGATCTGCTGGCGCTCTCGACCGATACGCTGGTCAAAGACCGGAGCCTTCAGGCCAGCAAACTGTCCATCACCGCCGACAATGACCGTATCACCATCGGCGGCGCGGGGCGTATCGACGGGGTGGGCTTCGACGGGGAATGGTCGCAGGCGATCGGCCCCGGCTCGGATCAAAGCCGTCTAACGGCTCAAGTGGCGCTGACCCCGGCGGGGCTCGAAGCCTTTGGCGTGGCACTGCCCCCCGGCAGCCTTCGTGGCGAGGGGCGCGGGCAGATTGCCGTGGACCTCAAGAAGGGCGAAGCGCCGCGCTTCACCTTGCAGAGCGATCTGGCGGGCTTGGGTGTCTCCGTACCGCAACTGTCATGGAGCAAGGCGCCGGGCACCGAGGGCAAGTTGCGACTGGCGGGGCGTTTGGGCGAGACGCCGAATATCGACGCCTTTCAGCTAAACGCGCCGGGGCTGCGGGTGGCGGGCTCCATCCACCTTGCCCCCGGCGGCACATTGGACCGGGTGCGGATCGACCGGCTGCGGCGGGGCGACTGGCTGGATATCCCGCTGCAACTGATCGGGCAGGGCAAGGGCAACCCGGTGCAGGTGGTGCTGGGCGGCGGCACGCTTGACATGCGCCGGGCCGAGTTCGGCGCGGCCGAGGGGCAAGCCGGGCCGCCGATGCGCGTAGCGCTGGACCGGTGGCAGATCACCGACACGATTTACCTGACCGATCTTTCGGGCACATTCGACACCGCCAAGGGGATGGACGGCGCCTTTACCGCCCGGCTCAATGGCGGCACGCCGGTGCAGGGGCGGGTGCTGCCCCAAGCGGGGCGCAGTGCGGTGCGGGTGGTCTCGGATGACGCGGGCGGGGTTCTGCGCTCAACCGGGTTGGTGAAACAGGTGGTCGGGGGGAACCTGTCGCTCACCCTGCTGCCGGTGGGTTCGGGCGGCGCCTTTGACGGGCAGCTCACGGTCAGCGATGTCGCTATTCAGGACGCGCCGGGGATCGCGGCGCTGGTCAATGCCATCTCGGTCGTCGGGCTAATCAACGAGCTCAACGGCGACGGGATTTACTTTGACGATGTGGAAGCGAACTTCCGCCTGACCCCGAACCGCCTGACCCTGACCGAGGCCAGCGCCGTGGGCGCCTCCTTGGGCCTGTCGATGGATGGGGTCTATGCGCTCGACAGCGGGTTGATCGACATGCAGGGCGTGATCTCTCCGGTCTATATGTTCAATGGGATCGGGTCCCTTTTTACCCGCAAGGGCGAGGGGCTGATCGGGTTCAACTACCGGCTCACGGGGGCCGCGAAAGACCCCAGCGTTTCGGTCAACCCGCTCTCGGCGCTCACCCCCGGCATGTTCCGCGAGTTGTTCCGCCGCCCGCCGCCCCAGCCGCCACAGGTGCAGGGCCAAGCGAATCCGGTTGCCCGGGTGCCGGAGGAGCGCTAAGCGCCGGGGCGACCCTGCCGCCAGACCCGGAGCCGCGCCGATGAAGCTTTCCGATTTCGATTTCGATCTGCCTGAGACCCTGATCGCCACCCGCCCCGCCAACCCGCGCTCCTCTGCGCGGTTGCTGGTGGCGGAGGGCGCCGCTCTGCACGACCGACGCGTGACCGATCTGACCGACTGGCTGCGCCCCGGCGACCGATTGGTGCTGAACGACACCCGCGTGATCCCCGCACGGCTGAGCGGCATTCGCCACCGCGCCTCGGCCCAAGGGGCGGTGCAAGCCAAGATCGAAGTCACCCTGTTGGAGCCGCGCGGGAACGGCACTTGGTCGGCGCTGATCAAACCGCTGCGCAAGCTGAAGATCGGCGAAGAGGTCGTCTTTTCCGATGATTTGCGTGCCACGTTGGAGGCGGTGGAAGACGGGCAGGGGCATCTGCGGTTCAACTGTTCGGGCGACGATTTCGATGCGGCGCTCAATGCCGCGGGGGCGATGCCGCTGCCGCCCTATATCGCCGCCAAACGCGCCGCCGATGCGCAGGACATGACCGACTACCAAACCGTCTTTGCCCGCCACGCGGGCGCGGTCGCGGCGCCCACAGCCTCGCTGCATTTCGACGAGCCGCTGCTCGAAGCGCTGGCCGCGAAGGGCGTGAGTTTTAGCCATGTTACCCTGCATGTCGGCGCGGGCACCTTCCTGCCGGTCAAGGTCGACGACATCTCGGAACACAAAATGCACGCCGAATGGGGCCGGGTCAGCGCAAAGGCCGCTGAAGAGATTGCCGCCACCCGCGCCGCCGGAGGGCGCGTGATCCCCGTGGGCACCACCGCCCTGCGCCTGATTGAGACGGCGGCGCGCGAGGGTGAGATCACCGCATGGGAAGGGGATACCGATATTTTCATCACGCCGGGGTTCAAGTTCAACGTGACCGACGGGCTGATGACGAATTTCCACCTGCCTAAATCGACGCTGATGATGCTGGTCTCGGCCCTCATGGGGGTGCAGCGGGTGAAAGACATCTATGCCCATGCCATCGGCGAGGGCTATCGCTTTTTCTCCTACGGCGATTCCTCCCTTCTGCTGCCTGAGGCGCAAAAACCCGCTTGAATGTCGCGCCAGGGGGTGACTAGCCTGCGATTGCCGTCCATGGGAGGGCTTGGGCGAACAAGGAATTGACTGATGATTCAAGTGGTTTCAAGCGCATGGGCGCTTTTGCTGGGCATGTGCCTTTTGATGGTCGGCAACGGCATGCAGGGCACATTGCTGGGTATCCGTGGCGGCATCGAAGGCTTCTCGACCTTCCAGATGTCGATCGTCATGTCTGCCTATTTCTTGGGCTTCCTTGGTGGGTCGCGCATGGCGCCTGGGATGATCCGGCGGGTGGGCCACGTGCGGGTCTTCGCGGCATTGGCCTCGCTGATCTCGGCGGTGATGATCATCTATCCGACCTTCCCCAACACCATCGTCTGGTCGCTGGGTCGGGTGCTGATCGGCTTTTGCTTCTCCGCCGTCTACGTCACAGCGGAAAGCTGGCTGAACAACGCCGCCACGAACGAAAACCGCGGGCAGGCGCTCTCGGCCTATATGATCGTGCAGACACTGGGCATCGTGATCGCGCAGGCGCTCTTGCTGACCGCCGACCCCTCGGGCTTCGTGCTCTTCGTCATCCCCTCGGTGCTGGTGAGCATCGCGGTGACCCCGATCCTTCTGTCGATCAGCCCGACACCGCCTTTTGACACCACCAAACCGATGAGCCTGCGCGAGTTGATGGATTTCTCGCCCTTGGGCTGTGTGGGCATGTTCCTTCTGGGCGGCGTCTTCTCGGCGCAATTCGGCATGGCGGCGGTTTACGGCGCCGAAGCCGGGCTGAGTGTCGGGCAGATTTCACTTTTCGTGGCCATGTTCTTCGTCGGCTCCGTAATCCTCCAATACCCCATCGGCTGGATCTCGGACCGCATGGACCGCCGTAGCCTGATTGTCATCGTTGCCACGCTCGGCGGTATCGGCTCGGTCATCGGGATGACGCTGGGCCATGTCTTCCCGATCCTGCTGGCCACGGCCTTTCTGGTGGGGGGCATGTCGAACCCGCTCTACTCGCTGCTCATGGCCCACACCAACGACTTTCTGGAGCATGAGGACATGGCCTCGGCCTCGGGCGGGATGATATTTATCAACGGCTTGGGTGCGGTTCTGGGCCCGGTGATCACTGGTTGGATGATGGGCACGGCGCTTGGGCCGGGGGGCTTTTACCTGTTCACCGCCGTGCTTTTCGCCGCTCTGGCCGCCTATGCCTCCTATCGTAAGACACAGCGTGCCGCGGTACCGGTCGACGAGACAGGCAACTACGTGCCGATCTACCCCTCGGCCACTGCCGTGGCCGTGGAGATCGCGCAGGAATATATCATTGAAACGGAACAGGAGGCCGCCGAGGAAGCTGCCCAAGAAAACGCCGAAGCAGAGAAAAACGCCCCTGATAGCGATAACGATGTCGCGGATGACATAAAACGTGACTAGGCTTTTTGCGGTAAGACGTTCTTAACTTTAACGAAACGCCCAGATTGCGGCAAAGGAGTGTGCGGGATGGCTGCCACAAATGCAGAACCCCAAGATGTACTGAATTTCTGGCTCGAAGACGTAGGTCCGGCCGGATGGTACAACAGTTCCGAAACGCTGGATGCCGATATCCGTGCGCGTTTCGAGGGGCTTTGGGATGAGGCGCAGGCTGGCAAGCTGAACCATTGGCTGACCAATCCCACCGACGCGCTGGCCTTTCTGATCCTGACCGATCAATTCCCGCGCAACATGTTCCGCGACACGGGCAAGGCGTTTTCCAGCGACCGTATCGCGCTGGCGGCGGCAAAACTGGCGATCGAGAAAGGCTGGGACATGCGCGTTGAGGCGCCCGCGCGGCAGTTCTTCTATCTGCCGCTGATGCATTCCGAGAACCTCTGCGACCAAGATCGCTGCGTGCGTCTGATGTGCGAACGGATGCCGAAAAGCGATGGCAGCAACCTGTTGCATGCCCGCGCCCACCGCGAAGTGATCCGCCAGTTTGGCCGCTTTCCCTATCGCAACGCGGCGCTGTCACGCAGTTTCACCGCGCAGGAGACCTCCTATCTCGACGCGGGCGGCTATGGCCGGACGGTCAAGGACCTGCGCGCGGAACTTCAAGCGGCCTGAGCCTTGGGCAGGCCGGGGCAACACGCGTGGTTGTGGCGATTGCAAATATGGTTTAGCGGTAAACTATATTTGCAAACCCTAACGCGAGGTCCTTGCCATGGCTGCCAAATCCTTTGATCTGATCGTGATCGGTGCGGGGCCGGGCGGCTATGTCGCCGCGATCCGTGGTGCCCAGCTCGGCCTGAAGGTCGCGGTGGTCGAACGGGAGAACCTCGGCGGCATCTGCCTGAACTGGGGCTGCATCCCCACCAAGGCGTTGCTGCGCTCTGCCGAAGTGTTCCACCTGATGCACCGTGCCAAAGATTTCGGTCTGGCGGCGGATAAGATCGACTATGATCTTGCCGCCGTGGTCAAACGCTCGCGCGGCGTGGCCAAACAGATGGAAGGCGGGGTCAAACACCTGCTGAAGAAAAACAAGGTCGAGGTCTTCATGGGCGAAGCCTCGATCCCCGCAAAGGGGAAGGTCTCCGTTAAAACCGACAAGGGCAGCGAAGAGTTGACGTCCAAGAATATCGTGCTGGCCACCGGCGCGCGCGCCCGCGAATTGCCGGGGCTAGAGGCGGACGGCAAACGCGTCTGGACCTATCGCCACGCCCTGCAACCTGTGCATGACCCCAAGAAACTGCTGGTCATCGGGTCCGGTGCTATCGGAATCGAATTTGCGAGCTTTTACAACACCCTCGGCGCCGATACCACCGTGGTCGAGGTGATGGACCGCGTGCTGCCGGTCGAAGACGAAGAGATTTCGAAATTCGCCAAAAAGGCATTCGAAAAACAGGGCATGACCATCATGCAAAAGGCCACAGTCAAGAAGCTCGACCGTGCCGAGGATAAGGTCACCGCCCATATCGAACGGGACGGCAAGGTCGAGAAGCTTGAGTTCGACACCGTGATCTCCGCCGTTGGCATCGTCGGCAATACCGAAGGGCTGGGGCTGGAAGAGCTTGGCGTCAAGGTTGACCGCACCCATGTCGTGACGGATGAATACTGCCGCACCGGGGTCGATGGGCTCTTTGCCATCGGCGACATCGCCGGCGCGCCCTGGCTTGCGCATAAGGCGAGCCACGAGGGCGTCATGGTGGCCGAGCTGATCGCGGGCCAGAAACCCCATCCCGTCAAACCCGAAAGCATCGCCGGCTGCACCTATTGCCACCCCCAAGTCGCCTCCGTCGGGCTGACCGAGGCGAAGGCCAAAGAGCAGGGCTATGACATCAAGGTCGGGCGCTTCCCCTTCATCGGCAATGGCAAGGCCGTGGCTTTGGGGGAGCCTGAGGGGCTGGTGAAAACCATCTTCGACGCCAAAACCGGCGAACTTCTGGGCGCGCACATGGTCGGGGCCGAGGTGACGGAGCTGATCCAAGGCTATGTCGTGGGCCGCCAGTTGGAGACCACCGAAGAAGACCTGATGAACACCGTCTTCCCGCATCCAACGCTCAGCGAGATGATGCATGAATCCGTGCTCGACGCTTTCGACCGCGTGATCCATATGTAAGGTGCGCGGGGCAGGGCGCGCCCAACGCGCCTCGCCCCCTCGCACTTCGGCCAAACCGTCGGGAGCCATGTCGTGGTCAGCCTAAACCGTGTCGTCATGCACCGCAGCACCCGCCGGATGATTGACCGTTTGAACCCTGAAGCGCTGGATGCCGCCGAGATCTCCGGCAAGTTCGGCAAACGGTTCACGTTCAAGAGCTACACCCAGTTCGCCTATCCGACCTATGACATCTGCGCAGGGCCCTTCACCGATCCTGCGAGCGGTGCCGCGCGGCAGTTCGATCTGATCCTCGCCAATCAGGTGTGGGAGCATCTCGACCGGCCCTATACGGCCTTGGGGCATGTTCAACAGATGCTCAGGCCGGGCGGATATTTCTGGATCGCCGTGCCGTTTTTCATCCCCTTTCATGCCGCCCCAAATGACAACTCCCGTTGGTCCGCCCGGGGCCTGAAGAACCTGCTGATCGAGGCCGGGTTCGACGCGCACCGGATCACCGCCAAACAATGGGGCAACCGTGCCGCCGCCGCACGCAATCTAGAACCCGACTGGCCCCCGGCTTTCGACAAGACCACAGATGATCTGACCAACGATCCCGAGATGCCACTCTGCGCATGGGCGCTGGCCCAAAAGGCTTGAGGGCGGATGGCTGAACAAACCTCCTTTCCGCGCGTCTTCGCGCTTTGGGCTGCGGGGCTGGGGGCGGCAGCGCAATATGGCAAGATGAGCGTCATCTTCGATCTGTTGCCGGATATCTACCCGCAGGCCGGGGCGGCGCTCGGGTTTTTGGTCTCATTGGTGGGTGGTGTCGGTATCCTCCTTGGTGTCGTGGCGGGGCTGGTGGTCGCCCGAGTCCGCTATCGCCGCGCGCTTCTCTTCGCCCTCTGGCTCGGCGCGGCCGTGTCGGCTTTTCAGGCGTTCTTGCCGGGCTTTGGCTGGATGCTGGCCAGCCGTGTCGTCGAAGGGCTGTCGCATCTGGCCATCGTCGTCGCCGCGCCGACCCTCATCGCGCAGCTGAGCGCCGTGAAAGACCGCGGGTTTACCCTGACCCTCTGGGGCACCTTCTTCGGCGTGGCCTTCGCGGTCCTGACGCTTTTCGGCCGTCCGCTCGCATTGAGCTGGGGTGTGCCAGCGCTCTTCGCTGTTCACGCGGCTTATATGGCGGGCTGCGCGCTGGTGCTCTCCGCCAGCCTGCGCAGCTTGCCGGAGGAGGGCGCGCAGCCCCCGTTCTCCCTGCCGCAGATGCTCCGCGATCACCTTGCGATTTACCGGTCACCCTTTCTCTCCGCTCCGGCGGCGGGTTGGCTGTTCTATACATTCAGCTTCGTCTCCATCCTCACTGTCTTGCCGCCCTACCTCCCCGAGGCATGGCGCGCGGTCACAATGGCCGCGATGCCGCTCACCAGTATCGCGGTGTCGATGACCATCGGCGTGGCACTGCTGCGCCGCCTGCCAGCGGTCTACGTCGTGCAAACGGGCTTTGGCCTTTCGGCCCTTTCAATGGTTTGGCTCTGGCTCGCCCCCGGCACCCCGCTGGCCTGTCTGGCACTTGCAGGGGCCATGGGGCTGATCCAAGGGGCAAGTTTCACCGCTGTGGCGCAGCTAAATACCGGCGCCACCGCGCAGGCGCAGGCCAACGGCGCGGTGGCGCAGATGGGCAACCTCGGCAACAGCCTTGGCACGCCGGTCATGGCCTTCGGCCTGGCAAGCTTCGGCGCTGCGGCGCTGCCGCTACTCGCGGGCGGGGCTTTCGTTATGGGGCTTGTGGCACATCTTCTCCTCGGTGCGGCCCGACGTCGCAGGCGGCACGTTCCTGTTTAGTTCTCACTTTTCCGTTGGAAAACACTGCATCAGCACCTATGTACAAATCGTTAAGAGGGGCATGTGATGGCTGAGCTGAAGAATATTGAAGTGCGCGGCGCGCGCGAGCACAATTTGAAGAACATCGACGTGGATATTCCACGGGACCAACTGGTTGTAATCACCGGGCTTTCTGGTTCCGGTAAGTCGAGCCTTGCCTTCGACACGATCTATGCCGAAGGGCAGCGGCGCTATGTGGAATCGCTCTCGGCCTATGCGCGGCAGTTCCTTGATATGATGCAAAAGCCGGATGTGGATCACATTTCCGGCCTCAGCCCCGCCATCTCGATCGAGCAAAAAACCACGTCGAAGAACCCGAGGTCGACCGTCGGCACGGTGACCGAGATCTACGATTACCTGCGTCTGCTTTTCGCCCGCGTCGGCACGCCCTATAGCCCCGCCACCGGCAAGCCTATCGAGGCCCAGCAGGTGCAGGATATGGTCGACCGGATCATGACGATGGAAGAGGGCACGCGGGCCTATCTGCTGGCCCCCATCATCCGCGACCGGAAAGGCGAATACCGCAAGGAATTCATTGAGTTGCGCAAGCAGGGCTTCCAGCGGGTCAAGGTGAATGGCGACTTCTACGATCTTGATGAGCCGCCCACCTTGGATAAGAAATTCCGCCATGACATCGACGTCGTCGTCGACCGGATCGTGGTGCGTGAAGGTTTGGAAACGCGGCTTGCGGACTCGCTCCGCACAGCGCTCGACCTTGCCGATGGGATCGCCGTTTTGGAGACGGCCCCCAGTGAAGGCGAACCGGAACGCCATACGTTCTCTGAGAAATTTGCCTGTCCCGTCAGTGGCTTCACCATTCCAGAGATCGAGCCTCGGCTGTTCTCTTTCAACGCGCCCTTTGGGGCATGCCCGTCTTGCGACGGCCTTGGGGTTGAGCTTTTCTTCGACGAACGTTTGGTGGTGCCAGATCAAAACCTAAAGATCTATGATGGGGCGTTGGCACCATGGCGTAAGGGGAAGTCTCCGTACTTTAAGCAGACCATCGAAGCCATTGCGAAACATTATAATTTTGATCAGAAGACACGTTGGAAAGACCTGCCTGAAAAGGTTCAGAACGTCTTCCTCCACGGCTCCGGCAAAGAAGAGATCATCTTCCGTTATGACGAAGGCGGCCGCGTCTATGAGGTGAAGCGGGTGTTCGAAGGTGTCATCCCCAACATGCAGCGGCGCTACCGCGAAACCGATAGTAATTGGGTGCGCGAGGAGTTCGAACGCTATCAGAATAACCGCCCCTGCGGCACCTGCGGCGGCTATCGCCTGCGGCCCGAAGCGCTGGCGGTGCGGATTGGCCCGCGCGACGGCGGTGAAGATGAATTGCTGCATATCGGCAAAGTGGTCGAGATGTCGATCCGCGAGGCTTTCGACTGGTGCAAGACGGTACCAGACCATTTGACCGATCAGAAGAACGAGATTGCCCGGGCCATTTTGAAGGAAATCCGGGAGCGTCTCGGATTTCTAAATAACGTTGGTCTTGAGTACCTTACGATGTCACGTTCAAGCGGTACTTTAAGTGGTGGTGAGAGCCAGCGCATTCGTTTGGCGAGCCAGATCGGCTCGGGGCTGACGGGCGTTCTCTACGTTCTTGATGAGCCATCGATTGGTCTGCACCAGCGTGACAATGACCGTCTCCTCGATACACTGAAGAACCTGCGCGATCAGGGGAATACCGTGATCGTGGTGGAGCACGATGAGGAAGCCATCCGCGAGGCGGATTACGTCTTTGACATCGGGCCGGGGGCTGGGGTCCACGGCGGGCAGGTTATCAGCCATGGAACGCCGCAAGAGGTTGCAGCCGATCCGAATTCTGTGACGGGTCAATACCTTACCGGCGTTCGCGAGATCTCTGTCCCGGCGAAGCGGCGCAAGGGGAATAAGAAGAAGTTGCAGGTGGTAAAGGCCACTGGCAACAACTTGCAGAATGTGACGGTGGACTTTCCGCTGGGGAAATTTGTCTGCGTGACGGGCGTGTCGGGGGGCGGCAAATCAACCCTGACGATTGAGACCTTGTTCAAGACCGCTTCGATGAATCTGAACGGTGCGCGACAGACACCTGCACCGTGTCAGACGATCAAAGGGTTGGAGCATCTCGATAAGGTCATCGACATTGACCAACGCCCGATTGGGCGGACTCCGCGTTCTAATCCAGCGACTTACACCGGGGCCTTCACCCCAATCCGCGACTGGTTTGCCGGTCTGCCGGAGGCCAAGGAGCGCGGCTACAAGCCCGGGCGCTTCTCCTTCAACGTGAAGGGGGGGCGTTGTGAAGCCTGTCAGGGCGACGGGGTCATCAAGATCGAGATGCACTTCCTGCCGGATGTCTATGTGGAATGTGAGACCTGTAAGGGCGCGCGCTATAACCGCGAGACGCTGGAGGTGAAGTTTAAGGGCAAGAGCATCGCCGATGTTCTTGATATGACTGTAGAAGATGCGCAGAGCTTCTTTGCCGCAGTGCCGTCGATCCGTGAGAAGATGGATGCGCTGATGCGGGTTGGACTTGGGTATATCAAGGTCGGTCAGCAGGCGACGACCCTTTCCGGCGGCGAGGCGCAGCGGGTGAAGCTTAGCAAGGAACTGAGCAAGCGTTCCACGGGTCGCACGCTCTATATTCTCGATGAGCCGACCACCGGTTTGCATTTTGAAGATGTGCGTAAGCTCTTGGAAGTGCTTCATGAATTGGTGGATCAGGGCAACTCCGTTGTGGTGATCGAGCATAATCTCGACGTGGTGAAAACCGCGGATCATATCATTGATATTGGCCCCGAGGGGGGGGGACGGCGGGGGTCGGGTCGTGGCCACGGGCACGCCGGAGAAGGTCGCCGAAGTGGCTGAGAGCTACACGGGCAAATACCTGAAGCCGATGCTGCATAAACAAACGAAAGTGGCGGCGGAATAACCGCCGCCACCCACTCCCTTCGCCAGCGCTGTGTTTTAGAGCACGGCGCGGGCGATGCGGATCAACTGCAAGGTTTCATAGGCGCTGTCTTTCAGCGCGATGACCTGACCGTTCAAAACCGCGTAGTTATAGCCGTCTTGTGGTGCCTCCAAGCCGTAGAGGTTAATCAGATCGGCCTGAGTAAGCGCTGCGGTCGGTGCGACGTTGATACCCGATCCGATGGTCGGCACCCGGGCCAGTTCGTTAATGCGCAGCAGAGCGGTGTGATCTTCGTTGCTGAGCAGCACAGGCTGGCCGTCGATCAAGGCGTAGCGATGCCCGTCGGGGGCAGCGTCTAGGTTGTAGAGTTGCGCGATTTGATCCGACCGCAACAAAAGCAATTCGCGTTCCGTAAGGGGGTCGGCCTCCAGATAGGGTTCGCGGCGCTCTTCCAACAGCGCATCGAGTTCATCATCGGAATAGCTTGCCCATTGTTCATAGGACACGCCTTGTTTTGCCAAGCCCGGCGGGACACAGGGCGGGTCTTTCTTGGCCAGTCCGGGCGGGCAATTGCGATAGGTGATCAACTCCTCCTCGGGAAGCGCGGCGGCATTCAGGTCAGGCGCGGCCAATGCCAAGGCTGCGGCGCCGAGGATGACGGCCATGTCGCGCCCCTCGGGGGCGGGGGTGTTCAGAAGACGGGTGACGGTGGTCTCGCGATCTTGGGTAAATCGGGTCACGCGCTGATCAAACTCGGCACGGTCAACGCCCTTCGGCAGTCCGACCTTATCGCCCTTGATCTTGACCTTGTCGCCATTGAGCTTGATCTCGACCTTGTCGTCCTTCTTGTTTTTCTTGGCCTTTTTCTCTTTGTGCTTTTCAGCCGTCTTGTCGCGCTTGTCTTTCTTTTTCTCCGCCTTCTTTTCGTGCTTTTCCTTCTTCTTTGCCTTTTTGTCTTTCTTGTCCTTGCCCTTATCGTCTTTGGCGAGCCAAAGCGTCCCAGGGCCATTGGTGTCGACAGCGGTGGCAGACAGGGCGGGGGTAAAGCCGGTTCCGGCGGCGGCCAGCGGGCCCGCCGCGCAGGCGATCGTCAGGATCGTGGTGATGAGCAGGCGTCGCATCAGGTGATCTCCATAGATAGTGTCATTCTGAAGCCAACGCCTGCCCGGATCAGGTCGTTCCCGAGAAGAATGCGATCAGCTTAACCTTGCCAACCGCGCTGTTCGAAACGAGGTAGCATGGCAGAGAAATCTTTGCCCTTGCCGCCTTCCTCTTCGACGAAGCGGGTGTAGAGCTCTTTCGCCAGCGCGCCCATGGGCGTGTCGGCGTTGGCCATTTCAGCAGCTTGTTGCGACAGGCCGAGGTCTTTCAGCATCAGCTCCGCCGCGAAGCCCGGTTTGTAGTCATTGTCGGCAGGCGACTGCGGACCGACGCCGGGGGCAGGGCAGTAGGCGTTCATTGACCATGAATAGCCGGAGGACGTGCTAACCACGTCGAACATCCGCTCCCGATCTAGGCCCAGCTTGTCGGCGAGTGCGAAGGCTTCGCAGGTGGCGATCATCGTGGCGCCGAGGATCATGTTGTTGCAGATCTTCGCGGCTTGGCCCGCGCCCGCGTCGCCGCAGTGCACGGCCTTCTGACCCATGATGTCGAAAAGCGGCTTGGCTTTCTCAAAGGCCGCCTCGGCACCGCCTGCCATGAAGGTCAGCGTGCCGCCCTGCGCGCCGCCGATGCCGCCCGAGACGGGGGCGTCGACGAAGAGCAGCCCGGCTTTCTGCGCCGCCTCTGCCGCGAAACGCGCGCTTTCAACGTCCACGGTGGAGCAGTCGATCAGCAGCGCGCCGGGGGCCATATGGGCGACCGCCTCCTCGGCGACTTGGCGCAGGATCGCGCCATTGGGCAGCATGGTGATGACGACATCGGCCTCGGCGACCGCTTCGGCGATGGTCTTGGCTTCGGCGACCCCTTCGGCGGTGGTGCCAGCCACGTCATTGCCGCGCACCGTATGGCCCGCGGCAGCGAGGTTGGCCGCCATCGGGCCGCCCATATTGCCCAGACCGATGAAACCGATTGTGAGTTTGCTCATGAATTTTCCTCCAACTTCAATTCGTTGTCGCCCAAGGGGGCGAGCATGGCTTCGACATCGGCCTGCGGTACGTCCCAATCGGCATGTTGCCAGTTGGGGCTGCGATCCTTGTCGATGATCGCGGCGCGCACGCCTTCGATGAAGTCGCCTTTTTCCAGTGACCGCGTGGTAAAGCGGTATTCCTGTTGCAGCGCCGGGACCATGCCGATGCCCGGGCCGCGCAGACGGCGGAGCATTTCCAGCGTGCAGGCCATCGACAGGGGGGAGTTGCGGCGCAGGGTCTTCAACGTCTCGGCGGCGAAGGCGCTTTCCGATATGGAAAACGTGGCTTCGATCTTTGCTAAACTCTCCGGGGCGAAGAGGTGGTCTACCTCATCCTGAACCTCGGCCAGTTTGGACGGGGGCGGGGTGGTCGCCGCGCGGTCGAGGATGAAGGGATCGCCGTTTTCTTCCAATTGCGCGATCAGCGCGGGCCATTGGTCTTCGGGGATGAAGTAGTCGGCAAAGCCCGCGTGCAGCACATCAGCCGGACCCATGCGTGCGCCGGTGAGGCCGAGGTATTCGCCCATTCGCCCCGGCGCTTGCGCCAGCAGCAGCGTGCCGCCCACGTCTGGTACCAGACCGATGCCGCATTCCGGCATGGCGATCTTGCTGCTCTCGCCCACGACGCGGTGCGAGCCGTGGCAACCGATTCCGACGCCGCCGCCCATCGTGAAACCCTGCATGAAGGAGATCACCGGCTTGGGGTAGCTATGTAGCTTGTTGTTAAGCCGGTATTCATCGGCCCAGAACTGCCGGGCGAAGTCGAAGTCGCCGTCCTTGCCGGTCTGGTAGAGCTGCGCGACGTCGCCGCCGGCGCAGAAGGCTTTTTCGCCCTCGGCGTCCAGCACCACTACGGCAACCTCGGGGTCGTCGCGCCAGTCGTCGATTGCCTTCTCGATGGCGATACACATGTCGTAGCTCAGCGCGTTCAGCGCTTTGGGCCGGGTCAGGGTGATGCGGCCCGCGCGACCCGTTTTTCGGACGTCGATGTCACTCATGGGTGGCCTCAGCGGTTCTTGAGCATGTCGCGGGCGACGATCACGCGCATGATCTCATTGGTGCCTTCGAGGATCTGGTGCACCCGCAGGTCGCGGACCAGCTTCTCGATCCCGTAGTCGGCGAGGTAGCCGTAGCCGCCGTGAAGTTGCAGACATTGGTCGACGACCTTGCTGCCGGTCTCGGTCACGAATTTCTTGGCCATGGCGCAGAACTTGGTGGCGTCCGGCGCACCGGTGTCGAGCTTCCACGCCGCTTGGCGCAGGAAGGTGCGCGCGGCCTGCAACTCGATCTCCATGTCGGCGAGGCGGAATTGCAGCCCCTGGAACTGGTCGATGGTCTGGCCGAAGGCCTTGCGATCGCCCATGTAGTCTAGCGTCTTGTTCAGCGCGGTTTGCGCCGCGCCAAGCGAGCAGGCGGAGATGTTGAGACGCCCACCGTCGAGCCCGGCCATGGCGTATTTGAAGCCCTTGCCCTCTTCGCCGACGAGGTTCTCGGCCCCGATCTTGCAATCGTCGAACTGCACCAGCGCGGTCGGCTGGCTGCGCCAACCCATTTTGTCCTCGAGCCCGCCGAAGCTGAGGCCCGGGGTGCCATCCTCGACATAGACGGTGGAGACGCCGCGCGCGCCCTCGTCGGAGGTGCGCACCATGGTGACATAGGCGTCCGAATAGCCGCCGCCCGAGATGAAGGCCTTGGTGCCGTTCAGGGTGTAGCCCTCGTTGCTGCGCTCGCAGCGGGTTTTCAGCGCCGCCGCGTCGGAGCCAGAGCCGGGTTCGGTCAGGCAGTAGCTCAGCACCGTCTCCATGGTCAGCACCTTGGGCATGACGCGCTCTTTCATCTCGTCACTGGCGAAAGTGTCGAGCATCTTGGCGCACATGTTGTGGATCGAAAGAAAAGCCGCGACCGAGGGGCAGGCCATCGACAGCGCCTCGAAGACCAGCGTGGCGTCGAGGCGCGTGAGACCCGCGCCGCCGGTTTCCTCGGAGACGTAGAGCCCGCCGAAGCCCAGCTCGCCGATCTGCGGCCACAGCTCCTTGGGGATGGTGCCGTCCTTTTCCCACTGCTGGGCATGGGGGGCGATATTGTCCTGCCCGAAGGCATGCGCCATGTCGAAAATGGCGGTCTGTTCCTCGTTCAATGCGAAATCCATCGCGGCTCCTCCCTGAAGTCATGTGTCCTTGGAACTGAACACTTGTTTAATTCTATCAGCCGAAAGGAGCGGCAACAAGCGTCACAGATCGGCGTGGTATTCCTCTATCAATTGGCGCACGACCGCTTCGCCGCCTTTGCCCTCGGGCGCTTCGGCCCAGACTTTGCGCTGCCGGTCGGCGGAGGTGCCTTGTTTGACGACATCGCGCAGGGCGCAGACCTCATCCAAACAGCCAAGCGCCTCAGCGTCTTCGGCGATCAGGCCAATGATCTCTTCAAACAGTTGGTCAAAGGGTTTGAGCGTCGGCCCGCCAAAGTCGATCAGCGTCTCGTTCACCCCGTAGCGCTGCGCGCGCCAGCGGTTTTCTTCGATCAGGAAACGGTCATACTCGCGCCAGCGCAGATTGCTGTCGCGCAGGCGCAGCAGGAAGCGCGCGATGGATTGGGTCAGACCCGCCAGCCCAAGCGCATGCGACAGGCGCGGTTGCACATCGCAAATGCGGCTTTCCAGCGTGGGGTAATGGGTCGAGGGGCGCAGGTCCCACCAGATTTTAGACTGATCAGGGATGATGTCGAGGTCGATCAGCGCCTGCGTGCTGCGCTCATATTCCCCCCAGCTATGAAGCAGCGGTGGCAGGCCGGTGCGCGGCATGCTCTCCATCACCGCAAGGCGGTAGGAGGCTAGGCCGGTATCGGCGCCCTGCCAATATGGGGAGGAGGCCGAGAGCGCGAGCAGATGGGGCAGGAAATAGGAGAATTGCGGCATCAGGTCGACCCGCAGGTCGTCGCCGTCGATGCCGACATGCACATGCATGCCGCAACTCAGCATCCGGCGGGCGATGTTTTCCAACTCGCTCTCGATCTTGGCGTAGCGTTCCTTGTGGGTGATCTCTTGGTTCTTCCAATCCGAGAAGGGATGGCAGGACACGGCGATGGGGGCGAGGTTGTGTTTGGCGGCATGTTTGGCGATGGTGCTGCGCAGGTGGCGCAGATCGTCGCGGGCCTCGGCCACAGTGCCACAGGGTTTGCTGCCAATCTCGATCTGGCAGAGCAGCATTTCGGGGCTGACCTGATCGCCAAGGTCTTTTCGGCAATCCTCCATCAGCCCTTCTGGCGTGTCGGCCAGCGCCAGTGAATCCTTGTCGACCAGAAGATACTCTTCTTCGATACCGATGGTGAATTCTTTTTGCATGGCGCTGGCCTCGTTCATTGGGGCCGACCGCCGCTGGGGCAGCCGGCGTGATGGATCACTCCATCACGGGGATGGAGAACTCGCCACCCTCCTTGATGCCGCTCGGCCAACGGGCCGTGACGGTTTTGGTGCGGGTGTAGAACTTGAACGCATCGGGGCCGTGCTGGTTCAGATCGCCGAAGACGGATTTCTTCCAGCCGCCGAAGGTGTGATAGGCCAGCGGCACCGGGATCGGCACGTTCACGCCGACCATGCCGATGTTGATGCGGTTGGCGAAGTCACGCGCCGCGTCACCGTCACGTGTGAAGATCGCCGTGCCGTTGCCGTATTCGTGGTCCATCGCAAGGCCAAGCGCCTCTTCATAGTCCTTGGCGCGGACGCAGGTCAGCACGGGGCCGAAGATTTCCTGCTGGTAGATGTCCATGTCCTTGGTCGCGCGGTCAAACAGGTGCGGGCCGACGAAGTAACCGTTCTCGTAGCCCTGCAGTTTGAAGTCGCGCCCATCGACGACCAGCTCCGCGCCCTGATCGATGCCGGTCTGGACCAGACGCTCGATGTTGGCCTTGGCGGCGGCGGTGACCACGGGGCCGTAGTCCACGTCATTGCCCGCGGTGTAGGGGCCAACTTTCAGCTTTTCGATGCGCGGCACCAGCTTCTCGATCAGGCGGTCGGCGGTTTCCTCGCCCACCGGCACGGCGACGGAGATTGCCATGCAGCGTTCGCCAGCTGCACCGTAGCCTGCACCCACCAGCGCGTCGGCGGCCTGGTCGAGGTCGGCGTCGGGCATGATGATCATGTGGTTCTTGGCACCGCCGAAGCACTGCACGCGTTTGCCGTTGGCGCAGCCGGTGGCATAGATGTACTCGGCGATCGGGGTGGAGCCGACGAAGCCGATGGACTGGATCACGTCGTGGTGCAGGATCGCGTCGACCGCTTCCTTGTCGCCGTTGACGACCTGAATGATGCCCTTGGGCAGACCGGCTTCTTCCAGAAGTTCGGCCAGCATCAGCGGGACGGAGGGGTCACGCTCCGAAGGCTTGAGGATAAAGGCATTGCCGCAGGCGATGGCGGGCGCGAACATCCACATCGGGATCATGGCCGGGAAGTTGAAGGGCGTGATGCCCGCGGTGACACCCAAGGGCTGGCGCATGGAGTACATGTCGATGCCGGGGCCCGCGCTGTCGGTGAAATCACCCTTCAGCAGTTCCGGCGCACCGATGCAGTATTCCACCACTTCGAGGCCACGCTGCACGTCGCCGGCGGCGTCGGGCAGGGTCTTGCCGTGCTCGCGGCTCAGCGCCTCGGCCAGCTTGTCCATGTCGCGGTTCAGCAGGGCCACGAATTTCATCAGCACGCGGGCGCGACGCTGCGGGTTGGTGGCGGCCCATTTCGGCTGCGCGGCTTGAGCGTACTCCACGGCCTTGTTCAACTCGTCGCCATTGGCGAGCGGCACCTTGGCCTGCACCTCGCCGGTGGCGGGGTTCATCACATCGGCAAAGCGCCCGGAGGTGCCCTTGACGTGTTCGCCGTTCAGGTAATGCGTCATCTCTTGCATGATCGGTCTCCTCTATGGTTGGCGGCACGATAGCCTTGCAAAAAGAACCGGAACAGAGGAAGGATGACAAAACCGTCTTGCATTTTTGCAAAGCGTAGGAGGGCAGGTAAATGGATCAGAATTGGGACGACCTGCGGCTGTTTCTGGCCGTCGCACGAGAGGAAAGCCTGTCTGGCGCGGGCAAGCTGCTGCGGCTCGATCCCGCAACGCTGGGCCGCCGCATGGCGCGGTTGGAAAAGGCGCTGCAGACCGTCCTCTTCGTGAAATCGCCACAGGGCTATATGCTGACCGAGGCGGGGCGAGACCTGATGCAGCGGGCAGAGCGGGCTGAACAGGCGATGCGCGCGGCCACCGCCGGGGTGCAGGTGCAAAGCGATCAGCTTTCGGGGCAGATCCGTGTCGGCGCGCCCGATGGGGCGGCGAACTATCTGTTGCCTCAGGTCTGTGCGGCGATTGCCGCGAAGAACCCCGATCTGGACGTGCAGATCATCGCATTGCCGCGCGTATTCAACCTATCCCGGCGCGAGGCGGATATGGCCATCGGGGTGAGCGCCCCCACGGCGGGGCGGCTGGTGGTGCAGAAAGTGACGGACTACCACCTCCATCTCGCCGCCGCCGAAAGCTACTTGGCACAGCATCCTGAGGTGACCGCCGTGGGCGATCTGCAAGGGCACCGGATGGTCGGCTATATCCCCGATATGATCTTTGACCGTGAGTTGGATTACCTTGCGGACCTTGGCATCAGCCGGGTGGCGCTGGCGTCGAATTCCGTCTCGGTACAGGTGCGGATGATCCAGCAGGGCGGGGGGATCGGGGTCGCGCATGACTTCTCGCTCGCCGCGACGCAGGGGGTGCGGCGCATCCTCACCGATGCTATCAGCCTCAAACGCGCCTTCTATCTGATCCGCCACGCCGATGACCGCCGCAATGCCCGGTTGGCGGCTTTTGCCGAGGCGCTGGCCACCGGGCTGCGGGCCGAGACCGCGCGGCTGGAGGCGCTGGCCTCGGGCAGGGCTGCGCCAAAAGCTTGACAGAAAAGGATTTCGCGGTGACGCTGGAGGTGACTTTGCCCTGTACCCAAGGAGGCGCCAGATGCTCGTATCGCAGATTCTCAAGACCAAGCCCGATGACAAGGTGGTGACGGCCAAACCCGGATTGGCGATCTCCGAGGCGGCGGCGATGCTGGCCGAGAAACGGATCGGGACGCTGGTGATCTCGGCGGATGGCAAGACGCCGGATGGGATCCTGTCCGAGCGGGACATCGTGCGCGAGCTGGGCCGCGCGGGCGCGGGCTGTCTGGAGCAGGCGGCCGAAACCCTCATGACCCGGAAATTGGTAACCTGTAGCCGCGACGACCGGTCCGATGCGGTGCTGCAAAAGATGACCGATGGTCGCTTCCGCCATATGCCGGTGCTTGAGGACGGCGAATTGGTGGGGCTGATCTCCCTCGGCGATGTGGTCAAAGCACAATTGCAAGAGCTGTCGATGGAGAAACAGGCCCTTGAAGGCATGATCATGGGCCACTGAAGCGGCCTTTGAACTGTGGTCCCCGCCGACTGACGGCGGGGCAATGCTACCGCTAACCGACTTGCGCTTGGGGCGGTGAAATGATTGGCTGTGCCGCAACGCAGCAGATACGCAGGAAAATTACATGCGCATAGCCCTTTACCCCGGTACGTTCGACCCGATCACGCTGGGGCATATCGACATCATCCGCCGCGCGGCCCGTATGGTCGACCGGTTGGTGATCGGCGTGGCCATCAACCGCGACAAGGGGCCGTTGTTCACCCTCGAAGAACGGGTCGCCTTGATCGAAGCGGAATGCGCGCAATTGGCCGAAGAGACCGGGGTCGAGATCGTGGTGCATCCTTTCGAAAACCTGCTGATCGACTGTGCCCGCGACGTGGGCGCCCAGACCATCGTGCGCGGCCTGCGCGCCGTGTCCGATTTCGAATATGAGTTCCAGATGGTTGGCATGAACCGGCAGTTGGACGATTCCATCGAGACGGTCTTCTTGATGGCCGAGGCCACTCATCAGGCGATTGCCAGCAAATTGGTGAAAGAGATCGCGCGGTTGGATGGGGATGTCAGTAAGTTCGTGACGCCGGCGGTGAATAAGGTGCTGATTGAGCGGTTTTCGCAGAGGTAGCGTTTGAAGTGGTGAGTGGGTCGCGTGAGGCGCGGTTCTGCGAGGTATTTTTAAAAGGATGAAGGGGGAGGGGCGTGGTGCTTGATTGGTGGCCGCGTCTTTTTGGTTCTGCGGGGGGAGGTTACCGCCAGAAGGCCATCCATTCGATCAGCGCGAAGAGTTTCTTGCCGAGATAGATCATATGGTCGGCCCCATAGACATAGAGGTCGACCGCCATCGCCCCGGCAATGACGAGGGCCAGCACGATGGCGATTGGATTGGTCATGGTGTGGCTCCGGCCGGGGAATGGCCTGATATTACAGGCACATCCCCGCCGTGCAAGCCTCAGCCCAGTTTGCCCATGGCGACGGCGACGTCGGCCATGCGCACCGAGAAGGCCCATTCGTTGTCGTACCAGCCCAGCACGCGCACCGTGCGGCCTGCCACGACGATGGTCTGGTCGGGGGCGAAGATGCAGCTTTCCTCGGTGTGGTTGAAGTCGATGCTGACCTTCTGCTCGGGGTCGTAGGCCAGTACGCGTTTCATCGGGCCATCGGCGGCAGCGCGGGCGGCGGCGTTGATTTCCTCGACCGTCACGTCGCGGCTGGCCTGGAAGGTCAGGTCAACGGCGGAGACATTGGGGGTGGGCACGCGCATTGCTGTGCCGTCGAGTTTGCCTTTCAATGCGGGCAGCACCTCGCCCAGGGCCTTGGCAGCGCCGGTGGAGGTGGGGATCAGTGCCATGGCGGCGGCGCGGGCGCGGTAGAGGTCGTTGTGGCGGCGGTCGAGCGTCGGCTGGTCGCCGGTGTAGCTGTGGATCGTGGTCATCAGGCCGCTTTCGATGCCCACGGCCTCATGCATCACTTTGGCCAGCGGCGCGAGGCAGTTGGTGGTGCAGGACCCGTTGGAGATCATCCGGTCGGAGACCTGAAGCTGGTCGTCGTTGACGCCGTAGACGATGGTCTTGTCGACGTTCTTGCCCGGCGCCGAGAGCAGCACGCGTTTGGCGCCGTTCTCGAGGTGTACGTTTGCTTTGTTGCCGTCGTTGAATTTGCCGGTGCATTCCAGCACCACGTCGCAGCCGGACCAGTCAAGCTCTTCGAGGTTGTAGGTCGACATCATCTCGATGTCGTTTTGGCCGAGGTTCATGTAGCCGTCGTCGATCTGCACCTCGCCCGGGAAACGGCCATGGACGGAATCGTATTTGATGAGATGCGCCGCGGTGCTGAGCGGGCCGGTGGCATTGACCTTGATCACTTCGATATCATCGCGTCCCGAGGCCGCGATATGGCTGAGCGTGCAGCGGCCGATGCGGCCAAATCCGTTGATGCCAACTTTGATGGTCATGGTGCATTCCTTGTCTCGGGCCGCGCAGGTGGGGGGCCGTATGTCGGGGTCGCGGGTTCTATATCCGGCAGGGGCGGTCAGGGGAAAGGGGCAAAACCAAATGATTTCCATATGTTAGCGTTAAACTTACATGTTAGCGGTAAAGGTCGCAGTGGCTTCGGACTTGCCAGATGGGCTGCACATGCTACTTCGGATGCAGCACGCAAAAAGGGGCATGGAATGAGCGGTTTACTGGCACTTGTGGATGACGTGGCGGCGATCGCCAAGGTTGCAGCGGCGAGCGTGGATGACGTGATCGGGCAGGCGGCCAAGGCGGGCTCCAAGGCCGCGGGCGCGGTGATCGACGATGCCGCCGTGACGCCGAAATATCTGCATGGGTTCAAGGCCGAACGTGAATTGCCGGTGATCTGGCGGATCACCAAGGGGTCGTTGCGCAACAAGCTCGTGTATTTGCTGCCCGTGGGTCTGCTTTTGGCGAATTTCGCGCCATGGGCGATCCCGCCGCTTTTGATGCTGGGCGGGGCTTACCTGTGTTTCGAGGGGGCCGAGAAGGTCGCCCATGCGCTCGGTTGGGGGCATGGACATGAGGATTATCCCGATAAGGAGAAGGTGGTCGAAGATCCTGCGCAGCTGGAAGAGAAGAAGGCCGCGGGCGCGATCAAGACTGACTTTATCCTGTCGGCGGAGATCATGACCATTGCCCTTTCTGCGATCCCGGAGAGCAACTTTTGGATGGAGGCGGCGACGCTTGCGGCGGTGGCAATCATGATTACCGTGGCGGTCTATGGCTCTGTCGCCTTGATTGTCAAAATGGACGATGTGGGCTTGGTGATGGCGAACAAGGGCCGTTTTGGCCTGACGCGGAGCATTGGCCGGGCGCTGGTGCGCGGGATGCCGGGGTTTTTGAAGCTGCTCACCATCGTTGGCACGGCGGCCATGCTTTGGGTCGGTGGGTCGATTATCATTCACGGGTTGGAGCAGATGGGCTTTGCCGCGCCCTATAAATGGATCCACGACATCGCCGCGACCGTTGGCCATGCGGTTCCGGCCCAGTTCGAAGGGGCGGTCG
This sequence comes from Sulfitobacter sp. 15WGC, assembly GCF_005068605.1. Classification (NCBI taxonomy): domain Bacteria; kingdom Pseudomonadati; phylum Pseudomonadota; class Alphaproteobacteria; order Rhodobacterales; family Roseobacteraceae; genus Sulfitobacter; species Sulfitobacter sp. 15WGC. The sequence continues at coordinate 225,314 of NZ_SZNL01000001.1, read as the reverse complement.
AATGGATCACCACGGCGGGGATCGACGGGCTCTTCGGTTTGGCGCTTGGTCTGGTGCTGATCCCGATCGGGGAGAAGATCGTGACGCCGATCTGGCGCAAGGTGTTTCATAAGGCAGCCGTTTAAGAGCGACCTTATCTCGCAAATGAAAAAGGGGGCGACGGATGAACCGTCGCCCCCTTTTTGTATTGTATGACCCGCAGATCAGAGCAGCGCTTTGGCCTTCTCTGCCACGTTCTCTGCGGTGAAGCCGAAGCGCTCAAAGAGTTCTTCCGCCGGGGCGGAGGCGCCGAAACGGTCCATGCCGACGAAATCGGCTTTGCCGTATTTGCCACGTTCGCCAAAGAGCCACTGGTCCCAGCCCTGACGTGCGCCAGCCTCAATCCCGACGCGCACGGCGCCACCGGGCAGCACGCGCTTGCGGTAGGCTTCGTCCTGCGCGGCGAAGAGTTCCATGCAAGGCATGGACACGACGCGGGTGCCGATGCCTTCGGCTTGGAGCAGCTCGCGCGCGGCCAGTGCGACATGCACCTCAGAGCCGGTGGCAATCAGGATCACCTGACGTTTGCCCTCGGCATCGGCCAACACATAGGCGCCTTTTTCGGTGAGGTTGTTGTTTTTGTGCTCCAGACGCACGGTGGGCAGGCCCTGACGGGTCAGCGACAGAACCGATGGCGTGGTTTTCGCGGTGAAGGCGATTTCCCAAGCCTCTGCCGTTTCCACCGCGTCGGCGGGGCGGAAGACATAAGTGTTGGGCGTGGCGCGGCTGATCGCCAAATGCTCGATCGGCTGGTGGGTCGGGCCATCTTCGCCAAGGCCGATGCTGTCATGGGTCATGACGAAGGCCGTGGGGATTTGCATCAAGGCCGCCAGACGCATCGCGGGGCGCGCGTAGTCGGTGAAGCACATGAAGGTGCCGCCATAGGGGCGCAGGCCGCCGTGCAGCGCCATGCCGTTCATCGCCGCTGCCATGCCGTGTTCGCGAATGCCCCAGTAGACATAGCGCCCGCCACGGTTGTCGACGTCGAAGATGCCAAGATCGCTGGTCTTGGTGTTGTTCGAACCGGTCAGGTCCGCCGAGCCGCCAACGGTTTCCGGCAGGATCGGGTTCAGCACTTCGAGGGCTTTCTCGCTTGCCGCGCGGGTTGCCATCTTGGGCGCGCCTTCGGTGATCTGCTTTTTGAAGGCCTTGACCGTCGCGCTCATCTTTTTTGGCGCGTCGAGGGCGAGCGCACGGTTGAAGGTCTCGCGCTTGGCGCGGGGCAGTTTGTCGAAACGCTCTTCCCAGTCGCGGCGGGCGTCGGCGCCGCGTTTGCCGATCTCTTCCCAAGCGGATTTCACGTCAGCGGGCACTTCGAAGGGGCCGGTGGTCCAGCCATAGGCGGCTTTGGCTTCGGCCATCTGGTCGGCGTCGGTCAGCGCGCCGTGGCCTTTCGACGTGTCCTGTGCTGCGTGGCCGAGCGCGATATGCGTCTTACAGGCAATCATTGAGGGCAGGTCAGTAGATTTCGCTTCGGTCAGGGCGGCGTCGATCTCATCGGGGTTGTGGCCGTCGATCTCAATCACATGCCAGCCTGCGGCCTTGAAGCGGGTGACCTGATCGGTGCTGTCCGACAGGGTGACGGGGCCGTCGATGGTGATGTTGTTGTTGTCCCACATCACGATGAGCTTGCTCAGCTTGTGGCGGCCCGCCAGCGTGATTGCCTCTTGGCTGACGCCTTCCATCAGGCAGCCGTCGCCAGCGATGACATAGGTGTAATGGTCCACGACCTTTGCGCCGTATTGCGCGCGCAGCATCTCTTCGGCCATGGCGAAACCGACGGAGTTGGCGATGCCTTGGCCCAGCGGGCCGGTGGTGGTCTCAATCGCATCGGCGAGGAAGTTCTCCGGGTGGCCCGCGGTGCGCGCGCCCATTTGGCGGAAATTCTTTAACTCTTCGATGGGGAATTGCTCATAGCCCGTCAGGTGCAGCAGCGAATAAAGCAGCATGGAGCCGTGGCCTGCCGACAGGATGAAGCGGTCGCGGTCGGGCCAAAGCGGGTTGGACGCGTCGAATTTCAGGTGTTTCTCAAAGAGGACGGTGGCCACATCGGCCATGCCCATCGGCATGCCGGAGTGGCCGGAATTGGCGGCGGCCACGGCATCGAGGGTCAGCGCGCGAATGGCGGTGGCCTTGGACCAGTGGTCGGGGTTTGCGCTTGCGAGGGCTGTCAGATCCACGGGGGCTTCCTTTGGGGCTGTGGCAGATTGGGCTCGTGCATACCAGCGATGGGGCAAAGTTCAAGCACAACTGGGTGCGCGGGCGGGTCCGGGGCGGCCCATAGCGGGGGCGAGAGTGAACTTGGCGGCTCAAGTCGCTGAAACGAAAGGGGGGGGCGCAATTTGAGCGCGCTTTGGCTAGGATTGCGAAAACCGGCTGATACGGGCGATTCGCGCGCGTGACATTGGGCGGGGCGCGCGCTATCTGCGGGACGGGCCGCCGTAACAGGGCGCAGCCCGGGGCACGGCAGGCGAAAACGCCGCCGAGAGAGCAGGACGAGTGAGGAGAATTCATGCGGATGAGTGAACTTGAAGACTATCAGCGCCGCATCACGGCCGCGATGGACCAGATGGCCAAGGGGGTGGACCGGCTGAGCGCCGCGCCCGCAGAGCCGGATGAGGATATCGTGCAGGCCTTGGAAGAGGAGCGGCAAGCCAACGCTCAGCTAACCGACCGGGTCAAGACGCTGAAGGAAAGCCATCAGGGCGAGTTGGACGACCTGCGCGCGCAGATGGACTTCAACAACGACCGGGTGACCCAGCTTGATATGGACGTGCAGCGTCTGCGTCAGGCGAATGAGCAGCTGTCGGCGGCCTGTGAGCAATTGCGGCTGGCCAATGCCGAGGGGCTGGCCGATCCCAAGCTGATCGACACCGCCGTGATTGCAGAGTTGGAGAGCCTGCGCGCCACCCGCGCGATCGAGATGGCCGAGATCGACGCGGTATTGACCGCGCTGGCCCCCTTGGTCGAAGAGGGCGAGCTGGAAGTTGAAGCTGCGGATGAAACGGGGGCAGAGGCCAAAGCCGAAGCGCCCGCGCCCGAAAGCGCTGCGCAAGACGACAGCGCCGAAGAAGAACCCAAGTCAGGAGGGGCCGACTGATGCCCGAGGTACGGATCACCATTGGCGGCCGCCATTTCGAAGTCGCCTGTCAGGAAGGTGAAGAAAGCTATCTGCAAGCCGCCGCGAAGATGCTGGACGACGAAGCCCGCGTGCTGAGCGATCAAGTGGGCCGCATGCCCGAGGCGCGGATGCTGTTGATGGCGGGCCTGCTTTTGGCCGACAAGACTGCCAGCGTTGAAGATCGCATCGCAGAGCTGCGCGCGGAACTGGCCGAACGTGAGGCCGAACTCACCAGCCTGCGCAACGTCAAGGTCGAGCCTGAGCGGATCGAAGTGCCGGTGGTGCCGCAGGGGGTGAAAGACACCCTTGCCGAAATCGCCGCCCGGGCCGAGGCGCTGGCCGCCGAGATCGAGGAGAAGGCGGGCAAATGAGCCGGGTCCTCAGGGCAGCCCTTTGCGCGCTGCTCTGGGCCGCGCCTGCGGGCGCCGAAACCTCCGCCGTTACTTACATTTGTGAGCGCGGCGTTTCGGTGCCGGTGGTCTATGTGCCCGATGCCGATCCGGGCGTGGCAGTGCTCTATGTCGAGGGGCGGTTGATCCAGTTGCGCCGCCTGCCGTCCGCCTCGGGCACGCGCTATGGCTGGCCCTCGGACGGCGCGGGCTATGAGTGGTGGGAGCATCAGGGCCGTGCTTCGCTGGCTTGGCGAGCAACGACCGATGGCGAAGTGACCCCGATCTACACTGACTGTTTGCCGCAAGATTGAAGGGGCGGGATTGCGGCGCGGGCTGCAATATGCTCTGGGGGGCGCGAAACGCGCCCTACGGCGCGACCCTCCATGACGCAAAATCAGGACGCCCTCAGATGACCACCAAACCCCGCATCATCATCTCAAGTGACCACGCCGACATCGCCCTGCGCCAAGACATCGCGCGCCATGTGGCCGAACGCGGGTTCACTGTCGAAGACATCGGTCCCGCGACGGCGGAAAGCACCGATTACCCCAAACATGGTGAGGCCGCCGCACGGCGCATCGCGGTGGGGGAGTTCGATCTGGGCATTCTGATTTGCGGCACGGGGCAGGGCATCATGATGGCCGCCAACAAAGTCAAGGGCATCCGCTGCGGCGTGTGCAGCGATACCTTTTCGGCCAAGATGATCCGGGCACATAATGACGCGAATATGCTGTCGATGGGCGCGCGGGTGATCGGCGGCGGTCTCGCGCTTGAGATCGTGGATGCCTTTCTCGATACCGAATTCGAAGGCGGGCGGCATGGCCGCCGTGTCGATATGATCTCGGCCATCGAAGACTGAGGCACCGCCGGAAGCGCAGCTTGCGCGTAGCGCACAAAAAACACCCCGGAGGGCCAAGCCGCTCCGGGGTGTTTTCGTTTAAACTGTCACCGCTTCAGCCGTTGGCTTCGCGGATCTTGTCGGCGGCGTCCTTGTCGAAGGCGACGCCGTTCTCGTCGAACAGTGTGTCCAATTCGCCCGACAGCGTCATCTCGGTGATGATGTCGCAGCCGCCGACGAATTCGCCTTTGACGTAGAGCTGCGGGATGGTCGGCCAGTCGGAGAAATCCTTGATCCCCTGACGCAGGTTCTCATCCGCCAGCACGTTCACGTCGCTGTAGTTCACGCCCATGTAGTTCAGCACCCCGGCCACGCGGCTGGAGAAGCCGCACTGCGGCATTTCCTTGGTGCCCTTCATAAACAGAACCACGTCATTCTCGGTGATCTGTTCCTTGATCTGGCTTGCGGCATCGCTCATGTCATTCGTCCTTCGTATCTGGTTTTTTGAACGCAGCGTGATAGCGCCGCGCATAGGTTTCGTTGTCGGCCCAGGGTTTGACCTCGACCTCGGCCCCGCCGAGGAAAAAGCCGCCCCGTTTCTTGGTCCAATTCGTATGCCCGCGCTCTAGGCTTTCGTTGCGCCGTGCGGTGCGGGCCACGGCATCCAAATCCAGCGCCTCCATCCCCAGCGGCACCTTGCCGGTCTCAGGCCGGGGCGGCTGGCGCTGCGACAGCGGCACATGCTGCCCGCGCCGGGCGCGGTGCTGGGCATAGGCGGTGGCGGCGATCCCGCCCACGAGAGCCACAGCGACCCAGCCCCACATGGTTAGTCCGGGGTCCGGGTGGTCAGCGCCAGCGCGTGCAATTCGCCGTTTGACCCGTCCATCTTGCCCTTGAGGGCCGCATAGACGGCGCGCTGCTGTTGGACCCGGTTCATGCCGCGAAAGCTTTCGTCCACGACCATGGCCGCCATATGCACGCCATCATTGCCTTCGACGGTGATCTTGGCATCCGGAAAGGACGCGCGGATCAGGTCTTCGATTTCGCTGGCTTGCATGGGCATGGGGTGGCTCCGGCTGTTGTGAGTGCTTGGGCTAGATGTAGTGCCGCAGGCCACGGCGTGCAAGGCGAAGCCGAAGGCCGGATCGGCCATTGACCTTTGCCCCTATTGCGACACACTTTGCGCCCTCACGTTGAAAGGACAACCGATGGACCGGATCCCCGAACAAGCGCTCGACTGGGCCGAAGCCGGAGAGCCTGTGGCCCTTGCCACGGTGGTGGAAACATGGGGCTCCGCCCCCCGGCGCGCTGGCGCGCAGCTGGTCGTGGCGGGGGATGGGACGATGATGGGGTCCGTCTCGGGCGGTTGCGTCGAAGGGGCGGTGGTGGTTGAGGCTTTGGAGGCGTTGGAGGATGGCCGCACGCGGCTGTTGGAATATGGCGTCAGCGATGGTGATGCCTTTGCCGTAGGGCTGGCCTGCGGCGGCACGATCAAGGTGCTGGTAGAGCCGGTGGGGCCGGAGGCGCTCAGCCTTGAGATGCTGCGGGAACTGGTGGCAAGGCGCGCGGCCCGTAAGCCGGTGGCCTATGAGGTGGCGTTGGACGGCAGCGACCGTCGGCTGACAGGGGCGGGGCATGAGGACCGCTTTCGCCGCGACCGCTCAGGCGTCGAGGATGACACGGGGCGGTTCATTGCCATCCACAATCCGCCGCTGCGGCTGGTGATCGTGGGTGCCGTGCATATCGCGCAGCATCTGGTGCGCATGGCGACAGAGACGGGGTTCGATCCGATCGTCGTCGACCCGCGGGAGGCTTTCGGCTCACCCGCCCGTTTCCCCGATTGCCAAGTGGTGAACGATTGGCCCGACGCCGCCCTGCGCGAGATCGGGGTTGATGCGCGTACCGCCGTGGTTTTGCTGACCCATGACCCGAAACTCGACGATCCGGCGCTGCATGTGGCGCTCGGGTCCGAGGCTTTCTATATCGGCGCGCTCGGCTCGACCCGGACGCAGGCCAGCAGGCTTGACCGGCTGGCGGAAGCAGGTATGGCGGCAGAGCAAGCGGCGCGTATCCACGGGCCGGTCGGCCTCGATATCGGCGCGGCCAGCCCGGCTGAGATCGCCGTGTCGATTCTTGCCCAGATGATCCAAAGCCTGCGCCGCCCATGAGGTTTGGCCCGGTTCCTCTAAGCGCGGCTTTGGGCGCGACGCTGGCCCATTCCGTCGCCGTTGAGCAGGGGCGGCTGCGCAAGGGCCGCGTGCTGACCCAAGAGGATATCGCAGCACTGAAAGGCGCAGGCATCGAAGAGGTGATCGTCGCCCGGCTCGACCCCGGTGATATTGACGAGAACGCAGGCGCCGCGCGATTGGCCGAAAGCCTCTGCGGTGCAGGGCTGCGGATGTCAAAACCCTTCACCGGGCGGGTGAACCTGCTGGCCGATGGGCCGGGGGTGGTGGTGATGGACCGCGCGGCGCTTGAGGCGGTCAATGCGGTGGACCCGATGATCACGCTGGCCACCGTGCCACCCTATCAGCAGATGGGCGAGAGCGGCATGGTGGCGACGATCAAGATCATCTCCTACGCCCTGGCTGAAAGCACAGTCGAGGCCGCCTGCGCGGCGGCGGGAGAGGGCGCCTTGCGCCTCGCGCCGCCTGTGCTGCGCGATGCCACGCTGATCATTACTGATGTGCCCGGCGGCGCCGGTGACAAGGGCCGCGCCGCGGTGGAGGGGCGGCTGACGGCGCTTAATGTGACCCTTTGCGATGTTGTAACCGTTCCCCATCGCAGCGCCCCGCTGGCCGAGGCGATTGCCGCGGCAGAGACCGATCTGGTCCTGATCCTCACCGCCTCCGCCACGTCGGACATCAATGACGTGGCCCCCTCCGCCCTGCGCGCGGCGGGGGGCGAGGTGACGCGCTTTGGCATGCCGGTCGATCCGGGCAATCTGCTTTTTCTCGGCCAACTTGGCACCCGCGCCGTGATCGGCCTGCCGGGCTGTGCCCGTTCGCCCGCGCTCAACGGAGCCGATTGGGTGCTGTCGCGGCTGGTCTGCGGCATTCCCGTCACCAGCGCGGATATCGCGGCGATGGGGGTGGGCGGCTTGCTGAAAGAGATCCCCACGCGCCCGCAGCCGCGCAACCCCGGCAAAAGCGCGGGCAACGGCTGAGGCAAAACCTTAGGAAAATATATGTTCTCAACTAGGGCTTGTCGTGCTTAACTGATCGCAACAAGCGTCAGACTGGGAGGAAGAACATGACACAGGTCAAGATGACCGTGAACGGCAAACCCGCGTCGGGAGAGGTCGAAGGCCGCACGCTGCTGGTGCATTTCCTGCGCGATGATCTGGAATTGACGGGCACCCATGTGGGCTGCGACACCAGCCAATGCGGCGCCTGCGTGGTCCATGTGAACGGCAATGCGGTCAAAGCCTGCACCATGTTCGCGGTCGAGGCCGATGGCGCCGAGGTCGAGACCATAGAAGGGCAGGCGGCGCCCGATGGTACGCTCAGCACCATCCAACAGGCGTTTCAGGATCACCACGGGTTGCAATGCGGCTTTTGCACACCGGGCATGGTGATGTCGGCGGCGGCGCTGCTCAAGGAAAACCCGAAACCTTCGGAGGCCGAGGTGCGCCATTACCTTGACGGCAACATCTGCCGCTGCACCGGCTACCACAATATCGTCAAAGCGATCATGGCGGCCAGCGGCCAAGAGGTCAGCGCGCTGGCGGCAGAGTAACGTTGGAAGCAGTGTCGCGCCGGGCAGGCCGGTGATGGCGGAGGGAGGACCGCCAGAGCCGGGCGCCGCGTGACGGATCAGGTGCATCCGCACCGCCACCAAACGGGAGGATATTATGCCAAAGGATTTTGAACCGAGCAGCGGAATTGGGGCCAGCAGCAAACGGCGGGAGGATATTCGCTTTCTCACCGGGTCGGGGCGCTATACCGATGACATCAACCTGCGCCGCCAGACCCATGTGTTTTTCCTGCGCTCGGATGTGGCGCATGGGCGGCTGACCGGGGTCGATACCTCTGCCGCCGAAGGCATGCCCGGCGTGCTAAAGATTTTCACCGGCGCGGATTTCGCCGAAGTGGGCGGGATGCCCTGCGGCTGGCAGGTGACCGACAAACACGGCCAACCGATGCAAGAGCCGAAACACCCCGTGCTGGCCCATGAAAAGGTCCGCCATGTGGGCGAGCCTATCGCCGCCGTAGTGGCCGAGACTTTGGCGCAGGCCCGGGACGCTGCCGAGGCGATTGTCGTCGATATTGACGCGTTGCCCGCCGTGGTGAACATGAAAGACGCGGTGAAAGAGGATGCGCCCAAGGTGCATGACGACCTGACCAGCAACCTCTGCTACGACTGGGGTTTCGTGGAAGAGAACAAGGAGGCGGTGAACAAAGCCTTTGACGAGGCCGCCCATGTCACCACGTTGGAACTAGTGAACAACCGCCTCGTCGCCAACCCGATGGAGCCCCGCGTGGCCATCGGCGACTACAACCGGTCGGACGGGGAACACACGCTCTATACCACCAGCCAGAACCCGCATGTGATCCGCCTGCTGATGGGCGCCTTCGTGCTGGGCATTCCCGAGCACAAGCTGCGCGTGGTGGCTCCCGATGTCGGCGGTGGCTTTGGCACCAAGATCTTCCACTATCAGGAAGAGGCCTTTTGCACCTTCGCGGCCAAGGCGGTGGGGCGTCCGGTGAAATGGACCTCGAGCCGCTCGGAATCCTTCATGTCCGACGCCCATGGCCGCGACCATGTGACCAAGATCGAACTGGCGCTGGATGCCGACAATAACTTCACCGCCCTGCGCACCGATACCTATGCCAATATGGGGGCCTATCTTTCGACCTTCGCGCCCTCGGTGCCGACCTGGCTGCACGGCACGTTGATGGCGGGGAACTACAAAACGCCGCTAATCTACGTGAACGTTAAGGCGGTCTTTACCAACACCGTGCCAGTAGATGCCTATCGCGGGGCCGGTCGGCCCGAAGCGACCTATCAGTTGGAGCGTTTGATCGACAAGGCCGCGCATGAGTTGCAGGTCAACCCGATCAAACTGCGCCGCCAAAACTTCGTGACGGAGTTTCCCTATGCCACCCCGGTGGCGGTGGAATATGACACGGGCGACTACCACGCCACGATGGACAAGCTGGAAGAGATCGCCGACCACGCAGGCTTTGCGGCGCGGCGCCGCGAGAGTGAAGCGAAGGGCAAGCTGCGCGGCTTTGGCGTGAACTGCTATATCGAGGCCTGCGGCATTGCGCCGTCGAACCTTGTCGGCCAACTCGGCGCGCGGGCGGGGCTTTATGAAAGCGCGACGGTGCGGGTCAACGCCACCGGCGGGCTGGTCGTGATGACCGGCAGCCACAGCCACGGGCAGGGGCATGAGACCTCATTCGCGCAGGTGGTGGCCGATATGATCGGCATCGACGAGAATATGGTCGAGATTGTCCATGGCGACACCTCTAAGGTGCCGATGGGCATGGGCACCTATGGCTCGCGCTCGCTCGCGGTGGGCGGCAGCGCCATGGTGCGGGCGACCGAAAAGATCATCGCCAAGGCCAAGAAGATCGCAAGTCACCTGCTCGAAGCCTCGGAAGGGGATATCGAGTTGAAGGATGGGGCCTTTAGTGTTGCGGGCACGGATAAATCCGTGGCTTGGGGCGATGTGACGCTTGCCGCCTATGTGCCGCATAACTACCCGTTGGAAGAGATCGAACCGGGGCTTGAGGAAACCGCCTTTTACGACCCGTCGAACTTCACCTATCCGGCGGGGGCCTATGCCTGCGAGGTCGAGTTGGACCCCGAAACCGGCCATGTCACCGTCGAACGTTTCACTGCTGCCGATGATTTCGGCAATGTGGTGAACCCGATGATCGTGACCGGCCAAGTCCACGGCGGTTTGGCCCAAGGCATCGGTCAGGCGCTTTTGGAGAACTGCGCTTACGATGAAGACGGCCAACTCCTCAGCGCGTCCTACATGGATTACGCCATGCCGCGCGCCAGCGATTTGCCGTTTTATGACGTGGATCACTCCTGCCAGACGCCCTGCACCCACAACCCCTTGGGCGTGAAAGGCTGCGGGGAGGCGGGGGCCATCGGCTCGCCGCCTGCGGTGGTCAACGCAGTGCTCGATGCCATGCGCTCGGGCGGGAAGGACATCGGCCATATCGACATGCCGGTCAGCCCCGCGCGGGTCTGGGAGGCGATGAATGGCTAGGCGTCTGCTGACGATTGGTTTGAGAAGAGAGGCAACGCTCGGGCGGCCTCTGGGAAGGATGAAAGATGTATGATTTCGAAGTAGAGCGCCCCGGCAGCGTGGCGGATGCGGTCAAGGTCTTGGGGCAGGAGGATGCGCAACCGCTCAGCGGCGGGCAAACGTTGATCCCCACACTGAAGGCGCGGCTGGCGATGCCCTCGGTTCTGGTGTCGCTGGCGGGGATTGATGCGCTCAAAGGGGTTGAGATGCGCGATGGCGCGCTGTGGATCGGTGGCGGCACGACCCACGCCACGGTCATGCGCGAGGCGGCGGAAAGCTACCCGGCGCTCGCCAGCCTCGCCGCACGGATCGGCGACCCGGCGGTGCGCAACCGGGGCACCATCGGCGGATCGCTCGCCAATAACGACCCCTCTGCCTGCTACCCGGCGGGCGCTCTGGCCAGCGGTGCGACGATCGAGACCGACCGCCGCGAGATTGCCGCGGATGACTATTTTCAAGGCATGTTCACCACCGCGTTGGAGGAAGGGGAGATCGTCACCGGCGTCCGTTTCCCCATTCCTAAGGCCGCGCATTACGAGAAATTCATCCAGCCCGCCTCGCGCTTCCCGCTGGTCGCAGCCTATGTCGCGCGCCTCGGCGATGGGGTGCGCGTGGCGATCACGGGCGCGTCGAACGACGGTGTCTTCCGTTGGACCGAAGCCGAAGCTGCCCTGACGGAACGGTTCGCGCCGGAAGCCTTGGAGGGGCTGACACTCGACGCGGGTGACATGATCAGCGATCTGCACGGCAGCGGCGCCTACCGCGCCCATCTGTGCGGCGTGATGACCCGCCGCGCCGTGGCCGCCATCGCCTGATAGCCGATAACAGCAGCGTAAACTCTTGCCGCGTCCCCATAGGGGGCGCGGTATTTTCATGGGGTAAGCTCTTGATATTGGATAGCGGAACCAGTGCCCCCATCATGCGTTGGGTGACAAGCGCTGCCCGAACGGCGTTCCCGTAATGATGAGGACGTGAACATGAAAAACCTACTGAGATCTACGACTTCGCTGGGTCTGAGCCTTGCCTTGGCTTTCCCCCATGGCGCCTTTGCGCAGGAGCAGAATCTGAATGAATGCGGCCCCGTGGGCGAAGCGACCGAATTCCCCTGCGCATTCGACGATCAGACGGTAGAGAGCGCCGAAGAGCTTCGTGTTATGGCCGGGCTAAGCGGTGAGGCCGAGGCGGAAGTCGAAGCCGAAGGTGAAGCAGAGGTCGAGGCCGAGGCGGAAACCGAAGCCGAGGCGGGTTCGCTGCTGGATCAGGCGACCGGCGCGGTTGAAGCGACGGGTGACGCGGCCGCGGCTGCTGTGAATGACGTGACCGAACAGGCCGAAGAGGCCGCTGATGCAGCAGAGGCGCAGGCTGAAGCCGCAGCCGAGGCGGCAGAGGAAACCGCAAGCGAAGCGGAAGCGGAGGCCGAAGCCGAAATGACCGCCGAGGCTGAGAGCGAGGTCGAAGTCGAGGAAGAGGTTGAGACCGAGGCCGAAGTGGAAGCTGAGGAGGAAAGCGAAGCCGAGGTTGAGGAAGAGGCCGAGATTGAAGAAGACGCCGAGGCCGAGACCGCACTGGACGTGGAAGCTGAAGCCGAAGCGACCGCTGAAGTTGATGCTGAGGCGACCGAAAGCGAAGAAACCGACGAAAACGCCGAAGCCGCGGCTGACGCGGAAACCAATGAGACTGCCGTCGAGACCTCGGAAGAAGCCGAGGCCGAAATGGAAGCGGAAACCAGCGGCGAAGCGGTCGGCGAGGAAGACAACGCCGGTCTGACCGAAGAGCAGATCCAAGCCCGTGAAGAGCGCCGCGAAGCCCGCCGTGCCGAACGCCGCGAAGAGCGCCGTGAGCAACGCCGCGCCGAGCGTGAAGCTGCCGCCGCCGCCGCCGCTGCCGCCGAAAGCGATGCGGACGCCGAAGTCGTGACCGAGGAAGTGACCGAAGAAGACGTGCGCAGCTCGGACGAGGACTTCGAAACCGAAGTGACTGCCGCAGGTGACGCCAATGCCGCCGCCGCTGATGACGACGACAGCGGGATGTCGGACTTCGAAAAAGCGCTGCTGCTCGGCCTTGGGGCCGTCGCTGTCGGCTCGGTTCTGAACAACGGTGAGAAAATCGTCAGCCGCTCCGGTGATCGTGTGGTCGTGCAGGACGACGCGGGCGAGTTGCGCGTGCTGAAGGACGATAACGCACTGCTTCGCCGCCCCGGTGACGAAGTGCAGACCCAGACCTTCGACGACGGCTCCACCCGGACCATCGTGACCAAAAGCGACGGAAGCCGGGTCGAGACCATCCGCTCGCGCGATGGCACCGTGCTGCGCCGGACGAACTTCGATGCGCAGGGCCGTGAATATGTGCTGGTCGATGACCTCGTGGAAGAGCGCGAAGTCGTCGTGAACGATCTGCCGCAGGTTCAGCAGACCCAGCAAGCACAGCGCGCCAGCACCCAAGACGAAGCCGCGCTCCGTCAGGCTCTGCAAGCTGAGATGCGCAACGATCAGGGGCGGACATTCTCCCTGCGTCAGGTGCGCGAAATCCGTGAGGTACGCTCCCTCGCGCCGGAACTCGAACTAGATGCCGTGCGCTTCCCCACCGGCTCCGCCGCGATCCAGCCAGAACAGGCCCGCGCGCTTGCCAATATCGGCACCACACTGCGTGACCTGATCCAGAAGGACCCGCGCACCGTGATCCTCGTCGAAGGTCACACGGATGCGGTGGGCGATGCGAGCTATAACCTCGCCCTGTCGGACCGCCGTGCCGAGACCGTGGCCCTGGCACTGACCGAGTACTTTGACGTGCCCCCCGCCAACCTGATCACGCAGGGCTATGGCGAGAGCCAGCTGCGCGTGCCGACCACATCGGCGGAACCCGCGAACCGGCGCGCCGTGGTGCGCAACATTACAGGTCTGCTGCGCTAAGCAGACCAAGCCCCCAAACAGAAAACGCCGGAGCGATCCGGGGGCGTTTTGCGTTATTGGATGGTGAATGTGGCAGTCGGGCCCGTCATGCGGACCCGATTGAGCTGATCACTTGTTGGGCAGCGGCCCGATCACCATGACCATCTGGCGGCCTTCCATCTTGGGGAAGTTCTCCACCCGGCCGATCTCTTTGGTGTCGGCAGCGACGCGTTCCAAAAGCTCACGACCGAGGTTCTGGTGCGCCATCTCACGGCCACGGAACCGGAGGGTAACCTTCACCTTGTCGCCACCTTCAAGAAACTTGAAGACATTGCGCATCTTCACATCGTAGTCGTTCTTGTCCGTGTTGGGACGGAACTTGACCTCTTTGATCTCGATGATCTTCTGTTTCTTGCGGGCTTCGCTCTCGCGCTTTTGCTGTTCATATTTGAACTTGCCGAAATCCATGATCTTACACACGGGCGGCTTGGCATTGGGCGAAATTTCAACAAGGTCGAGGCCGGCGTCATCGGCCATTTCCATGGCACGCTGCGGCGTGACAACGCCGACGTTTTCGCCATCGGCACCGATCAGGCGGATTTCGGGGGCACGGATCTTGTCGTTGACGCGCGGGCCGGTGTCACGTTGGGGCGGCGCGTTATGAGGTCTGCGAGCGATGGTGATGGTCCTTTGATTGTTACCTAATTCGAGAATGCAAGGTAAACCCGCGTGGGGCCATCTTCAAGTCGCAAAATCACGCTATGCGTGGGGTTTGGGGCGATTTCCCCTTGATCTAGGGCGATTGTGGCGCAATTCACGGCTATGCGGCCCCGGGGGAAATCTTTAACCTCGCGGGGCGTAGATTAAGGGGAATGGAATGAAGAATCTGGTCTGGTTGGTCGTGGCGGCGCTGATTGCGCTGGCGGGCTATATGCTTTTCACCGGCAAGGGGCCGCAGGAAGTGGCCATCGACGCTTCCGAGGCGATCAATGCGCCCGAAGTGGCCGAAGATATGACCAATGCCGCCGAAGACGCCGCCGATGCAATCGCAGGCAGCGTGGATGCCGCCGGGGAGGCGATCAGCGATGCGGTGGATGACGCGACCGAGAGCGCCAATGACGCGGCGGAGCCTGCGGCGCAGAATTAAGCGGCTCCGCGCAACGCGGAAAAGCAAAGGCCGCGTCCGGGGAACCGGGCGCGGCCTTTGCTTTGGTTTGATCCCTCTGGCGGGTTACTCGGCGGCGGGCTTCATCTGGAAACCTTCCTTAACCTGATCGGCAGGGGTCACCGGGTAGTCGCCAGAGAAACAGGCGTCACAATACTGCGGGCAGTCGGTGTTGCGGCCTTCGGCTTCGCCCACCGCGCGGTAGAGACCGTCGAGCGAGATGAACTTGAGACTGTCGACTTGCAAATGGTCGCGCATCTCATCCTCGGACATGGTCGCCGCCAGCAGCTTTTCGCGCTGCGGGGTGTCGACGCCGTAGAAACAGGGCCAAGCCGTGGGGGGGGGAAGCGATGCGGAAGTGCACCTCTTTCGCGCCCGCGTCGAGGATCATCTCTTTGATCTTGCGCGAGGTTGTGCCGCGCACCACCGAGTCGTCGACCAAGATCACCCGCTTGCCTTTGATCAGCGCGCGGTTGACGTTGAGCTTGAGACGGACACCCATGTTGCGGATCTGCTCGGTCGGCTCGATGAAGGTCCGGCCCATATATTGGTTGCGAATGATGCCCATCGCGTAGGGGATGCCGGATTCCAGGCTATAGCCAATCGCCGCCGGGGTGCCGCTGTCGGGCACGGGACAGACGAGATCGGCCTCCACAGGGCTTTCTTTGGCCAGTTCGCGGCCAATATTCTCACGCGTTTCATAGACCGAGCGACCGCCGAGGATGCTGTCGGGGCGGCTGAAGTAGACATGCTCAAAAATACAGAACCGCGAGGCGACACGACGGAAGGGGAAGTGGCTCTCAACCCCTTTTTCGGTGATCACCACCATCTCGCCGGGTTCGATCTCGCGGACGAATTCCGCGCCGATGATGTCGAGCGCGCAGGTCTCCGAGCTCAGCGCCCAGCCATCGCCAACACGGCCCAGCACGAGCGGGCGGACGCCCAGCGGATCGCGCACGCCGATCAATTTGGTGCGGGTCATGGCAACGACCGAAAAGGCCCCCTCGACCCGGCGCAGCGCATCTTCCATCCGCTCGGGGATGTTCTGCTGCAAAGACCGGGCCATCAGGTGAATGATACACTCACTGTCGGATGAGGATTGGAAGATGGAGCCCCGCTCGATCAACTCACGGCGGAGCGCGTTGGCATTGGTGATATTGCCGTTATGGGCGATCGCGGCCCCGCCCATGGCGAACTCACCAAAGAAGGGCTGCACGTCGCGGATCGCGGTGGGGCCCTTGTTGCCAGAGGTCGAATAGCGGACGTGACCGATGGACAGCTCGCCGGGCAGGGTTTGCATGACATCCTGCGAGGTGAAGTTGTCGCGGACATAGCCAAAGCGGCGGGCCGATTGGAAACCGGCGGCGGGATCGTAGCTGACGATGCCGCCAGCCTCTTGCCCACGGTGCTGGAGGGCGTGCAGGCCAAGGGCCACGAAAGTGGCGGCATCGGCAACGCCAACCACGCCAAAGACGCCGCATTCCTCCTTCAGTTTATCCTCATCTCCGCTGTCACGCAGATAGGAAGTGTCAAAGGGATGGGCGGGCGGCATGTGCTTGGACAACGGGGCAACTCCGAATCCGGGTGAGGTCGCTGCCTATGTAGGGGCTTCGCAAGCGGCTGTCACCCCGCATGTCGCCTGCGGGGGGCATGAGGCAGGATAAAGCGCCGCATTGCCCGCCGAGGAGGCGGCCCCCGTAACCTGCCAAGCCCAAACGCAAAACAGGCGGCCATGATGCTCTGGCCGCCTGTCTAAAAGGATTGTGTTAAGAGATTATGAAGGCCTTAGGCGCTACATTTGCCGACCAGCGCCTCATAGCGGTTGGTGATCCAGCCGAGCGCCTCTTGCGGGTCTTTTTCTTCGATCTGGCCGGTGAAGCGCGAGAATACGGCGGCGGAGCGGCTGTTTTCGACCATGGTGGTCCGCTCACCAGTGATGACGGTGTCGTAGACGAAGAAGGCAATCGCGACGAGCAGCACGCCGCGCACAACGCCGAAGATGAAGCCAAGCCCTTGGTCCACGCCACCCAGCATTGAGCGGTGCACAAGCGAAGAGAAGAGCGGCGTGAAGAGCGAGACCACGATCAGCGCCGCGGCAAAGACCAGCGCGAAGGCACCGATCACCGACAATTCGCAGCTATCGGCCAAGAATTCGCCCACATAGGGCAGTTCACGCACCAGCGGTTCGACCTGCGGCGCAAAGAGAAAGGCCAGCACGGCCGCTGCAATCCAGCCGACAATCGCCATCAACTCGCGCACCAGCCCACGGCCATAGGCCAGCAATGCCGATAGCACGATGACAACCGCGACCACCCCGTCAATAATGGTAAAACCGTCCATGCGCGTTCTCGCCCTCGTCTAAGGGGGGATCAGCCCGCCCCGAAAATTTCGCCAACAAATCCGGTCAGATCGCTCATCGTATTCAGCGCAATTCCGGTCACACCCACAGCCTTGCCGCCGCGCGGTGCAATAGCGCTCGTAAAACCAAGTTTCTGCGCCTCTTTCAACCTGTTTTCCGTCTGGCTGGCCGGGCGCAGCGCACCGGAGAGGCTAATCTCACCGAAAACAACGGTTTCGGCGGGCAGGGCCGCGTCTTCCCGCGCCGAGAGGATCGCGGCGGCCACCGCGAGATCGGCGGCGGGTTCGGAGATCTTCATCCCGCCCGCCACATTGAGGTAGACATCCAGCCCTGCGAAAGGAATTCCGCAACGCGCTTCCAACACCGCAAGGATCATCGCCAGACGCCCCGAATCCCAACCCACCACCGTGCGGCGCGCTTGGGAATGGGGCGAGGGGGCCACCAGCGCCTGAAGCTCAACCAAGACAGGCCGGGTGCCTTCGATGCCTGCAAAGACGACCGAACCGGGGGAGGGTTGCCCGCGTTCCGACAAGAAGAGCGCCGAGGGGTTGATCACCTCTGACAGACCGCCGCCCGTCATTTCGAAAACGCCGATCTCATCCGCCGGGCCAAAGCGGTTTTTCACCGCGCGCAGGATGCGGAACTGGTGGCCACGCTCGCCTTCGAAATAGAGCACGGTGTCGACCATATGCTCCACCACGCGGGGGCCAGCGATCTGGCCCTCCTTGGTGACATGGCCCACGAGGATCACCGCGACCCCGCGGCGTTTGGCGAAGCTGGTCAGCTCATGCGCCGCCGCGCGGACCTGACTGACCGAGCCGGGCGCGCTTTCGACGTTGTCGGCCCACATGGTCTGGATCGAGTCGATGATGGCAAGCTGCGGGCGCTCGGCCTCAAGCGTGGTTAGGATGTCGCGCAGGTTGGTTTCCGCGGCCAGTTTCACCGGCGCTTCGGACAGCCCCAGTCGTTGCGCGCGCATGCGGACCTGCGCGCTGGCTTCCTCCCCGCTGACATAGATCGTCTTGAGGCCAGAATTGGCGAAATGCGCGGCGGCTTGCAGCAGAAGGGTCGATTTACCGATGCCGGGATCGCCGCCCACAAGGATCGCCGAAGCAGGCACCAGCCCGCCGCCCAACACGCGGTCCAACTCCGCAATGCCCGACTGTGCACGCGGGGGCGGGGTTTCTTGTGTGGCAAGATCGGTGAGTTCAATGGCAGAGCCGCGCCGTGCGCCCAAGGATTTGCTGGGCGGGCCTGCGGAAATGCCTTTGTCTTCGACGATGGAGTTCCAAGCGCCGCAGGCGTCACAGCGCCCGGACCATTTGGAATGTTTCGCGCCGCATTCGGCGCAGGAAAAACTGGAGGAGGATTTGGCCATGGGCCCTTTTCGCGCAGGTGCCCGATGGCGTCAAAGGAAAAGCATCCGGCCCTTGGGTGATGATCCCGGGGGGGAACCCAATGGGCCGGATGCCGCCGCTGGCATTACTCAGCGGCTTTGGGCGGCAGGTCGATCACGATATTGTCGAGCGATGTGGTTTCGGGCTTGCGCTCGGGTGTTTCGGTTTGGACCACACGTTCAAGGCCAAGCTCAGGCATGATCTCACGCATTTCCTCGCGCAGACGCTCAAGCTGGGCCACGGCGACGCTTTCTTCGAGTTCGACTTCGTGCAGCCAATGTTTCATCTCGGTCGAGATCGCTTTGGCCTGATCGAGGCGGCTGTTGAAAAGCTCGACCTCTTCCTGACGCTGCTTGAGGAAGCTGCGGGCGCGGGCCAGTTTCTCATCCGAATAGACTTCGGCCAGATCGCGGGCCACATGGCTCATCTGAGCGGCCATTTCCAGCACGGCAGGCTCCAGCGTGGCGAGGTCGGGATGATCGCGGAGGTACGCCAGACGTTCGCGCACCGAATCGAATTCCGAGCTCATCTGAAAGGTTTCGGCCCGGTCGGCGGCATGCACGGCGGCATAGGCGCGGGCCACGTCCTGCATGCCGACATTGAACTGACGGTGCGAGGTCTCAAGCTGCATGACGCGGCGGTTGGTGGGTAGGAAAAAGCACAGGCCCACGGCAAGGACGGTCAGCGCCAGTTGGGCGTACATCCCGGCGTTTTCGACAGGCTCACCGCCGTATTGCAGATCAAGGCTGATCCAATTCCACAGGCCAAGGGCCGCCATGATGCTGGCCCCGGTAAGGGCAAGCGCCGCGAGGGCAAAGACCACAAGGGCGAGCCGCTGAAAGGCGAATTGGATAAGGTAGGCAAAGGAACGAAGCTGGGACATACTTTCTCCCCCCTGGAAGAGCTACTAAGCAAGTTTCTGCCGACCAACGCCTCCTTATCCTTCTTTGTTCCCATTCCCTGCGGAATTATGCTGAGGATTTAACGTAGTTTTGCCGAGATAATGGCACAACCGCAGGTTTTTCGGAAGTTATTTGCGCCTGCGCAGTGCAATTCGTGATCGGCAGCGCAGGGCAGAGGCGAGGCGTGCCGTGGGGGAGTGGGGGTGAGTCGCCCAGCGACGCTCTCGGCGGCGTGCTGCGATGCGGGGGAAAATCGCCGACCTAACCGGCGTAGTTTCGCGCGTATCTTGCGCCCAATGAGGTCAGCACCTCATAGCCGATCGTGCCCGCCCAATCCGCCAAATCGTCAACGCCTTGGCTTTGCCCCAGCAGCTGCAAGGTCGCGGGCACCTCCTCCAATGCAGAAACATCTACCGTGATCAGGTCCATCGAGACGCGCCCGAGGATGGGCAGGGTAACACCCTCATGTTGGAAACAGGCGGTGCCGGTCGCATTGCCCATCGCGCGCAGAAGCCCGTCGGCGTAGCCCGCGGCCACGGTGGCGAGCTTGACGGTGCTCTCCGCCGTCCATGTGTTGCCATAGCCCACAGTCTCACCGGGGGTGACGCTGCGTGTCTGGATCACTGGCACGTCGAGGGTGACCACGGGCCGCGCCTCTGTGAATGGGCGTCCGCCGTAAAGACCGATGCCGGGCCGGGTGACGTCGAAATGATACTCCGGCCCCAGCAGAATGCCCCCCGTGGCGGAGAGCGAGCGCGGCACCTCGACCCCTTCGGTCATCTCGCGGAAACTGCGCAGTTGCGCGTCGTTCATCTCATGATCCGCCGCGTCCGAGCAGGCCAGATGCGACATGATCAGCCTGGGGTTCTGGCTCAGCGCGATGTCGCGCAGGGCCGCCCATTCCGCAGGCTCCATCCCGAGCCGGTTCATCCCGCTGTCGAGTTGGATGCCGAAAGCATGGCCGGGCAGGGTCTCAAACTGGCGCAGCAGCTGCTCTGTCGAGTTGATCATCGGCGTCAGCGCGGCACCGGCAATCGCCTCTGCATCGCCCGGCATATGCCCGGAAAAGACATTGATCACCGGGCCTTCGCCCAAGGCTTGGCGCAGGGCCACGCCCTCTTCGGTCAGGGCCACGAAGAACTGCCGCGCACCGGCCTCGGCCAATGTCTTGGCCACACGGGCGGCGCCCAGCCCATAGCTGTCGGCTTTGACCACGGCGGCGGTCTCGGCCTTTGTCATACGGTCGAGGGCGCGCCAGTTGTCGGCGATGGCTTGTAGGTCGATGGTCAGGGTCGCTTTGCTCATGCGCGGATGTGGGCCGGAATGCGGGGGGAGGTCAAGCGGCCAAGGGCACCTAACGTCATGCGCGACAGGCAGGCGTGGGATTTGTTACAGTTTTGCCTACCGGATGCGCAGGATGGGGAGGTCAGGCGGATGTCACGGATCAAGATCATGTTCGGCCATGCGGGCGTGTCGCTCATGGCGCTGGCCGCTGTGGTGGCCTTTGTTGCGATGCTTTGGGGGGCGCCGCTGTGGTCTTGGGCGCTGGTCCCGCTGGGGGTCGCAGCGCAGATGCTTAATGAGTACAACCTGCACCGGCATGTCTTTCACCTTGCCCCGCCCAAGCAGCAATGGGCCTTCGATCTGCTGTACCGCGCGCATTACGGGCACCATGACTTCCCGACCAATCACGGGCTGTTCTTCGTGCCGGTCTGGGTCGCGCTGCCGATGCTCGTGGGGAATTTCCTTCTGGTCTGGGGCATCGCGGCGCTTCTGGGCTTCGAGGCGAGCGTCTGGATCGCCACGGCGATCGTGCCTCTGGGCGGGGTGCTGACCTTTCTGGGCTATGAGTGGTTTCACATGACGGCGCATTTGACGGTGCCGAAAACGGCGGTGGAGCGGCATGTCACGCGGCTGCACAACCAGCATCACTTTCGCGACTTCAACAAATGGTTCCACGTCAGCCCGGGCGGGGAGATCATTGACCGGGCCATGGGCACCGATATTGACACCGAGGCTTTGAAACAGCAGCAGCGCATTGCCTTCATCCGCACCTTGGGTATGAGGCCCGACGATCCAAGACTGCTAGCCGCTCGCGCGCGGTTCGCTGGGAAATACGGGTTGAGCGAGGCCGAAGTGGCGCGCGCCGCGCGGGGGTAGGTGTGAAACTTCCGTGACGTTACCCGAAGGGCGCTTGCCTGTCCCCGTGGCGCGGGTAGGCTTGGCCCAATTCAAGGGAGGACGAACCATGCACCGACATATGACCACCACAGCCCTGCTTGCCGCGGGCCTTACCGCTGGCGTGGCGCAGGCGGAAAACCGGATCGACCGGCAATTGCCGAATGCGCCCGAACTTGCGGCCTATGGCGACCATGCCGTGGGGGTGCGCACTTTGGAGATGGTCAACCCCGACCAGATCGACATCCTCGCCATCGACCCCGCCGCCGACAAGCCCAAGGAGATGCCGCGCTACGACCGGCCGCTCACGGTTGAGATGTATTATCCCGCCGCCGAGGGGGCGGAGGGCGACACCTCCTTCAAGGCTTATCTCCGCGACGGCACCACCGAGGTCACGCTCGAGGGACAGGCCATGCGCGACGTCGAGCCGGCGGAGGGCGAGACCTTTCCGCTGGTGCTGATCAGCCATGGCTATCCGGGCAACCGTTACCTCATGTCGCATCTGGCAGAGAACCTCGCCTCCAAGGGCTATGTCGTGGCCTCGATCGACCATACCGACAGCACCTACCGCACGCAGGCGGCCTTTGGCTCGACGCTGGTGAACCGCTCGCTCGATCAGCTGTTCGTGCTGGAGCAGATGGCGCAGAAGGCCGCGGAGGGCGGTGATTTCGCGGGGCTCTATGACGCCGAGAACACCGGTCTGATCGGCTACTCCATGGGCGGCTATGGCGCGATCATCACCGCCGGGGGCGGGGTGACGGAGACCTCGGTCGGCTATACGTGGGGCGGTCCGCATGGAACGCTCGGGATCCATCAGGCGGGCTCCGAGACCCATGACGCGCTGCCCGACCCACGCATCAAGACCGCGGTGGCCTTCGGCCCCTGGGGGATGAACCGTGGCTTCTGGGATGCCGAGGGATTGGCGGGCGTGCAAATCCCGATGCTCTTTATCGCAGGCTCGCAGGATGATGTCTCGCTTTATAAGAACGGCATCCGCGCGATCTGGGAAAACACCTCGAACGTCGACCGGGCGCTTTTGACCTACATGAACGCAGGTCACAACGCGGGCGCCCCGATGCCGGCGCCGGAGGAGGCCTATTACTTCAGCGAAGACAAGGGCTTCAACATCTCGGAGCATTACACCGACGCGGTCTGGGACACGGTGCGGATGAACAATATCGCCCAGCATTTCGTGACCGCGTGGATGGACAGTCATTTGAAGGGTGAGGAGGCGAAGGCGGCGTATCTCGATCTGGTAGAGAACTCGAACGACGGCGTCTGGTCGGCCGAGGAGGATGGGACCGAGAAGGAAGACCACAGCTATTGGAAGGGATTCCCGGAGGGGACCGCGAAGGGGCTGATGTATGAGGTGAAATCGGCGGCTGAGTGAGGGGCGTGGCCCGGTGGAAACGCCGGGCCTCCTTGCCACCCTGGCCCGGAACAAGCCGCAGGCGCCGGGCCATCGCCTGCCCGCCCGGCCGGGTAGGCGATTTGGTGAGGCTGGGTGATGCCTTGCGGAACGCACATCATGGTTGAACCATAAAGTGGCACGATGCTACCGGGGATCGCCGACCCGCGGGCAAGCGATGGCCCTTGGTCAAAGTTGCCACTCAGCCCGGAATCAAGCCGTAGGCGCCGGGCCATCGCCTGCCCGCCCGGACGGGTAGGCGATTTGGCGAGGCTGGGTGATCCCTCGCGAAACGCACATCAGGTTTGAAAAATAAAGTGGGGCGAGGCTACCGGGGATCGCCGACCCGCGGGCAGGCGATGGCCCTTTTTCCTATGGTTCCGGTTAGGAAAACTGCAGACGATAGCCCTCAAAACTCCTGATCGTCCCCGCCACCCTGCTGCCAAGGCTGCACGAGGTTGCCGAAGCGGGTGAACTTGCCCTCGAAGCTGAGGTCCACCGTGCCGATGGGCCCGTGACGCTGCTTGCCGATCACCACCTCGGCGCGGCCGTGCAGACGCTCCATCTCTTCCTGCCAGACCGCCATCTTGTCGAGCTCGTGATCGCCGGGCTTCTCGCGTTCCTTGTAGTATTCCTCGCGGTACACGAACATCACCACGTCGGCGTCCTGTTCGATCGAGCCGGATTCCCGAAGGTCCGAAAGCTGCGGGCGTTTATCGTCGCGGCTTTCAACCTGACGCGAGAGCTGCGACAGGGCGATCACCGGGATGTCGAGTTCCTTGGCGATGGCCTTGAGACCCATGGTGATCTCGGAAATCTCGTTTACCCGGTTCTCGGATTTGCCGGTGCCGCGCACGAGCTGTAGGTAGTCGATGATCAGCACGTCGAGCCCGTGGGTCCGCTTCAGGCGCCGCGCGCGGGCGGCAAGCTGGCTGATCGGCAGGGCGGGCGTGTCGTCGATGAAGAGCGGGCAGGCCTCGAGCGCCTTGGCGGCATCAACGAAACGGCGGAACTCGGCCTCGGTCATGTCGCCGGAGCGGATCTGGTGGCTGGGGATCTCGGCAGCTTCCGACAGAATCCGCGAGGCAAGCTGTTCGGCGCTCATCTCAAGGCTGTAGAAGCCCACGACGCCGCCGTCGATGGCACCCTCAGTGCCGTCGGGCTTCATCCCGCGCTTGTAGGCCTTGGCCACGTTGAAGGCGATGTTGGTCGCCAGCGAGGTCTTACCCATCGAAGGACGCCCCGCGAGGATCAGAAGGTCCGAGCGGTGCAATCCGCCCAGTTTCTTGTCCATGTCGATCAAACCGGTGGAAACGCCGGAGAGGCCACCGTCACGCTGGTAGGCGGCATTGGCCACGTTGACCGCATCCGTGACGGCCTTGAGGAAGGACTGGAAACCGCTTTCCACCTGACCCTGTTCGGCCAGCTTATAAAGCTCCTGCTCGGCCTCGACGATCTGCTCGCGCGGCTCGGAGGAGACATCGACCTGTGCGGCCTTGGCCGAGATGTCACGGCCCAGCTGGATCAGATCGCGGCGCACGGCGAGGTCATAGATCATCTGCGCGTAGTCACGCACGGCGAAGGCGCTGATTGCCGCACCCGCGAGACGGGCCAGATAGGCCGGGCCGCCCAGCTCCTTCAGCCCCTCGTCGTCTTCCATGAAGGCCTTGAGCGTGACTGGGGAGGCGAGGTTGTTTTTGGCGATCCGCTGAGCCGCGATGTCGAAGATGCGGGCGTGGACCGGCTCGTAGAAGTGCTTGGGCCCGATGACGGAAGCCACGCGGTCGTAGACGTCATTGTTGGTCAGGATCGCGCCCAAAAGCTGCTGTTCGGCCTCGATCGAATGCGGCATCGACTCCGGTGCCTGCACGGCCAATTGGTTCGCGTTCAGCGATGTAATCTCGTTCATGACCTCACCCATTTCTACCCAGATGGACCTCATAGCCAGTGGGTTCGCCCGGCGCAAATTGTATCTTTTGTGGATATCTTTACCAACAAAAGGCCCCACCACATTTTGCCTTGTGGTGGGGCCTTCGGTCAACATTTTGCGGAAATTCGGTTAACTTTTGCGGGATTCCTGCCAGTCGCGCGGGGCGTTCAGGAAGGCTTCGACCTCCGTCAGCGTGGCCGCGTCAAAGGCCCCTTGGGCGCGGGCCTCGGCCAGCACGTCCCACCATGTGCAGAGCGCGTGGAGCGTAACGCCATGGTCGCCAAGGGTCTTTTCGGTCTGGGGGAAGATGCCGTAGTGAAAGATCACCGCCGTATGGGCACAGGTCGCCCCGGTTTCGCGAATCGCGTCGACGAAGCTGAGTTTCGAGCCGCCATCGGTGGTGAGGTCCTCGACCAGCAGCACGCGCTGGCCCGGCGTCATCTCACCTTCGATCCGCGCGTTGCGACCGTAGCCTTTGGGCTTTTTGCGCACATAGGTCATCGGCAGGGCCATCCGTTCGGCGACCATGGCGGCGAAGGGGATACCCGCCGTCTCGCCCCCGGCGATATTGTCGAAGGCCTCAAAGCCTGCGTCGCGCATGACGGTGACGGCGAGGAAATCCATCAGCGTGGACCGGATGCGCGGGTGAGAGATCAGCTTGCGGCAGTCGATATAGGTGGGCGATGGCAGACCCGAGGCCAGCGTGAAGGGCTCCTCCGCGTTGAAATGCACCGCGCCGATCTCCAGCAACATGCGCGCGGTGAGGCGGGCCATTTCTTGGGGGCTTGGGTGGCTGGTGGGGATCATGGCAGACGTCCTTGGGTGGAGAGAGGTCGGAGCGGTATTTAAGAAAGGATGAAGATCAGGTGGTCCAGTGCAGATCGAAACCGGGGTCGAAGACCGTGACCGGGCCATCGGGCGTGTCGATGCTGTCGGGGTGCTGGGGCGCTTCGCGGCGCAGGGTGATTTGTGTTTCGTTTGGCGGCAGGCCGTAGAAGGCGGGGCCATTGAGCGAGGTGAAGGCTTCGAGCTTGTCGAGCGCGCCGTCTTCTTCGAACACCTGAGCGAGGATCGACATCGTGTTGGGCGCGGTGAAACAGCCCGCGCAGCCGCAGGGCTGCAGCTTGGCGCCATCGGTATGGGGCGCGCTGTCGGTGCCGAGGAAGAAGCGCGGATCGCCGGAAGTGGCCGCTTGGCGCAGGGCGCGGCGGTGGGTCTCGCGTTTGGCGACTGGCAGGCAGTAATAATGCGGGCGGATGCCACCGGCGAGGATGTGGTTGCGGTTGATCACCAGGTGGTGCGTGGTGATCGTGGCGGCAAGACCGCTGTCGTTGCTGCGCACATAGTCGGAGGCCTCGGCGGTGGTGATATGTTCCATGATCACGCGCAGCGCGGGGTGGGCGCGGCGGATCGGGTCGAGCACGCGGTCGATGAAGACAGCTTCGCGGTCGAAGATGTCGATCTCGCTGTCCGTGACCTCGCCATGGGTGCACAGCGGCAGGCCGATCTCGGCCATGCGGTCGAGCACCGGGGCGACATTGTCGAAGTTCGACACGCCGCTGGCGGAGTTGGTGGTGGCGCCTGCGGGGTAGAGTTTGACGGCGTGGATCAACCCCTCGGCATGGGCGCGGGCGACATCGTCGGGGTCCGTCTCCTCGGTCAGGTAGAGGGTCATCAGGGGCGTGAAATCCGCGCCCTCGGGCAGGGCGGCCATGATCCGGTCGCGGTAGGCGGCGGCCTGGGCGCCTGTCACCACGGGGGGCACGAGATTGGGCATGATGATGGCGCGGGCAAAGTCGCGGGCACTGTGCGGGACCACGGCGCGCAGCATGTCGCCGTCGCGTAGGTGCAGGTGCCAGTCATCGGGGCGGCGGATCGTGAGGCTTTGTGTCATGGGCGCGGGGCTAGCACAGAGCGGGGCCGCGCGCCAGATTGAAAACTATCCGGTGGCGGTCGCGGCCTCGGCCACGCGGGCCTTGCGTCTGGCGCGGATGCGTTCTAGGCGGCGGGCAAAGCGAGGGGCTTTCATCCGGGCTGAGACATTGGCGCAGAGCGCTTCGAGCAGCAGTTCGCGCCCTTGGGTGTTGATCGCTTGGCTGAGGTTGCGCAGATAGGGCAGGTAATCGCGCCGCGCGCGGTAGAGGGCGGCGAAGCGGGCTGCGTCCAACGTGCCCTCGGCGGCGGCTTGCAACAGTGGGTCGAGCTGGTCGATCTCTAGCAGGTCGGTTTGCAGCGCATCACCCATGAAGGGCATCCGCAATTTGGTGACATTGGCACGGGTGAAGAGCGCCGCATGCATCGCGTCGAGCCTCTCGCGCGGGTCATAGAGGACGAAGACCCGTTCGGCGGCGTCGAGCATATCGGGCGCATAGCCATAGCGCGACGTGAAATCGAGGATGCGCATATCGGCGAAACGGTCATCCCATTCGGTGATGCGCGGGTTTAACGTGGCTTGCGGTTGGATTGCCACCACCGCCGCGCCGGGGGCGGCCACGGAATAGGCGGCGGCGGCATAGGCGCAGGGGCCCGCGCCGTAGAAGAGCACTTGATCGAATTCGTCGAAGAAGCCGTCGTCGATCAGCCGGTCGAAATAGGCATAGACCTCTTCGGCGCGGAACCATGTGTCTCCGTCGCTGGCAAGGCACAGATGCGACCAGTCGTGATTGCGCACCATGTCCCAGCCCAAAGGCTGCGCCTTGTCAGAGAGCGCATGCATGCCTTGATAGGTCTCGAAGGTGACGAGCAGGGTCGTTTCACGCTCGATGAAGGCGGAAAAATGGCTTTCGCCCAGCGATTGAAAATAGCCATCTTCTTCGGCCACGGCCTCAATCGCGCGCAGCCATTTGCGTTTGGGCATATCGGCCAGTGAGCTTTCGATCGTGGGCGTCTCGCGCGGCATCGGGCATCCTCGGGCTTGTCGGGGCGGGGCAGAACCGCCGTTTCAGCTGGGTGTAGCCGGATATTAGGGCGAAAATGCGGAAAATCCGTGAGAAATTGAAGAGAATGTGACGGTTTTCCGGGGGCGCGGCTGTCGAAGGCGCGTTACCAGCTACGGCGGAAAGCCACGACTTTGTTGTGCGAGCTGCGGTGATAGTAGGCCATGCCCGCCCGCATGAAGGCGGCGAAGACCTTGTTGACGCCATCGGGGCCGATCCATTGCGGGTGCAATTCGATGATCGCGGCGCGGAGGGTGTCGAGGGGCAGATTGGGAATGAGATCGACCTCGGCCCCTTCAATGTCGCAGATCAATACGCTTGGGGTGAGGGCGGCAAAGACTTGGGCCGCGTCGAGCACGTCGATCTGATGGGCTTCAGGTGGGTCTTCGTCTATGAACCGGGTCAGGGAAGACGACAGGATGCGGTCGCGCACATAGAAATCCGCCTTGCCGGGGTTGGGGCCGAGGATCGCGTTGGTGACATGGGCGTTGGACAGCCCATTGGCCGCGTGGACCCGCCGGATATAGGGGATGAGGTTGGGGTTCGCCTCAAAGCTATGGACCGAGGCGACATTGCGTTTGCTGGCCACCAGCGTCGACATATAGCCAACCCCGCCGCCTAGTTCGATCACCCTGTCGCCTTCGCGGACCACGCGCAGCGCGGCCTCACTCTCCTTGGCTTCATAGGCGTTCTGTCGGAGCAGCTTGCGGATCCGCCCGCGCAGGATCGCCGGATCGTCGGGAAACTTCATGCCGCGGGAGTAGATGAAATTGGGTTCAGACGGGGGCGCGGCCTGTGTCACGGGTCAGCTTTCCATATCAAGGGCAAGGGCATAGGCAGCGCGTTCGGTTGCGGTTAACTTGATGTTAAGCGCATGGCGGTAGAGATCGCGGAACTCCGGTCTCTGGCGCAGTTCTTCGGCCTTGGCGCGGTGCCAGTCGAGGCCCGTTTGGTGATGTTTGCGCAGTTCGGCGTCGGCGAGGAGGTGGTTCATCTCTGCGCGCAGACGGGGCAGGTTGCGCTGGATCGACAGGTCGCGGTGGTCGTTCCAGTCCATTCGGATCCAATAGTTGATCCCGATGGATCTGTCGACATGAAGCGCGCGCCCGCGCTGGCGTTTGATAAGGAAGGAGTCGGCTGACCGGAGGGCATAATGGTTTAACTGTAGCAGGTCATAGCCGATGTTGCTGCGCGAGGACCGCCAGCCGTTGCGCAGCGCGTCGCGTGTCATGTCGTGGCCCGCGCCGTTGACCCATTTGACCTCGGATACCGCGGCCTCGTCCAATTTGTTTGGCCGGTGGCAGGACAGCTTGCCATAGGCGCCGAGGTTGCGGAACATCGTTTTGAACCCCCATGCGGTATGGGGTTTGGGGCAGAAGCTCGGCGCGCAGTGGTTGAATTGGCCGATCACGGGGGCCTCCGACAGGGCGGTCACGCCGTTGTGGCCGAAGAGGCGCCACGTCATTGCGATATTCGTGGCCTCAGGGGCGGCGGCGAAGAAGTCTTCGAGCCTGCCGTTGCCGGTGCGGATGTTGACGAATTCGTCCACGTCGATATGCGCGATCCATTCCGCTTGGCGGACGAGCGGTTCCTCCAGCGCTTGGTTCAACGCGTGTTGTTGGGGGGAGTTGCCTTTCCAATCGTCGTTGTTGCGGTGCTGGAGAATGCCCATGTCTTGCAGACGCCCCAAAACGGCATCGGTGCCGTCGCTGCAATCATTGGTGTAGATTAGGAAGTTATCAAAGCCCACGGCGCGGTGATAGGCCACCCATTCGACGATATAGGGCGCTTCGTTCTTCATGCAGGCGACGATGACATTGCCGCTACTGCCGGGCGGCAATGTGCGCGGGGGCACGGCGGTATAGGCGGGCGCGGGTTGGTCTTCGCCCGCAGGGGCTGCGCCGTTGTGGGGGCGGAAGGGGCCGCGCAGAATGGTTTCGTGGTTGACCTTTAGCCGGGTGAGGAGCCGATCATTGGCGGCGCGTGTCTCTTCGGGGGCGTCGGGATCGTGCAACAGCACCTCGAACCTCGCCGCGGAGCGGCGGGCCTCCTCGGCATCTGCGCGTTTTTGCGCGAGCGGGGTCGCGGTGCTGCGGATGCGGTGGGCGAAGGCGGCGAGGTATTGGGTGGCGCGAAAGCCGAACTGGGGGTCGGCTTCTTGCCACGGGGCCTCGGGCGTGTCGGGGGTAAGCGCTTGATCCAGCGCTGGAAAACGGGT
Organism: Sulfitobacter sp. 15WGC; assembly: GCF_005068605.1. NCBI lineage: Bacteria > Pseudomonadati > Pseudomonadota > Alphaproteobacteria > Rhodobacterales > Roseobacteraceae > Sulfitobacter > Sulfitobacter sp. 15WGC. Next base: position 195,275 of record NZ_SZNL01000001.1, on the reverse strand, counting down.
GATGAGTGCGGCGTTGTCGCGGGCGAAATGGTCGGAGATCGCGGCGAGGCTCCCGGGTTTGATCACGGGGCCGCCGATTTGCAGCGCTTGCAACATCTGGCTCCATGTGCTGCGCGGGCAGGCGAGGTCATGGGTCTGTTGATAGCGGACCAGCACATCGTTGAACTGCCGCATCCGTGTCAGCCAAGGCGCGGGCAGGGCCGCGAGGGCGCGCCCGGGATCGACGGGGCCGAGGGGCGTGGAAAGGCCTAGGCTCTCGGTGATCTCGCTGGCCCCGGCCCTTGACATAAGATGGGGCAGGTCGAGCGGGCGAAACGTAATGTTGTCGGCTCCGAAGGCGGCGGCCCAATGGGCGTGCAGCGCTTGATAATCGAGCCAAAAGGGCGGGGCTTGCACCTCGGGGAAAAGGCCGAAATCCGGCGCGGTCTCTCTCTGGGCAAGCGCGCCATGCCACCAGTCGCCGCGCTCGGCCAAGGCCAGTTCCTGCGTCAGCGGATGACGGCGGCTTTCGGCCACAGCAAAGCCGTAATGCGCGACCAGCGTCCGCGCCTGTTCATCCAGATGCGCGACCACGCGGATATCGTCGAAATAGGGGCGCAGCAGATCGTGCAGGGCGCGCAGTTCCTCGGGCCGCGACAACAGGTTGCCCAGTTGCGCCGCGCTCAGCACCACATGATCGGCGCGGGTCTTGGCCAACTCATGCGGGATCAGCGCGTGAAATTCATCGCGCAGGGTGGTGCCGATCAGGGGGCTGTCCAAGCCGCGGCGGTGCCGTAGCAGACCCACCGCTTCCGGGGCGGCGCAAGCGGCATAGAGGCGGACGTGGTTCCAGTCGGGCGCCAGAACCCCCTGCTCGAGCAGCGCGTCCTTTTGCTGTTGCAGGATGTTGCGCAGCCGGGCGGCAGCGCGTTCGGTCGGACCGATGAAGAGGGTCAGCCGCATTACTCGGCCTCCGCTTTGCCGGTGTTGCTTTGGCCCCACCACGGCAAGTCAATCTCAAGATAATTTGCGATCTTGTCGCGCGCATCGGGGTCTTCGATGTCGAACTCCAGAAAGTTGGCACAACCGGCAAAGACACGGCGGCAGAAGGCGAAATGCCCTTCGATCCACCGGGCAAGCTCGGCCTCGTCGCGGCCAAAGCCGCGGGGCAGCCCCGGCACATCGGCCTGTGGCAAGCGTCGGCGGCCCAGATTATTCCAGCGCATCATGCTGTTGGCCGTCTTGGCCGGATCGCGGTGCGAGAGCAGAAACTTGACCTCGGGGTGGTGGTGCTGAATGGCACTTAATACGCCCCAATCTGTCTGCGGCCAGAGACTGCGGTCACGGCGCACGGCGCTCATCTCATTGATCACGTCGAACTCGTGCAGCCGCGCCAGCGGGTCGCCGCTGGCAAAGTAATCGGCATAGATGATCCGCCCCAGATGCGCGCCGGTGATCTCGGGAGAGTTGCTTTGGCCCTTGCGAATGCGCCAATCCGCGACCTTGAGTCCGGCGTGGCGCAGCGCATCCGTGAGCGTGGTTGTCCCGGTCTTGGGCAGGCCGAGGTTGACGATCCGCGGTCCTGTCATGTGAGGCCGATCTCGGCGCGGATCCGCGCTTCGGCGGCGCAGAACGGGCTGGCTTCGCGCAGTTGGGCCTGCATTTCGCGGTAGCTCGGATCGGTCAGCAGCGCGTCGCGGCGCGCGCGGTGGGCGGCGACGGAAGCGGCGTGCAGATCGGCGACGCCGGGCAGCGCTTTCAGGCGGTCGATTTCGGCCTGCAAGGCAGGCAGGTAACGCTGGATGGAGCGATCCTCCCAAGCCGCGTCGTTCCGGTCGCGCCAATAGCTGTCATCAAAAGCGCGGTGTTCGCGGTTCACGTCGCCACGGTCGTTCTTGACCAGATAGCTGTCGAGCGAGCGCAATGCGTAGTGGTTCAGCGTGGCAAAGCGCCGTGCACCGCGGGCGGGAAAGGCCCGGATGCGGCGTTTGGTGGCGGCACTGCGGAAGGGCTTAGGCACCTGACGGCCCGCGCCATCGGTCCAATGCGGCTGGTGCTTCGTGTCGTCGTGGAAGGGCCGGTGCGCCCCGTAGTAGCCCAAGGGGAAATCTCGCCGGACCAAGGTCTTAACCTCAATCGCCGTATCGGCGCAGCAGATGTCGGGGTTATGGCTATGGGTGAATTGCCCGATGACGGGGGCGTCGGTGAAATCCTCGACCCCGCCATTGGCGAAGAACTGGAAATTCAGCGAGATCGCCTGCGGGTTGCCGCAGGCCGTGATCAGGGCGGGCAGGCGGTGGTCGCCGACATGAATGTTCAGAAACTCATCCACATCGGCAATCCAGACCCAATCGGCCTGCGTGACGATGGGGTGACGCCGCGCATCCTTGAGCGCCTGCATCTGGTAGTTTCGATTGGTGGCCGGATTGGGCAGATGGGTGACGATACCGTGGCGGGCAAGCACGTCGAGCAGGGCATCGGTGCCATCGCTGCAATCGTTGGAGTAGAACAGGAAATCCGTGACCCCGATCACCCGGTTGAAGGCAATCCATTCCAGCAAAAACGGGCCTTCGTTCTTGACGCAGGTGACAGCGGTGATGCGCATGTCAGACCCCGCCGCGCCGGATCGCGATGAAAATGCTCTGTCCCATATCCGCCCCTGTGACCCCCTTGTTGCCGGAAGCCGTCGTTTATTGCGCAGGACTATGCCAGCGCGGGGAAATCCCGTCAATCTGCCGCCGCGCGGTCTGCCCTCTTGACGGGGCGGGGCGGGAATGCACCACTGGGGCCATGAAAAACATAGATACGATCGACGCGGTCCAAGAGATGCTGAGCGCTGAGGGCTATGTCTGCGACCGCGCGCTTGGGGTCGTGGTGTTCCTCAGCCTCACGCTGGGGCGGCCCCTGTTTTTGGAGGGCGAGGCGGGCGTCGGCAAGACCGAGATCGCCAAGGCGCTGGCCGCCGGTCTGGGTCGGCGGTTGATCCGGTTGCAATGCTATGAGGGGCTCGACGCTTCCAGCGCGGTTTACGAATGGAATTTTCCCGCTCAGATGGTGGCGATCCGCACGGCGGAGGCGGGTGGTGGCGCAGACCGGCGGGCGCTGACTCAGGAGTTGTTCAGCGACGACTACCTGATCGAACGCCCGCTGTTGCAGGCGTTGCGCCCGGATGAGAATGGCGCCCCGGTGCTGCTGATCGACGAGTTGGACCGCACCGATGCGCCTTTCGAGGCGTTCTTGCTGGAGGCGTTGAGCGATTTTCAGGTGACCATCCCCGAGCTTGGCACGATCCGCGCGCCCGAGCCGCCAATCGTGATCCTGACCTCGAACCGCACGCGTGAGGTGCATGACGCGCTGAAACGCCGCTGTCTTTACCACTGGGTCGATTATCCGGATGTGGCGCGGGAGATGGCGATCCTTGCTGCCCGCGCGCCTGAGGCGGCAGAGGCGCTTAGCCGCGAGGTGGTGGCCTTTGTCCAGCAATTGCGGACCGAGGATCTGTTCAAGAAGCCGGGCGTGGCGGAGACGATTGACTGGGCGAAATGCCTGCTGGCCTTGGATGTCACTACGCTCAGCCCCGAGGTTATCGCCGATACGCTGGGGGCTGTGCTGAAGTATCAAGATGACATCGCCAAGCTGCAAGGCTCTGAGGCGGCGCGCATTCTCGATCAGGCCCGCGCATCGCTGGCGCCTAGCTGAGCGTGATGGCCGAAGACCTACCTTTGGACCTGCCCGAGGACCCCAAGCTTGCGGGGAATATCACGCATTTCGCCCGCGCCCTGCGCCGGGCGGGGTTGTCAATCGGGCCGGGCCGGGTAGTGGAGGCGGTGGAGGCTGTCGCCGCCGTGGGCTTCACCAGCCGCCGCGATTTCTATTGGACGCTCCACGCCTGTTTCGTGAGCCGCCCCGAACAGGCGCGGGTCTTTGCGCAGATATTCCGGCTTTATTGGCGTGACCCGCGCTATCTGGAGCATATGATGGCCGCGATGCTGCCTGCGATCCGCGGCGTGCAAGAGGATCGCCCCGCCACGCCCGCCGAGAAACGCGCGGCAGAGGCCCTGTTAGACGGGGCCGAGGCACCGAAGCGGGAGGACGCGCCTCAGCCCGAGGAGACCCTCGTCGAGGTGGATGCAAGCCTGACCATGTCCGCGCGGGAGCGGTTGCGGACATTGGATTTCGAACAGATGAGCCTCGCGGAGATGGCTGAGGCGAAACGGATGTTGGCCAAGCTCGACCTGCCGGTGCCGCCGATGCCGAGCCGCCGCAATGAGGCGGCGGCGCGGGGGCAGATCGATGTGGCGCGCACGATGAAAGCGGCGCTGCGGCGGGGTGGAGAGGCGGACCGGCTTTATCGGAAGACACCGCGCGCGCGCTACCCGAACCTCGTTGTGCTGTGCGATATTTCCGGCTCGATGAGCCAATACAGCCGGGTGATCCTGCATTTTTTGCATGCGGTGGCCAACCGCAGGGGCAAAGGCTGGGCGCAGGTGCATGGTTTCACCTTTGGCACCCGGCTGACCAATATCACCCGGCATCTCGCGACCCGCGATGTGGATGCGGCGCTCGCCGCGGCGGGGGCGCAGGCGCAGGATTGGGAGGGCGGCACGCGTATCGGCGCGGCGTTGGCGGCCTTTAATCGAGACTGGTCGCGGCGGGTCATGGGGCAGGGGGCGGTGGTCTTGTTGATCACTGACGGGCTGGACCGGGACGACCCGGCAGAACTGGCGCGGCAAATGCAGCGGCTACATCTGACCGCGCGGCGGGTGATCTGGCTGAACCCGCTGCTTCGCTGGGACGGTTTCGCGCCCAAGGCGGCTGGCATTCGCGTGATGCTGCCCCATGTCGATAGTTTTCGCGCCGGGCACTCGATTGCATCTTTGGAAGCGCTGGCCGAGGCGATCTCGCGCCCCGATGATGCGGGGGAGAAGGCGCGGATGTTGGCGGGGTTGAACGCAGAGGTTTAGCCAATGAGGGGCAGGCGGAGGGCTGCGGGTCTCTCCAAAACCAGAGGGGTTTCGAAGCCACCCTTGATTGATCCCGGCCTGTCACCCGCCTGTCGTCGGTTCAAGCGAAATAGCCGTATCCCCTAAAGGGGCCCCTCGGCGATTTAGCCTGCCCCGCCGCCCTGCGCGCGACCGTTTGGTCTCAAGCAAGGGCGGCTCCGAAACCAGAGGTTCAGGCGAAGGTCTGGGCGAAAGTGGTCCGGTAGATCGTGCGCAGGTCCGACAGGGGCGCGGAGGCGCTGCCGAAGCTGACCTTGTCGCCGCCAAAGGCGCCGACGGCGGTGACCGCTACGCCCGCTTCCTTGCCCGCGGCGATCAGGGTTTCCGCGGCGTCGGCGGTGCAGGCGACGAGGTAGCGGGCTTGGTCTTCGCCGAAGAGGGTGGCGGTGTCTTCGCTTTCGATTTCCACGCCGATGCCTGCGGTTTCGGCCAGCTCGAAGGCCGCGAGGGCGAGGCCGCCGTCGCCGAGGTCGGTGCAGGCGGAGATTTGGCTGGCTTGGGCGCGGATGAATTCGCCGTGGCGGCGTTCGGTGCCGAGGTCGACATGGGGGGCGTCGCCCTCGGCCCGGTCGAAGGCTTCGGCGAGCAGAGCGGATTGGCCGAGGTGGCTGCCCGCCGCGCCGATCATGAGGGCGACATGGCCGTCGCGCAGCTGATTGCTGATGACTTGGTCGAGGCTGTCGATCAGGCCGACCGCGCCGATGGTGGGCGTGGGCAGGATGCCCTTGCCGTCGGTCTCGTTATAGAGCGAGACGTTGCCGGAAACGATGGGCATGTCGAGCGCGCCCACGGCCTCGCCGATGCCTTTGATGGCGCCGACGAATTGGCCCATGATCTCGGGCTTTTCGGGGTTGCCGAAGTTGAGGTTGTCGGTTGTTGCCAAGGGTTTGGCGCCCACGGCGCAGAGGTTGCGATAGGCTTCGGCGACGGCCTGTTTGCCGCCTTCGGTCGGGTTGGCCTTGACGTAGCGCGGGGTCACGTCAGAGGTGAAGGCCAGCGCCTTGTCGGTGCCATGCACCCGCACGATCCCCGCGCCGAGGCCGGGCAGGCGGACCGTATCGCCCATGACCATCGTGTCGTATTGTTCGTAAACCCAGTCTTTCGAGGCGTGGTTCACGGAGCCGATCAGGGCGCGCAGGCCTTCGATCGGGTCGATGCTGGGCGCATCGGTCAGCGCGGCGGCGGCGGGTGTTTCCACCCAAGGGCGGTCGTATTCGGGCGCGGTGGAGGCGAGTTTCGACAGCGGCAGATCGGCTTTGACCTCACCATCGAGACAGATGAGGAAGCGGTCTTCGGGGAGGGTTTCGCCCACGATGGCAAAATCGAGGTCCCATTTGTCGAAGACGGCTTTGGCCTCGGCCTCAAGCTCGGGGCGCAGCACCATGAGCATGCGCTCTTGGCTTTCGCTGAGCATCATTTCATAGGCGGTCATATGCGGCTCGCGCGTCGGGACCTTTTCAAGGTCGAGACGCACGCCAAGGCCACCTTTGTCGCCCATTTCCACGGCAGAGCAGGTCAGCCCCGCAGCGCCCATGTCTTGGATTGAGATCACGGCGCCGGTGGCCATCAGCTCGAGTGTGGCTTCCATCAGGCGCTTTTCGGTGAAGGGGTCGCCGACTTGAACGGTGGGGCGTTTCTCTTCGATGGTGTCGTCGAATTCGGCGCTGGCCATGGTGGCGCCGCCGACGCCGTCGCGGCCCGTCTTCGCACCGAGGTAAACCACCGGCATGCCCACGCCGGAGGCGGCGGAGTAGAAGATCTTGTCGGCATCGGCGAGGCCCGCCGCGAAGGCATTGACGAGGCAGTTGCCGTCATAGGCTTTGTCGAAACGCACTTCGCCGCCAACGGTTGGCACGCCGAAACAGTTGCCATAGCCGCCGACGCCTTCGACGACGCCGTGCACAAGCTGGCGGGTTTTGGGGTGGTCGGGGCGGCCGAAGCTCAGCGCGTTCATCGCCGCGATGGGGCGCGCGCCCATGGTGAAGACATCGCGCAGGATGCCGCCGACGCCGGTCGCCGCACCTTGGTAGGGTTCGATGTAGGAGGGGTGGTTGTGGCTCTCCATCTTGAAGACCAGCGCTTGGCCATCGCCGATGTCGACCACGCCTGCATTCTCGCCCGGGCCGCAGATCACCTGCGGGCCGGAGGTCGGCAGGGTGCGGAGCCATTTCTTGGAGGATTTATAGGAGCAGTGTTCGTTCCACATGGCCGAGAAAATGCCCATCTCGGTGTAGTTCGGCTCGCGCCCGAGGATGTTGACGACCTCGGCGTATTCCTCGGGGGTGAACCCGTGGCTGGCGATGAGGTCGGGCGTGATGGCTGGATCTTGCATGGAAATTCCCCGGCTGGCGCGTTTGCGCCCTCATACAAGGGGAAATGCCGGGGGGGGAAGTGGCTTTGGCCGCCTGCGGGCTGAAAGAAGGCGATGGGCCAAAAAAAAAGGCCGAGCTAAAAGCTCGGCCAAGTCCAACAGGGAGGTATGAAGCGACGCGCCCTCAGGCTGTCAATCTTCATGATGGTGAAATAGGAGGCAGGGCTGCCCAAATCAAGGCTATTTAACATCGCAAGTCATCATGGCCGATATGCGCCTATTGCATGGCTGGCCATGGGCTGCGGTTCAGCCTTCGCCCTCTACCCGTTCGCGCCATTGTTTGCGGTAGGTAATGATCTCTTCCTGAACGAAATCCTTGAATGCGGCGACGCGTTTGGATTGGCGCAGCTCTTCTGGATAGGCGAGGTAGACCGGCACTTCGGCGGATTCGATATCGGGCATGACCTGCACGATATGGGGGAAGTCTTGGATCAGGTAGTTGGGCAGCACGCCGAGGCCAAGGTGGTGCACCACGCCTTGCAGCACGCCGAAATAGTTGTTCACCGTCAAAAGCGAGCGCAGGTCGTACATCATCAGCTCTTTGACCAGTTGCAGCCCCGCGCCGACCTGATCGCTGTCGGTGTTCTGACAGATCAGCCGGTGATCGGTCATATCCTCCATCCGCGCGGGCGTGCCGTGTTTTTCGAGGTATTCCGGGCTGGCGTAAAGGCCCATGCGCACGGACATCAGCCGTTTGCGGACCAGATCGGCCTGACTCGGTTCCTTCATGCGGATCGCCACGTCGGCCTCGCGCATCGGGAGGTCAAGCACGCGTTCTTCGAGCATCAGGTCGACTTTGAGGTCGGGATATTGCTCGTAGAGTTTGGGCAGACGCGGGGCGAGCCAAAGGGTGCCGAAGCCGGTCGTCGTCGTGACACGTAGCTCGCCAAAGACCTCTTCTTCGCTGTCACGGATGCGTGCGGCGGCGGCGTCAAGGCGTTTGGCCATGGCCGAGGTCGCGTCGAACAAAAGCTCCCCCTGTTCGGTCAGGATCAGCCCGCGCGCATGTCGGTGAAAGAGGTTGGTGTTGAGCTGCTCTTCGAGCCCGCGAATCTGTCGGCTGACGGCGGATTGCGACAGGTTGAGCTTGTCCCCCGCATGGGTCAGCGACCCGGCATCGGCCACGGCGTGAAAAATTCTGAGTTTGTCCCAATCCATGGCCCGTACTTTCCTTGCCCAGCCTTTCTCCTACCTTAATAGCCGGGAGAAAACAGCACAAACCGTCGCCTGCGGGACTGCCGTTGCGGAATAACTGCTATACAGGTCAGCAACTGTGACCTATAATCCGGGCAATCATGCAAGACTGACGTGCTAGGGAGGGCCCGCCATGACGACGCAAAAGATTTCACTGAACGACCGTTTCGACCTCGACAAGAGCCCGGTGCTGCTGAACGGCACGCAGGCGCTGGTCCGGCTGATGATGATGCAATCGGCACGGGATCGCGCCGCGGGGTTGAATACCGCGGGCTATGTCACCGGCTACCGGGGCAGCCCGCTGGGGGGCGTGGATCTGCAAATGCAGCGCGCCGAGAAGAAGCTGGCCGAGCATAACGTGCGCTTCGAGCCGGGGCTGAACGAAGACCTCGCCGCGACCATGCTCTGGGGCAGTCAGCAGGCGGAACTGCGCGGGGAGGGTAAATACGACGGCGTCTTCGGCCTGTGGTACGGCAAGGGGCCGGGCGTGGACCGAACCGGCGACGTGATGCGCCATGCCAACATGGCGGGCACCTCGCCCCATGGCGGTGTGCTGATGGCCATGGGCGACGATCACACCGGCGAATCCTCCACCGTGCTACACCAGTCCGAATGGGCCATGGTCGATGCCTATATGCCCGTGGTCTCTCCTGCCGGTGTTCAGGAAATCCTCGACTACGGCATCTACGGCTGGGCGCTCAGCCGGTTCTCGGGTCTCTGGGTCGGTCTCAAGACCATGAAGGACACCGTGGAGGCCACCAGCGTGGTCAACGGCGATCCGAACCGGATGAAGCTGGTGCTCCCTGAGTTCGACATGCCCGACGGCGGCCTCAGCATCCGGCTGAACGACACGCCGCATCTGCAGGAAGCGCGGATGATCGACTACAAGCGCTTCGCGGCCGAGGCGTTCTCTCATGCCAACAAGATGGACAAACGCGTCTGGGGCAAGCGCGGGGCCAAGATCGGCTTTGCCGCGGCGGGCAAGAACTGGCTCGACCTCGTGCACGCCATGAGCCTGCTGAACATCGACGCGAACGAGGCCGAGCGGCTCGGAATCACCACCTACAAAATCGGCCAGACCTTCCCGCTCGACATGCAGGGTTTCCATGATTGGGCCGATGGGCTCGATCTGGTGGTCGTGGTCGAGGAGAAGCGCAAGCTGATCGAGGTGCAGATCAAGGAAGCGCTCTTCAACGACACGCACCGCCGGGTTTACGGCTGGCACAAGGGTGGTGCGGGCATGGAGCATGGCGAGGAGCTGTTCCCGACGCGCGGCGCGCTCGACCCCATCCTGATCGCCGAGAAGATCGGCGGCATCCTGCTGGAGGAAGGCCGCGAGACCGATGGCATCCGCGCGGGCCTTGAGGCGCTCAACGAAGCGCGCCGCTCGGACAATGCCGAGGATATCGCAGCCCGCCTGCCGTATTACTGCGCGGGCTGCCCGCATAACTCTTCGACCAAGGTGCCGGATGGCTCCCGCGCCTATGCGGGCATCGGCTGTCACTACATGGTGCAGTGGATGGACCGCGAGACGACGGGTTTCACCCATATGGGCGGCGAGGGCGCGAACTGGATCGGCGAGGCGCCGTTTTCGAACACCGAACATGTCTTCCAGAACCTCGGCGACGGCACCTACAACCACTCCGGCGTGCTGGCGATCCGTGCGGCTATCGCGGCCGGGACCAACATCACCTACAAGATCCTCTACAACGATGCCGTCGCCATGACCGGTGGCCAGCACAACGAGGGCGATCTCGACGCTTATCGCATCGTCGAAGAGCTGAAAGCCATGGGCGTGAAGAACGTCGCCGTGGTCTATGACCAGAAGGAAGACGTGGACCTTGCCCGCTTCAAGGGCGTGGAAATTCATGAGCGCGCCGAGATGCCGAACGTGCAAAAGGCCTACCGCAAGCACAAGGGCGTGTCGGCCATCGTCTACATCCAGACCTGCGCCGCCGAGAAACGCCGCCGCCGCAAGCGCGGGCTGTTCCCGGACCCCGACAAACGCGTCTTCATCAACGAGGACGTCTGCGAGGGTTGCGGCGATTGCGGCGTGCAGTCGAACTGCGTGGCCGTGGTGCCGAACGAGACCGAGTTGGGCCGCAAACGCGCCATCGACCAGTCGCAGTGCAACAAGGATTTCTCCTGCCTCGACGGGTTCTGCCCCTCTTTCGTGACGCTGGAAGGCGCCAAGATCCGGAAAGATCCGACCACCGATCTCAGCATTCCCGACCTGCCGATGCCGGACCTGCCCAAGATCGACGGCACCCATAACGTCGTCATCACCGGCGTGGGCGGTACCGGCGTCGTGACCATCGGCGCGCTCCTGGCGCAGGCGGCACAGCTCGACGGCAAGGGCGCGGGCATGATGGAGATGGCGGGCCTCGCCCAGAAGGGCGGTGCGGTGCATATCCACTGCCGTCTGGCCGAACGCCCCGAGGACATCAGCGCGATCCGCGTGGCCACCGGCGAGGCGCATGCGCTCATCGGCGGGGATCTGGTGGTTTCGGCTGGCCACAAGACGCTGGGTCTGACCGCGCGGGCCGTACCGGTGCAGTGGTGAACTCGCACCAGATCATCACCGGCGACTTCACCCGCGACACCGAGTTTCAGATGCCCTACGACCGGCTGAGCCTCGCGCTCGAGGCGCGGCTGAAGGATGACGTGACGATGTTCGATGCCTCGGATCTCGCTAAGGCGACTTTGGGCGACTCGATCTTCTCAAACATGATGATTTTCGGTGCCGCGTGGCAGCGTGGCCTGCTGCCGCTGACGTTCGAGAGCCTGATGCAGGCGATCGAGATGAACGGCGCGGCGGTGGAGCGCAACAAACGAGCCTTCGAGATCGGTCGCTGGGCCGTGCTCTACCCTGAAGATGCTAGAGCGGTGAGCCAGCCCGATAACGTGGTCGAACTGCCCAAATCGCTGGGGGAGAAGATCGCCTTCCGTGAGAACCACCTGACCGACTATCAGGGCAAGGGACTGGCCAAACGCTATACCAAGATGCTCGACGGTATCGAGGACCGTGACGTCAAGGCGGCGGTGGCCTTGGGGTATCACAAGCTCTTGAGCTACAAGGACGAATATGAGGTCGCCCGCCTTCTGATCACCAGCCGTGACAAGGCGCGGGCGCAGTTCGATGGCGACTTCAACATGACCTTCCACATGGCGCCGCCGCTGATCTCGAAGATGGGGCCGAATGGCCGCCCGCAGAAGCGTGAGTTCGGCCAGTGGCTGGAAGGGCCGCTGCGGGTCATGGCGAAGTTCAAAGGGCTGCGCGGCACGCCGCTCGATCCCTTCGGCTATACCGCCGAGCGCAAGATGGAGCGTGCGTTGATTAAGCAATATGAGGCCGATATGGCCGAGGTGCTGCCAAATCTGACCGATCAGACCCGCGACGCCATCGTGGCGCTGGCCGAACTGCCGCTACAAATCCGCGGCTTCGGGCCGGTGAAACAGGCCAATGAGGCCAAGGCCGCGAAACGGCGCGAGGAACTGCTGGCGGTGATCCGCGCAGGCGGCACCGCCACGGCCAAGGCGGCGGAGTAATACCGCTGTTACATCTTTGCCTTAAGGTGTCCGCCAAGACGATCCTGAGGCCGAGATGTGACCTACGCCCCTGACATAAGCTATGCCCATTCCGCCCGAACCCGGGGCGGGAGGGCGCTCATTCGATTGATGGAAAACACCACCGGGCGCGTGTCTTTGCTGAAACGGGCCGAAGGCTACGAAGACGATCTGGCCGCGGGGCTGGGGTTCTTCGATGCGATGGTGCAGCGCTGTGGTCTGACGCTGGACGTGATGCGCGGCGCTTTGGCGGATATCCCGACGCGGGGGCCGGTCATTCTGATCGCCAATCACCCCTACGGCATTCTGGATGGGCTGATGCTGGGCCATATCCTGAGCCAGACGCGCGGCGATTTTCGCATCATGGCCAATGCGGTTTTCAGCCAAGCGCCGGATCTGGCGCATCATCTGTTGCCCATCAGCTTTGCCGAAGACCGCGCCGCACTGGCGCTCAACCTCGCCACCCGCCGGACCGCGTTGAACTATCTGGCGCAGGGCGGGGCGATTGGCATCTTTCCCGGAGGCACCGTCAGCACCGCCGCACGGCCTTTTTCGCAGCCGTTGGACCCCGGCTGGCGCAGCTTCACGGCGCGGATGATCGCCAAGTCTGACGCCACGGTGGTGCCGATCTACTTTGACGGTCACACCAGCCGCTTGTTCCAGATCGCCAGTCACCTGCATGCCAACCTGCGCATGGGGCTGCTGATCAAAGAGTTCCGCGCCCGCGTCGATACGCCTGTGCGCGTGGCCATCGGCGCGCCCATTCCGCGCGCCACGCTCGACCCTCTGGCGGGGGACGCAAAAGCGATGATGGATTTCCTGCGCAAAGCCACCTATGAGTTGTCACCAAAGCCGGGCCAGTATCAGGGCCTCGGTTACGAGTTTGAGGAACGGCATAGAGCCGACAGGTGACGACAGACCATGGCAGTTGGTATTTTCGATTCGGGGCTGGGCGGGCTGACCGTCTGGAACAAGGTGCAAGAACGGCTGCCGGAGGTGGATTTTGTCTACCTTGCTGACAGCGCCCATGCGCCCTACGGCGTGCGCGACGCCGATGACATCTATGAGCTGACCTGTGCCGCCGTGCAGCGGCTGTTCGATGCGGGCTGCGATCTGGTGATCCTTGCCTGCAACACCGCCTCTGCCGCCGCGCTGCGCCGGATGCAAGAGGGGTGGATCCCGCGCGACAAGCGGGTGCTGGGGGTTTTCGTGCCCTTGATCGAAGCGATGACCGAGCGGCAGTGGGGCGACAACTCTCCCCCGCGCGAGGTGGCCGTCAACCATGTGGCGCTCTTCGCCACGCCTGCCACGGTGGCAAGCCGCGCGTTTCAGCGTGAACTGTCTTTCCGCGCCATCGGTGTGGATGTCGAGGCGCAGGCCTGCGGTGGGGTGGTCGATGCCATCGAAGAGGGTGACATGATCCTTGCCGAAGCGCTGGTGCGCAGCCACGTCGACGCGCTGAAGCGCAAGATGCCCAACCCCGATGCGGCGATCCTTGGCTGCACCCATTACCCGCTGATGCAGGAAGCTTTTCAGGCAGCCTTGGGCGGGCAGGTCAAAGTCTTCAGTCAGGCCGAGTTGGTGGCGGATTCCTTGGCCGATTACCTTGAGCGGCATCCTGATATGACAGGCACGGGTGAAGCCGCCTTTCTCACCACCGGTGATCCCGCCCGGGTGAGCGACCGCGCGACGCAGTTCCTGCGACGACAGATCACATTCACCGCCGCCTGAACTCCAATTACATTTCGTTCCGAACAAGGGGACAGACCATGACCCAGAACATCGCCATTCTTGGCGCCTCCGGCTATACCGGGGCAGAACTCATCCGGCTGATCGCTGGCCATTCCTCTATGCAGATCACGGCTTTGGGCGCGAACTCCAAGGCCGGCCAGACCATGGCCGAGGTCTTTCCGCATCTGCGCCATCTCGATCTGCCCACATTGGTCACGGTTGATGAAATCGACTTTTCCCAGATTGACCTGTGCTTTTGCGCATTGCCGCATAAGACCAGCCAAGAGGTGATCGCGGCGCTGCCGAAAGACCTGAAGATCGTCGATCTCTCCGCCGACTTCCGCCTGCGCGACCCTGAGGATTATGCCAAGTGGTACGGCAATGAACATGCTGCTCTTGAGCAGCAGAAAGAGGCGGTCTACGGCCTCACCGAATTCTACCGCGATGAGATTGCCGCCGCGCGGCTGGTGGCGGGGACGGGCTGCAATGCGGCCACGGGGCAGTTTGCCCTGCGCCCGCTGATCGCGGCGGGGGTGATCGACTTGGACGATATCATTCTGGACCTGAAATGCGCGGTCTCGGGCGCGGGGCGGTCGCTCAAGGAAAACCTGCTGCATGCGGAGTTGAGCGAAGGCTATCACGGCTATGCGCTTGGCAGCACACACCGGCATCTGGGGGAGTTCGATCAGGAGTTTTCGGCCCTCGCCGGGCGGCCCGTGCAGGTGCAGTTCACCCCGCATCTGGTGCCTGCGAACCGCGGCATTCTGGCGACCTGCTATGTCAAAGGTGGCGCGCAGGCGATCTATGAGACAATGCAAAAAGCCTATGCCGATGAACCCTTTATCGAGGTGCTGCCCCTCGGCGAAGCGCCCAGCACGCGGCATGTGCGCGGCTCGAACTTCTGTCATATCGGTGTGGTCGCTGACCGCCAGACCGGGCGGGCGACGGTGGTCGCAGCGCTCGATAACCTGACCAAGGGCTCCAGCGGGCAAGCCTTGCAAAACGCGAACCTGATGCTGGGTCTGCCAGAAACCGAGGGGCTGATGATGGCCCCGCTCTTCCCATGAAGAGCCTCAAGAAACAGCGCCGGATCCAGATCATCGCCGTGGCGGCGGTGGCCTTGGTCCTGTCGACCGCACTGATCGGCTATGCGCTGCGCGACGGGATCAACTATTTCCGCGCCCCGAGCCAAGTCATCGCCGAGCCGCCCGGCCCGACAGAGGTGTTCCGCATCGGCGGGTTGGTTGAAGAAGGGTCGCTGAAGCGCGGGCAGGGGGAGCAGATAAGCTTTGCCGTGACCGATGGCGGGGCCTCTGTCCCGGTGGTTTTTACCGGCGTCTTGCCTGATCTCTTTGAAGAGAACCAAGGCATGGTCGGCACCGGCAGCTATGTCGGCGGCGTGTTTGAAGCCACTGAAATCCTTGCAAAACATGATGAGACCTACATGCCCAAGGAAGTGACGGACGCGCTGAAAGAGCAGGGCGTTTATCGCGAATCCGAAGGCTGACCGCTGCGCAACGCGCGGGGGCGTGAGCATCGGTTAACCAATCCGGCGGAGCCTGTTTGCATGCAGAACAGGAGAGCCGCGATGCAGTCCGTGCGTGAGATCGCCAGCGCCATCGTCGCCCGCGAGGGCGGCTTTGTGAATGACCCCGACGACCCCGGCGGGGCGACGAAATACGGGGTCACGATCTACACCATGCGCCGCTTGGGATTGGACCTGACCGGCGATGGGGCGGTCGATGTGGCGGATGTGCGCCGCCTTGGCCGCACGCAGGCGGTCGATATTTTTGTCCGGCATTACTTCAACGCGCCGCGCATCGCCGAACTGCCCGCACCTTTGCAGCCGAGCGTTTTCGACATGTATGTCAACGCTGGCAGCAACGCGGTGAAAATCCTGCAAAGCCTGCTGCGCGAGATGGGGCAGGACATCACCGTTGACGGGGCGATCGGCCCGCAGACGATCCGCGCCGCCCATGCCGCGTGGCAGGCCGCCCCCGAACATCTGGTCGACGCCTACGGCATCGCGCGGCGCAACTATTACTTCCGCCTTGCCGACCGCCGCCCCGCCAGCCGCAAATACGCGCGCAGCCGGGCAGGCGGCAAGGGGGGTTGGATACGCAGGGCCGAAGAGTTCATCGCGCCGCGGTATCACATGAGCGAGGCCGATTTTGCACGGAGGGTGGCACAATGGGGCTGATCGAACGTATCTTCACGACAATCTTCGGCGGTGAGCGGAACGTCATCCGGGACACGGTCGAAGTGTTCCGCGAGAATGCCGAGGCCGGGGCGCGGCGCGCCCATGCGGTGCAGGGCCAAGCCATGGCGCAATATGGGGCCGAGTTCGCCCAAGCGCGGCAAGGTGGCTTTGATCGCTTCATGGATGGGATCAACCGGCTGCCGCGCCCGATGCTGGCGCTCGGCACGCTCGGCCTGTTCGTCACCGCCATGGTCAACCCGCTGTGGTTCGCCGAACGAATGCAGGGCATCGCCTTGGTGCCCGAGCCGCTTTGGTGGTTGTTGGGGGTGATCGTCTCTTTCTATTTCGGCGCGCGGCAGCAGGTAAAATCGCAGGAGTTTCAGCGTGCCATCGTCGGCACCATCGCGCGGGTGCCGCAGGTGGTCGAGAATATCGAAGCCTTGCGCGAGATGCGCGCCGACAGCCCTCAGGTTGCCGACACCGGTGCCGACAGCCGTCTGGCCCTCGCTGCGGTCGCGCCATCGGAGAATGCGGCCCTTGATGCTTGGCGTCGCAGCCGGGGCTGACTGCGACCGATTGACCATATTTCACGTTTGATTTGCCATGGCTTAGGGGGCTTCGGCCCCCTATAGTCCGGCCCATGATTACAGAGCTTGGACATTTCGCGCTTGTGCTCGCCTTTGGCGTGGCGCTTGTACAGATGGTGGTGCCGATGTGGGGCGCTTGGCGGGGCCGCGCGGGTTGGATGGCGGTGGCCGAGCCGGCGGCGGCGGCGCAATTTATCCTGATCGCCCTGTCCTTTGGCGCGCTGATGTGGGCCTTCGTTACCTCGGATTTCAGCCTGCAACTGGTGGTGGCCAACAGCCATTCCGCCAAGCCGATGCTTTATAAAATCAGCGGCACATGGGGCAATCACGAAGGGTCGATGCTGCTTTGGGTGTTGATCGTGGCGCTTTTCGGGGCGATGGCCGCGTGGTTTGGCGGCAACCTGCCGCCGCGCCTGCGCGCGCGGGTGCTCTCGGTACAGGCGGCGATTGGGGTGGCCTTTCTGGCGTTCATTCTTTTCACCTCGAACCCCTTTCTGCGCATGGGTACGCCGCCCTTTGATGGCCAAGACCTAAACCCGCTTTTGCAAGACCCCGGTTTGGCCTTCCACCCGCCGTTTCTTTATCTCGGCTATGTCGGCCTCAGCATGGCCTTCAGCTTTGCCGTGGCGGCGCTGATTGAAGGGCGCGTGGATGCGGCTTGGGGCCGGTGGGTGCGGCCGTGGACGCTGGCGGCTTGGGTGTTTCTGACCATTGGCATCGCGCTTGGGTCTTGGTGGGCCTATTATGAGCTTGGCTGGGGCGGTTTCTGGTTCTGGGATCCGGTCGAAAACGCGAGTTTCATGCCTTGGCTCTTGGCGGCGGCGCTGCTGCATTCCGCCATCGTGGTCGAGAAACGCGAGAGCCTGAAAAGCTGGACCATCCTGCTGGCGATCCTCGCCTTCGGCTTTTCGCTGATCGGGACTTTCATCGTGCGCTCTGGCCTGCTGACTTCCGTCCATGCCTTCGCCAACGACCCCGAACGCGGGGTCTTTATTCTGGCCATTCTGGGGGTCTTTACCGGTGGGGCGCTGGTGCTCTATTCGCTGCGCGCCTCGGCGCTTGAGGCGAAAGGCGTCTTTGGCCTGCTGAGCCGCGAGACGGCCCTCGTGGTGAACAACCTGCTGCTCGCAGTGGCCTGTTTCGTGGTCTTCGTGGGCACCATGTGGCCGCTGGTGGCCGAGATGTTCCTCGACCGGAAACTCAGCGTCGGGCCGCCGTTCTTTAACGCCGCGTTTACCCCTTTCATGGTAGCGCTTGGGCTGATCCTGCCGATTGGCAGCGCGATGCCATGGAAACGGGCCAAGATCATGCGCGCGCTCTACCCGTTGCGCTATGCCTTCCTGCTGGCACTGGCGCTTGGGGGGCTGGCCTTTGCCATGCAGACCGGGCGCGGCCTGCTGGGGCCTGTGGGCCTGTTCCTCGGGGCGTGGCTGGTGATGGGCACTGTGGTGGATGTGATGCAGCGTCTTGGGCGTGGCCCGGGCAAGCTGCGCCGTTTGCGCCGCCTGCCGCGTGCGGATTGGGGTAAGGCCACCGCGCATGGCGGGCTGGGCGTCACCATGGCCGGGATCGCGGGGCTGATGGCTTGGGCCGTGGACGACATCCGCGTGGCCCGGATCGATGAACCTTTTGACGTGGGCAGCTACACGCTGACCCTGCGGGATGTGAGTGACGTGCGAGGGCCAAACTACCTCAGCACCATGGCCGAGATTACGCTGGCGCAGGACGGCGCGGTGATCTCTACCCTGCGGCCTGAAAAACGGTTCTACCCCGTGGCGCAGATGCCGACGACTGAGGCGGCGATCGACTATAACCTCGCCCGCGACGTCTATGTGGTGATCGGCGATGCGCAGGACGGCGGCGGTTGGGCGGTGCGGACCTATATCAAGCCGATGACCAATTGGATTTGGATCGGCTGCGCGCTCATGGCACTTGGCGGGGTGCTGAGCCTCAGCGACCGGCGCTTCCGGGTCGCGGCGGGTGCGCGCAAGCAACCGGCGGGGGTGCCCGCGGAATGAAACGGCTGCTGCTGATCTTGACCCTGCTCGCCAGCCCCCTCTGGGCGGTGCAGCCTGACGAACTGCTCGACGATCCCGCGTTGGAGGCCCGTGCGCGGGAGTTGAGCCAAGGTCTGCGCTGCCTAGTTTGCCGGAACGAAAGCATTGATGAGAGCAACGCGAGCCTTGCGCGTGACCTGCGCATCTTGCTGCGCGAGCGGCTGGGGGCGGGCGACAGCGATGAGGAGGCGGTGGATTTCATCGTCGACCGATACGGTGAATATGTCCTGCTGAGCCCGCAGGCGACGGGGGCCAATTGGCTGCTTTGGGGGGCAGGGCCGCTGATGCTCTTGCTGGCCGGGGGGCTGGGCGTGATCTATCTGCGCGGCCGCGCCCGCAGCAAAACCCCAAGCGAAGCGCCCCTTTCGGCAGAGGAAGAAGCCCGCCTGCGCGATATTCTTGACCGCTGACGCCCCGTTGCACTGGCAGCGGCACATTGCTTTGATATGCTGCGGCCAAGCAATCGAGGATAGCAAGATGGACTATGAAACGATCACCTATGCGCTGACCGACGATGTCGCGCTGATCACGCTGAACCGCGCCGATAAGATGAACGCGCTCACCACGCAGATGCGGGCGGAGCTGACCCATGCGGTGACCGAAGGTGGGCGCGCGGCGCGGGTCGTGGTTCTGACGGGTGCGGGGCGTGCCTTTTGCTCGGGCCAAGACTTGGCCGACCGGGCGGGCGGCGTGGCCGATCTGGAGAAAACGCTGCGCGAAGAATATGCGCCGCTGCTGCGCGCCATCATCAACTGCCCTGTGCCGACCATCGCCGCCGTGAACGGCCCGGCGGCAGGAGCAGGGGCGAATATCGCGCTGGCCGCCGATGTCGTCTTTGCGAGCGAGAGCGCCTATTTCATGCAGGCTTTCACCCGCATTGGCCTGATCCCCGACGCGGGCGGCACCTATGCGCTGCCGCGGCAAATGGGCATGGCCAAGGCAATGGGGGCGGCCCTCTTCGCCGATAAGATCACCGCCCGTCAGGCTGACGACTGGGGGATGATCTGGCAGGCCGTGCCGGATGCGGAGTTCGATGCCCATTGGCGCGCCAAGGCCGCGCAATTGGCCGCTGGTCCGACCGCTGCCTATGCCGAGGCCAAGAAGGCGATCCGCGCGTCATGGGACAATGGGTTGGAGGATCAACTCTCGCTGGAGGCCCAGGCGCAGGGCCGCTGCGGCAAGTCGCAAGACTTCGCCGAGGGGGTGACGGCCTTTACCCAAAAGCGCAGCCCCAAGTTTCAGGGGCGCTGAGCGCTAGCAGCTTCGCTCAATCAGCAGCACATCGCTGGCCGAAGGTGCCGGGCCATTGGCCCGCGCCACCACCGCCACAGCGACGCCATCCGCCAAAACCGTATGGACCGAGTTCGAGACCTGCGCGATGGTGATGCGCGGCGGGGTCTGGCCCTTGTCATAGACCACGGCGATTTGGTCGCAGTCATGCAATGTATCGGGGACGAGCGCACCCTGAGGGCCGGGAACGTCGTCGGCCTTTGCAGACGTCAGACCGGTGGCGCAGTCCCAGCGAAGCCCTTTGGTCCGGTCCGTTGCGGTCATCCTGCATCCTCTCGTCGCGGCCCGGCTGTACTGCTGGGCGTCTACAATGGGGTGAACGCCGGTCGGACTGCCAAAGAGCGAACCCCTTCGGCAGTGCCGCAATGATGCCCTTCCCACCCCGAAAAGACATCGTGAAGGGAGGCTACCGCCGCGGGGGGAATCCCGTCAAGCGGGGCGGTGGCATTGTCACGAGGTGTGAAACAGTGCCGCAATTTGGCCGTATTTTCGGCTCCGGTGTTTCGTGTCCGGCAAAACGCTTGGAAACATTCACTGATTTTTCACGCCATTGCCGACAGTGCGTTAAAGGGCACCGGTTTTCGCGATTCGGGCGTGCGGAATCAGTCTCCCCACCGGCGGGTTCATTGTTGCCCTAGGGTCAACAACTTCAATCATAGGTATTGTGAGCAGTGGCGGTCGAAACGCGAAACGCCCCGGAAATCCGGGGCGTTTGCATGGTCTCTGAAGGTCGCTTCAGCGGTTCTCGATATCGACGTAATCGCGCTTGTCCTCGCCGAGGTAGAGCTGACGCGGACGGCCGATTTTGAGCTGCGGATCGCTGATCTGCTCTTTCCACTGGGAGATCCAGCCCACGGTCCGCGCTAGCGCGAAGATCGGGGTGAACATCGACGTGGGGAAGCCCATGGCTTCTAGGATGATCCCGGAATAGAAATCCACGTTCGGGAAGAGTTTCTTCTCCGCGAAATACGGATCCTCCAGCGCGGCTTTCTCCAACTCCTTCGCAACCTGAAGGATCGGGTTGTTCTCCACGCCCAGCAGTTCGAGAACCTCGTCGGCGCTTTCCTTCATCACGGTCGCGCGCGGGTCGTGGTTCTTGTAGACGCGGTGGCCAAAGCCCATCAGGCGGAAGGGGTCGTTCTTGTCCTTGGCGCGGGCGATGAACTCAGGGATGCGATCGGGCGTGCCGATTTCCTTGAGCATCTCAAGGCAGGCTTGGTTCGCACCACCATGCGCCGGACCCCAGAGGCAGGCGATGCCAGCGGCTATACAGGCGAAGGGGTTCGCACCGGAAGACGACGCCAAACGCACGGTCGAGGTCGAGGCGTTTTGCTCGTGATCGGCGTGGAGCGTAAAGATCCGGTCCATCGCGCGGCTGAGGATCGGGTTGACCTCATGCTCTTCGGCCGGAACCGCAAAGCACATGCGCAGGAAGTTCGACGCGTAGTCGAGATCGTTGCGCGGATAGACGAAGGGCTGGCCGATGGTGTATTTATAGGCCATCGCCGCGATGGTTGGCATCTTGGCGATCAGGCGGATCGTGGCGACCTCGCGCTGGTGCTCATCGTTGATGTCGGTGCTGTCGTGATAGAAGGCCGACATCGCACCGACCACGCCCACCATGATCGCCATCGGATGCGCATCGCGGCGGAAGCCGCGGAAGAAGTTCATCATCTGCTCGTGCAGCATGGTGTGGTTGGTCACCAGACACTCGAAATCTTCCAACGCCTTGGGGGAGGGCAGCTCACCATAAAGCAGCAGGTAGCAGACTTCGAGGTAATGCGACTTCGACGCCAGTTGTTCGATCGGGTAGCCCCGGTGCAGCAGCACGCCTTTGTCACCGTCAATGAAAGTGATCGTGCTGTCGCAAGCCGCGGTCGAGGTGAAGCCCGGGTCGTAGGTAAAGACACCCGCCTGCGCATAGAGCTTGCGGATATCGACAACATCGGGCCCGTCAGTGGGGCTGTGAATCGGCAGATCGAAGCTTTGATCGTCGATCGTCAGCGTTGCGGTTTTATTGTTATTGGTCATGAAATCCCTTCCCGAATGTAGGCTGCGGAGATGCCCCCGCCGTCTGGGCCTAGCCCCATATGGGGCTGTCCCGTTCAGTTATACCTGCCGCCCAAAGAAGTGGTGAACCAAAACTTAGGCCGCGGCGTCCGTCAGTCGGGCAAGGGTCTCATCGCGCCCCAGCACCAACATCATGTCAAAAACCGATGGGGTGACTGCCCTGCCAGCCAAGGCCGCCCGAAGCGGCCCCGCCAGCTTGCCAAATTTGGTGTCATGCGCGGCAGCAAAGCCGTTCAGTACCTCCTCCAGCGTTTCTTTGTTCCAGCTAGCATTTTGCAATTGCGGCGTCAATTCCGACAGTATGCCACGGGATACCGTATTGAGATTCTTTGCCGCTTTCTCATCTGGGGTGATCGGGCGTTCGGCCAAGACAAAGGTCGCTTTTTCAAGCAGTTCGGGGAATTTCTTCGCGCGATCTTTGAGGCAATACATCGCCCGTTCCAACCCCTCGGCCTGACCTTCGGTCAGCGCAGGCTCTCCTGCCGCTTCAAGATAGGCTTCGATCTCGCGCCGCAGCGCGGCATCATCGGCCTGTGCGATATGCTGACCGCAGAGGTTTTCCAGCTTTTTCAGGTCAAACTGTGCGGGGCTTTTGCGGATCCCGTCCAGATCGAACCATTCCTGCGCCTGTGCGTCGGTAAAGAATTCGTCATCCCCATGGCTCCAGCCCAGACGGGCGAGGTAGTTGCGCATGCCCGCCGCGGGATAGCCCATCACCTGATATTCCTGCGCGCCCAAGGCGCCGTGGCGTTTCGACAGCTTCTTGCCATCCGCGCCGTGAATCAGCGGGATATGCGCCCAGACCGGCACGTCCCAGCCCATCGCCTCATAAATCATCATCTGGCGGGCGGCGTTGTTGAGGTGATCGTCGCCGCGCACGACATGGGTCACGCCCATGTCGTGATCGTCCACCACGACGGCCAGCATATAGACCGGCGTGCCGTCCGAGCGCAGCAGGATCATATCGTCGAGCTGGTCGTTGCGGATTGTAACATCGCCCTGCACCTGATCGCGGATCACGGTGGTGCCTTCCAGCGGCGCCTTGATGCGGATGACATAGGGTGCGTCCGGGTGGCTCGCCGGATCGGCATCGCGCCAAGGGGAGCGATAGAGCGTGCTGCGCCCTTCGGCCTTGGCCG
Organism: Sulfitobacter sp. 15WGC; assembly: GCF_005068605.1. Lineage (NCBI taxonomy): Bacteria > Pseudomonadati > Pseudomonadota > Alphaproteobacteria > Rhodobacterales > Roseobacteraceae > Sulfitobacter > Sulfitobacter sp. 15WGC. The sequence goes on along the minus strand of NZ_SZNL01000001.1, from coordinate 172,087 downwards.
CCTCGCGGAAGGCGGTGATTTCTTCTTGGCTGGCGAAGCACTTATAGGCTTTGCCGGCGGCCAGCAGTTCCTGCGCGACTTCGGCGTGGCGCGGGGCATTCTCGAACTGGCTGACGATCTCGCCATCGTGGTCGAGGCCGAGCCACGACATGCCCTGCAGAATCGCCGCCGTCGCTTCGGGGGTGGAACGGGCGCGGTCGGTGTCTTCGATGCGCAGCAGGAATTTACCCCCCCGGCCACGGGCATAGAGCCAGTTGAACAGGGCGGTCCGCGCCCCGCCGATATGCAGGAACCCGGTGGGAGAAGGGGCGAAACGGGTCACAACAGGGGCGTTCATGGCGGAGGGCCTTTCGGTCAGAGATATGGTGTTCGGAGCGGCGTTTACCAATTGGTAACCATCCCGGTCTTAGGGTTTGACGCCTGTCTACCCAGTGCGATCCGCGGGGGCAAGCATGGGCCTTTGGAACCAGTTTAGCGCCGTGATGCTGCGCCAGCGCGGGCATCTGTTTTGCTGGGTGCCGGTCTGCCTCGCCTTGGGGATCGGCTGGTATTTTTCGCTGCGGGCGGAGCCTTCGGAGGTGATGCTGGCGGCGGGGGCATGTGTCGTGGTCGTGCTGGCGGTCGTCGCGCGGGCGCTGCCCGAGATCACGGCCCCCTTTGCTGTCGGCGCGGCTTTGGTCTTGCTGGGGCTGCTGCTGGCGGCGTTTCGGGCGCATTCGGTGGCGGCCCCAGTTCTCGGCTGGCGTTACTATGGCCCGGTCGAGGGGCGTGTCGTGGCGCTTGACCGAAGCCAGTCCGACGCGGCCCGCGTGACGCTCGATCAGGTCCGGTTGGATCGGGTCCCGCCCGCGCGCACGCCGCCCCGGGTGCGCGTCTCACTCCATTCGACGCTCCCCGGCGCAATTACGCCACGGCCCGGCATGCAGGTGATGACCACGGCGCATCTGTCGCCCCCCGCAGGCCCGGTCGAGCCGGGCGGCTTTGATTTTCAGCGCCATGCTTGGTTTGCCGAATTGGGCGCGGTGGGCTACACCCGCGTGCCGCTCTTGGGCATGGCGGACCCTGTGGAAGGGGGCATCGCGTTGATCCTTTTCCGATTGCGCATGGCCGCCTCCGCGCGGGTGCGCGCCCATCTTTCCGGCGATATCGGCGGTTTCGCCGCCGCCATCACCACCGGTGACCGCAGCGCCATCTCACAAGACGCCCTGCAAGACCTGCGCAGCAGCAATTTGGCGCATCTATTGGCGATCTCGGGCCTGCATATGGGGTTGCTCAGCGGAGTTGTCTTCGGCGCAGCGCGATTGCTTCTCGCGTTGCATCCGGTCACCGCTACCCGTTGGCCAAGCCGAAGCATCGCCGCGGGGGCCGCTCTGATCGCCGCCACCGGATACCTCGCGCTGTCGGGCGGAAATGTCGCGACCGAGCGGGCCTATGTCATGTGCGCCGTGGCGCTATGCGCCCTGATGATCGGGCGGCGGGCAATCTCTCTGCGCGCGGTCGCCATCGCGGGCATCATCGTGCTGACCCTGCGACCCGAGGCGCTAATGGGGCCGGGGTTTCAGATGTCATTCGCCGCGACCACGGCGCTCGTCGCCGTCTTTGGCTGGATCCGCGACTTCGAAGGCGAGGTCATTCCCAAACGCCTCCGCCCCGTTGCCGCGGTGGTGATCTCTTCGACCGTGGCAGGCATCGCCACCGCGCCTATATCGGCCGCGCATTTCAACACGATCGCGCATTATGGATTGGTCGCGAACCTGCTTTCGGTTCCCTTGATGGGGGTCTTGGTTATCCCCGCCGCCGTGCTGGCGGCGATCCTTGCGCCCTTCGGCGGTGAAGGGATACCGCTTTGGGCGATGGGTCTGGGCCTTGAGTGGATCCTATCGGTCGCGGATGTGGTGGCACATCTCCCCGGCGCGCGCAGCTTCGTGCCAGGGCCGGGGGGATGGGTGCTGCCGCTCCTGTCGCTCGGGTTTCTCTGGCTCGTCCTGTGGCAAGGTCATCTACGTTGGTTCGGCCTGCCCGCGATCATGCTGTCTTTCACCCTCTGGCAAGGAACCACACGCCCGGACGTGCTTGTCGCCGACACGGGAACGCTCGTGGGCGTCATGACCCCGGCGGGCAGGGCGCTCAGCAAAGACAAAGCCGCAGGTTTCGTCGCGCGCAATTGGTTGGAGAATGATGGCGACGGCGCGGATCAAGCCTTGGCTGCCCAAAGATGGGCGGGCCGAGAGGAGGGTATCATCCATCTGTCAGGAAAACGCGCGGTCGCCGCCTTTAGCGGCTGCCAGCCCGAGGAGGTCGTGGTTGCGTCCGCCGATATGACGACCGCCCGAAATTGGGGCTGCCAAGTCTACGATCCCTTGCGCCTGCGTGAAACCGGCGCAATCGCGCTGAACAAATCGGCGCAGGGTTGGGAAGTCACCACCGCGAAAGACCGCGCCGGGACGCGTTTATGGAACAGCCGCCAGCAGCGTCAGTAAGTGCGGATCAACCCGACCAGTCGCCCCTGAACCTTCACCTTGTCCGAGGGCAGGACTCGCGTTTCATAGGCGGCGTTGGCGGCTTCCAAAGCGACCGAAGACCCTTGTCTGCGGAAACGCTTCAGTGTCGCTTCCTGATCTTCGACCAAGGCCACCACGATATCGCCATTGTCGGCGACAGAGGTTTCTCGGATCACCACGATATCGCCATCGTTAATACCCGCCTCGATCATCGAGTCGCCGCGCACTTCGAGGGCGTAATGCTCCCCCTGACCAGCGATCATCCCGCCGGGCACCGTGACGCTATGGGAAACTTGGGAGATCGCCTCGATCGGGACACCGGCAGCAATCCGGCCCATGACCGGCACATCGAACGCATGATGCGCCGTGACCGGTTGCGCCGCAGGCGGGGGCGGGGCATCGGGCCGGTCCCCGTCGATCACGCGGGGGGCGAAACCGGGCGCACCGCCAAGGCTTTCGGGCAATTTGACCACTTCGATCGCACGCGCACGGTGGGCAAGGCGCCGGATAAAGCCCCGCTCCTCCAATGCCGTGATCAGCCGGTGGATGCCGGATTTCGACCGCAAGTCGAGGGCCAGTTTCATCTCATCAAAGCTGGGCGGGACGCCGTCGCGCTGCACGCGTTGGTGAATGAAAGAAAGCAGATCGAGTTGTTTTTTGGTCAGCATCGCGCGGCCCCTGAAGCTTTTGTTGCTTTTGTTCTAGGGATGTTCTTGTTTTGTGTCAACCGTGGGTTGGCGTTAAATCAAGATGTACTTTTGCAAATCGCCCGCCTTGCGCGCCGGTTCATTAGGCGGGCGGATCATCAGTGCATCGGCCTGCGCGAGCACGGATAGAAGTGACGAATCCTGCCGATCATCCGGGTAGAGCGCGCCATCCCGAAGATGGGCGCGCATGTAATGCGCACGCGGCCCATTCGGGCCAATCTCGCGTCCAAGGGGGGCTTCGCGCATGACAGCATGTACTTCGGTCAGCCCAAGCATGCGCCGCAGCATGGGCAACACGAAAATCGCACCGCAAACCATTGCAGAAACTGGGTTTCCCGGCAGCCCGATCATCGCGGCATCACCGATCTTGCCTGCCATCAACGGCTTGCCGGGGCGCATCGCGACCTTGTAAAATGATTGCTCCATGCCAAGCTCAGCCGCCACGGGCGCGATGAGGTCATGATCACCCACCGACGCGCCGCCGATGGTGACAATCAAATCAGCGCCACGGGCCAGGGCGAAGGCCTGTTTGAGCGATGCTGTGGTGTCCCGCGCGATGGGCAGCATGCGTACCTCGGCGCCCGCCTCTTCGAACATCGCGGCGAGACCGTAGCTGTTGGAGGCGATAATTTGGTCGGGGCCGGGGTTTTCACCGGGTTGCACCAATTCATCCCCCGTAGCGAGGATTGCGATGATGGGTTTGCGGGTGACAGGCACCTGTCCCACGTTCATGGCGGCGAGCAGTGCCACATCGGCGGGCCGGAGAATGCGCGGGGCGGTTAGGTCTTCGCCTTTGGTGAAGTCTCCGCCAGCGGGGCGAATATTGTCTTTGTCATCAATATGGTGGCCGAGGGTGATAAGGTCGCCGCGCCGGGTCACATCCTCTTGGATCACCACGAAATCGGCGCCTTCGGGCACCGGCGCGCCGGTAAAAATGCGTACGGCTTGCCCGGCCCGCAGCCTGCCCGCGTAAGCATGGCCCGCCGCGGCTTCGCCGACGACCTTGAACATCGCATCCGGTTCGACTTCGGCGCGGCGCAGGGCGTAGCCGTCCATAGAGGAGGCGGCGAAAGGCGGTTGGCTGCGCCGCGCGCGCACGGGCTGCGACAAGACACGGCCATTGGCGCCGCGAAGGGCGACTTCTTCGGTTTCCAGAGGGGCGACAAGGTTCAGGACGGCTTCCAAAGCCGCTTCGACGCTGATCATGTCGCCTCGTAACGGCCTGATTTACCGCCATCTTTCAGAACGACCCGCGTGCCGCCAATCTCCATCGCCTTATCCACGGCTTTGGCCATGTCATAGACGGTGAGGGCGGTGACGGAGGCTGCGGTGAGGGCCTCCATCTCAACCCCGGTTTGACCGGTGGTTTTGACAGTGGCGAGAATTCGGATGCCGGGCAGTGCGGCGTCGGGAGTCAGATCAACGCTGACCTTGGTGATGGGCAAAGGATGGCAAAGCGGGATCAGGTCTGCCGTCCGTTTGGCCGCCATGATCCCGGCAAGCCTTGCGACCCCCAGAACATCCCCCTTTCTTGCGCGCCCTTCAGTAATGATATCAAGGGTTTCCGGCGTCATCTTGATGTAGCTTTCAGCCTTGGCCACCCGCGAAGTCACGGCTTTCTCCGAGACATCGACCATATGGGCGTCGCCCTCGGCGTCGAAATGGGTGAGCGCCATTACATCCCTCCGGGAACAAGCGGGTTGGCGAGCAGATCGCGGGTGGCCTGTTCGACATCTTGCTGGCGCATCAGGCTTTCGCCGATGAGGAAGCAACGTGCGCCGTAGACCGCCATATCGGCAAGATCGGCGGGGGTGTAGAGGCCGGATTCACAAACCAGCATACGGTCGTGGGGGACGGCCTCTGACAGTTGACGCGTCACATCAAGAGAGGTCTCGAAGGTGTTGAGATTGCGGTTATTTATCCCGATCATGCGGCTGTTGAGCTTTTCGGCCCGGGCCAGTTCATCCGCGTCATGAACCTCAATCAGCGCGTCCATGCCCCATTCATCTGCCGCTTGCTCAAGTTCCGCGGCCTGCGCGTCAGAGACGGAGGCCATGATAATCAGGATGCAGTCGGCACCAAGGCTGCGCGCTTCGGCGACCTGATAGGGATCGTAAAGGAAATCTTTGCGCAGGACCGGCAGATCGCATTCGGCGCGGGCTTCAACGAGGAATTCCTTCGCGCCCTGAAAACTCGGGGTGTCGGTAAGGACCGAGAGGCAGGTCGCGCCGCCTGCGGCATAGGCGCGGGCGAGGGCGGCGGGTTCGAAATCTTCGCGGATCAAACCTTTGGAGGGGCTGGCTTTTTTGATCTCGGCGATCAGGCCATAGCCTTCGCGGGAGGCTTTGTGCAAGCTCTGCGCGAAGGGGCGGACTGGCGGGGCCGCGCGGGCCGCGGCCTCGACCTCTGCCTGCGATTTTTCGGCCTTGGCAGCGGCAATTTCGTCCAGCTTATAGGCTTTGATTTTTTCAAGAATTGTGGCGGTCATGGCTTCCTCACGGCTTTGTCCAATGTATGCCGGGCTTGCCTTGGCCCTGCAACCAGTCATTCACGCGGCTGAAGGGGCGTGAGCCGAAGAAGCCGCGCCTTGCCGACAGCGGTGAAGGGTGCGGCGTCTCTATCTTCAGGTTGCGCGCCGGATCGACCTCTGCCGCCGCCTTTTGCGCATGCGCCCCCCAAAGCAGGTAGGCGCGGGGGCGATCAGAAAGACCGTTGAGCACCTGAGCGGTCAACTTTCGCCATCCGAGCCTCGCATGCCCATGCGCGCAGCCCGCCGGAACGGTCAGCACGTTATTGAGCAGCAGAACCCCTTGATCGGCCCAGAACCGCAGATCCGGGTCTTGCGGTGATGCGCCAAGATCGGCGTCTAACTCTTTGAAGATATTGGCAAGGGAGCGGGGAATGGGGCGCACATCCGGCTCGGCCGAAAAGGCATAGCCATGGGCGTGGCCGGGTGTCGGATAGGGGTCTTGGCCAAGGATCACCACCTCCACAGCCGCTGGTTGCAGATGCTCAAGTGCTGCGAATATCTGCGGGGCGGGCGGTAGGACCACCCTCGTTTCTGCGGCAAGCTGCTCGGCAATACGCGGCCAATCCTCGGCAAAAAAGGGCAGCTCGGCCCATGCGCCGAGGGCAGTGAGGCTGGGTAGCGTCATGCCGACTGGCTGATCTGCGCCACTTTTTCGATCCGCTCGCGCGCAGCGCCACTGTCGATGCTTTCGCGGGCCATCTCAACGCCGGTTTTCAGATCTGGGGCCACATCGGCCACCACCAAAGCAGAGGCCGCGTTCAGCAGCACCGCGTCGCGGTAGCCTGATGGAACTCCGTCAAGGAGCGCCTTGAAATGTTTGGTGTTTTCGGCGGGCTCACCCCCGGCGATGGCCTCGAACGGATGGACCGGAAGGCCCGCGTCTTCGGGGTGCAATTCGCGCAGGTTGACGACACCGTCTTCCAGTGCTGCGACCCAGCTGACACCGGTGATGGTCAACTCATCCGTGCCGTCCGAGCCGTGCACCAGCCATGCTTTTTCCGAACCAAGTTGTTTCAGCGTCAGCGCCATCGGTTCGATCAGCTGGCGCGTATAGGCGCCGGTCAACTGCCGTTTGACCCCTGCCGGATTGGTCAGCGGCCCAAGGATGTTAAAGATCGTGCGGGTGCCAAGTTCGGACCGGGTCGGCATGACATGGGCGACGGCGGGGTGATGCATGGGCGCCATCATGAAACCGATACCGGCCTCGGCCAATTCACGCTCGACCACCGCGGGGCCGACCATGACGTTGATCCCCAGTTGCGACAGCGCGTCGGAAGCACCCGATTTCGAGCTGAGGTTGCGGTTGCCATGTTTCGCCACGACAGCGCCCGCGCCTGCGGCCACGAAGGCGGCGGCGGTCGAGATGTTCAGCGTGCCCTTGCCGTCACCGCCGGTACCAACGATGTCGATCGCGCCTTCGGGCGCATGCACAGGGTTGCATTTGCTGCGCATGACCTTTGCCGCGGCGGCATATTCGGTGACCGTCTCGCCGCGCGTGCGCAGCGCCATGAGGAAACCGCCGATCTGGCTGGGGGTCGCTTCGCCCTCGAACAGAATTTCAAAGGCTTCAACGGCCTGATCCGAGGTCAGCGGCCCGTTCGCGGCGGCATCAAGCAGGGGTTTCAACGCGCTACTCATGCCGGGACCTTCATCTCGTTCAGGAAGTTTTGCAGCAGGGCGTGGCCATGCTCGGACCGGATCGATTCCGGGTGGAATTGCACGCCGTGTAGCGGCAACTCGCGGTGTTGCAGGCCCATGATGGTGCCGTCTTCAAGCGCTGCGGTAATCTCAAGGCAGTCGGGCAAGCTCGCGCGTTCGACCACCAGCGAGTGATAGCGCGTGGCCCCGAAGGGCGAGGGGAGGCCGGCGAAAACCCCGCGCCCGTCGTGCTGCATCTGGCCCAGTTTGCCATGCACGATATCATCCGCACGCACGACCTTACCGCCGAAGGCTTGGCCCAGCGTCTGATGGCCAAGGCAGACCCCCAGAAGCGGCACGCGCGCGGCGGCGGCGGCATGGGTCAGCTCTAGGCAAATTCCCGCTTGGTCGGGGTCACAGGGGCCGGGAGACAGCAGGATACCGGCGGGGTTCATGGCCATCGCTTCGTCCACGCTGAGCGCGTCGTTGCGGTGCACCTGCACATCCGCCCCGAGGCTGCCCAGATAGTGGACCAAGTTATAGGTAAAGCTGTCGTAGTTATCGATGAGCAGCAGCACAGGCAGGCATTTCTTTGTATTAGGACTGGAGAAACCGCGCCGGAGCGCGGTATAGGTTTTCGCATACATGTTCAGGCTTGAACCCCATCGTCAAGAGTTTGGGGCAAGCCAATTGAGGGGAACGCCGGGCTTTCTGGCCATGGCGCAGACAGCAGGAGTAGCGCAGATGGCACGCGGAGTTCTGAGCGGGCTGATTTGGGGCGGTGTGGCAAGCATCGGTGTGGCCGGTGCGGTGTCGCTGATGATGCCTTTGCCGCTGCCGCCGCAGGTGGGCGATGCGCCCGGATCCGGCCCCGCCCCGGCGCGGATCAACGTGACGGATGCAGGCGAGCAGGGGCGCAGCCGCGATACCGCGCCGGTGTTGAACGCCCCCGCGCCGCGCGCGGATGTGCCGCAGCAAGACAGCCTCGCCGCGCTCGACCCCGACACACAGACCTCGGCCAGCCTGCCAGAGACCGGCGGTGCCGAGGGGCTCAGCACCCCCGCGGCCCCCGAGGGGCAGACGCCGATGTCGCCCGGCGCGGAAGAGCCTGTCATGCCCAATCCGCAGGCCACGGCGCCGGATGCGCCGCCCGCGGCGGATGAGCTTTCGATCAGCACCGAACCCGCGCAGCCGCCCGCGCCGGATGTGGCGGATATCGAAGGGGCCTTTGACGCGCCGCAGGGCATGGCCGCGCCGGAGGTCGAAGAGGAGGAGGCGATCACCCTGCCTGCGGAGGAGGTCGTGATCGAAGAGCCGGAGGTTGAAGCCGATGCGCTTGAAGACGCGCCCCGCGGTGAGGCGGAGGCCGCTGAGGCTGACCTGTCTTCCCCGGTGCCTGAGCCGGAGAGCATCGAGGGGGCAAGCCCCGCGCCGCTGGAAGAGACGGAGGTTGCCGAAGCCACCCCAGAGCCTGCTGAAACTGAAGCCGACAATCGCCCGGCCATCGGCACACCAGCGACCAGCCTGACCGAGCGAGATACAGGCGTCGTGATCAACCGCCCCGGCGCAGAGGTGGTGGCAGAGCCCGCTGAAGCTGACGAAATCGTGAATGAAGACCCGCGCCCCGTGGTGGTCAACAGCCTCGCGAGCGACCTGCAGGAGGGCAAGCCGCTGATGAGCGTGGTGCTGATCGATGATGGCACCTCGGTCACCGCAGGCAGCGCCGGGTTGGCCGCATTGCGCAGCTTTCCCTATCCGCTGAGTTTCGCCGTCGATAGCACCCTGCCGGACGCCGCCGAGCGGGTGGAAACCTACCGCGAGGCAGGGTTCGAGGTTTTGGCCATGGTCGACCTGCCGCAGGGCGCGCAGCCCAGCGATGCCGAGACCACATTTGGCGCAACGCTCGACCAGATCGGCCCGGTGGTGGGGGTGTTGGAAGGCACCGAAAGCGGCTTCCAAGGCAGCCGCGCGCTGGCCGATCAGGTGACCGATATCCTCGCGCAATCCGGCCACGGGCTGGTGACGCAGGACAAGGGGCTTAACACCATGCCCAAGCTGGCCCGCAAGGCGGGTGTGCCTGCCGATCCGGTGTTTCGCGATTTTGACAGCAAGGAGCAATCCGCGCGGGTGATCCGGCGTTTTCTGGATCAAGCGGCTTTCAAAGCGGGGCAGGAGGGCGCGGTGATCATGCTGGGCCGCCTGCGGCCCGATACCGTCTCCGCCCTGCTGCTCTGGGGGCTGCAAGACCGGGCGAGCGATGTGGCCTTGGTCCCGATCTCGGCGGTGCTGCTGCGCGAGGAGTGACTCCGCGCGGGGCGGGGGTTGACGTTAGATAATCTCGTCCTCGTCGAAGAGCGGGTCTTCCTCCAACTGGCTGGCGAGTTCGTCCACCGTCGCCTCCGCCGCGCGGGGGCTAAGTTTGGCAAGGTGAAAGACAGCATCGCCTTCGTTAACGATGGGCAGCATCGCCCGCCCGATGAGGATGCCGGGCGCATCGGCCAGAAGCTCGGCCTCCTCCTTGCCGAAAGGGTCTGAGACGATGGCCAGAAGATCGCCTCCGGCGACGGTTTCCCCCTCGGCCCGGAAGGTGCGCAGCAGGCCACCTGCGGGGGCGCGCAGCCAATGGGAAGCGGTGCAGATATAGGGTGCACTGCGGGCGCGGGCGATGCCCTTGGCGGGCAGCATGTCTTGGCCGCGCATGACGCGCAGGATGCCCGCAAGACCCGCACGTACGGCCATCTCGTCAAAGCGCAGCCCTTCGCCCGCCTCGTAAAGCAGGATCGGCGTGCCTTGTTTCGCGGCGACCGCGCGCAGCGATCCGTCGCGCAGGGGGGAGGTCAGCACCACCGGCGCGCCGAAATCCAGCGCCATTTTCTGGGTCACCTTATCCGCCGGAGAGACGCGCACCTGCGGCAGGTTGGTGCGGTGAATCGCCGCCGAATGCAGGTCGATGCCGAAGTCGCAGCGCAGCACCACCTCTTGCAAAAAGATATGCGCCAGTCGCGCGCCGAGGCTGCCGGTGGGCGAACCGGGGAAGCAGCGATTCAGATCGCGTCGGTCGGGCAGGTAGCGCGAGCGGTTCAGGAAGCCGAAGGAGTTCACGACAGGCACGACAATGAGCGTGCCGCGCAGCGCCGAGAGTTGCGGCGCGCGCAACAGGCGGCGCAGGATCTCCACGCCGATCACCTCATCCCCATGCACTGCTGCTGAGACGAACATCGTCGGCCCGGCGTTTGCCGTGGAAGATTTCCAGCGACAGATGCACCGGCGTGTGATCGGGCAGGATCGAAACGGGCAGATCAACGGCAAGGCTGCTGCCGGGGGCGACGGAATGCCCCGCGATCTGGAAAGGCGCGCGGGGGGCCATGGTCAGCCGTTGCCCTTGCCACCGAAACGCGATGCATCCGCAGCCGCGCGGCGGATCGCGCCGGATTTATGCACGGTTTCCATGAACTCGGCCTCGGGGTCGCTGTCATAGACCACGCCGCCGCCTGCTTGGATATAGAGGGTCTCGTCCTTCACCACAGCGGTGCGCAGGGCGATGCACATGTCCATGTCGCCGCCCGCGCTGAAATAGCCCACGCCGCCGCCATAGACGCCGCGCTTCTCGGGTTCCAACTCGTCGATGATCTCCATCGCGCGGACCTTTGGCGCGCCGGAAACGGTGCCCGCAGGCATGCCCGCAAAGAAGGCGTCGAGTGCGTCCTTGCCCTCTTTCAACTCGCCCACCACGTTGGAGACGATGTGCATGACGTGGCTGTAGCGCTCGACGATGAACTCTTCCGTCGGGCGCACGCTGCCGATCTTGGCGACCCGGCCCACGTCGTTGCGGCCCAGATCCAGCAGCATCAGGTGTTCTGCCAACTCCTTGGGGTCGCTAAGCAAATCGGCTTCTAGCGCGCGATCCTCCTCCGGGGTGGCGCCGCGTTTTCGGGTGCCTGCGATGGGTCGGATGGTCACTTCGTTGCCGAAGACCCGGACGAGGATCTCGGGGCTGGCGCCGACCACATGGAAGCCGCCGAAGTTGAAATAGAACATGAAGGGCGAGGGGTTGGTGCGCCGCAGGCTGCGGTAGAGCGCGAAGGGCGGTTGGGTGAAACCTTGGGCCCACCGCTGGCTTGGCACCACCTGAAAGATATCGCCCGCCTTGATATAGTCGCGCGCCTTCTCCACGGCGGATTTATAGGCATCGCGGGTGAAATTGCTGACCGGCTCCGGCGCGTCTTCGGCCTCTCCCAAATCGCGGGAGGTTTGTGGCATGGCGCGTTCCAGATCGCGCACGGCGTCCATCACCCGCTCGGCGGCTTGGGCATAGGCCGCGCGGGCGGTTTGGCCCTCGGACACCCAAGCGGGGGAGACGATGGTGACCTCGCCTTTCACCCCGTCGAGGACTGCGACCACCGAAGGGCGCACCATCACCGCGTCGGGCAGGCACAGAGGGTCGGGGTTCACATTGGGCAGATGTTCCACCAGCCGGATCATGTCATAGCCGAGGTAGCCGAATAGCCCGGCGGCGGCTTGCGGCAGATCGTCGGGCAGGGTGATCCGCGATTCCGCGATCACGTCGCGCAGACGGTCCAGCGGGTCACCGGGCATATCCTCAAAGGCATCGGCATCATAGCGCGCCGCACGGTTGAGCGCGGAGGTCTCGCCCCGGCAGCGCCAGATCAGGTCGGGTTTCATGCCGATGATCGAATACCGCCCGCGCACATCGCCGCCGGTGACGGATTCTAGCACAAAGGCATTCTCCGCCGCGCCGGTGAGTTTCAGCATCAAGGACACAGGCGTGTCGAGATCGGCGGCAAGGCGGGTGTAGACGATCTGATTCTCGCCCGCCTCATAGGCGCGGGCGAAACTATCGAAATCAGGGGTCAGGGCCATCAAAATTGCCTATCAGGGAAAGTTCACATGCACGGCATTGATCGCGCGCTGGTCGATCTGGGGATCGGCGTCGCGCATGACGGCATTGCTGTAGATATCGAAAAGATTTTGAGCCAGCGCCTGATCCAACTGCTGCGAGAGGCGGTCCATCAGCGCTTGGGTCTGGTCGTCTTCGCCTGCCGGTGTCACGGCATCAAGGCGCAGAACCACGACGCTATCGCCTGCGGGCAGGACGGCCACGCCGCCTTCGTCGAGGTCAAAGACCTGATCCATGAAATCGTCCGGCGTGCCGTCGACATAGGAGCTGCGGGTCAGCCCTTCGCCAAGCTGCGGCGTGAGACCGGCGGCCTCGAATCCCTCTTCTTCGGCCAGCGTCTCGGTCAGGCTCTCAGCCTTTTCCGTCAGCGCCTCGACGATCTGGGCGTCGCGCCATGCGGCCTCGACCGCGTCGCGGGCCGCTTCGAAAGGTTCAGGGCGCGCGTCCTTGGTTTCATCCAGACGCATGGCAAAGATGCCACCGTCTTCGAGTTGATCGATCTGCGGGAAGTCATTGGCGCTCAGCCCCGCGGCGGCCTCGCGGAAGGCGCCATAGGCGGCGATGCCCTCGCTGCTGTCTTGGGTCCAGTCGATGGTGCCGAGGCGCATCTTGGTCTCTTGGGCCAAGTCTTCGAGCGTGGCACCCCCGGCAAGCTGGTCGTCAATCTCTTGCGCGCGGGCTTCGACGGCGCGGGTGGCGCGGGAGATGGCGAGGGTCTCTTCCAGCTCGTCACGGGCCTCTTCGAAAGGCACATGCTGCGCGGGGAGGATGGCGTTCACACGGAACAGGGCCGGCCCGAGCGAGCTGGGCAGCGGGCCTACGATGTCACCGCTTTCGGCGGCAAAGACCGCATCGCCTGCGTCATCAAGATCGGATTTCGCGACATCGCCCAGATCGACATCCGCCAAGGCCAAGCCGCGCTCTTCGACCAGCGCCTCGAAAGTGGTGCCGTCGACCTCAAGCGCTGCGGCGGCGCGATCTGCGGCCTCCTGATCGGCAAAGACCAGACGTTCGACCAAACGCCGCTCGGGCTGGTCGTATTCGTTGCGGCGGGCGTCATATTCGGCGCGCAGTTCTTCTTCGGGCACTTCGACTTCGTCCAGCAGGTCTTCGGGCGCGAGCCAAGCGAAGGTGATGCTTTTGCTGGCGGGCAGCATGAAGTCATCGGTGTTGGCGTCGTAATAGGCGCGCAATTCGTCTTCGGTGGCGGCGGGCAAGGGCGCGTCGAGGTCATCCTCGCTCAGCCGTGCCCAAGTGAAGCTGCGCTCTTCGGCGACGTAATCGACCAGCGTGCGGGCATAGGTGTCGGGCATGGAGACGCCGCCCAGAATGGCGCGTTGCAGCAGGCCACGCGCGGCTTCTTCGCGGATCGAGCGTTCGAACTCGGCTTCGCTCATCCCGCTTTGCTGAAGGGCAAAGCGATAGCCTTCGCGGTCAAAGTTGCCGTCGATCCCTTGGAAGGCCGAGATTGCCACGATCTCATCGCGCAGGGTGGCGTCACCGATGGAGATGCCCATTTCGTCGGCCTCATGGTCCAGCGCGCGGTTGCGCACGATCCGTTGCAGCACGGCCCGGTCCAGCCCCATCTCTTGGGCGCGGGCAAAGGGCAGGCTCTCCCCTGTCTGCGCTTCGATTGCGCGGATTTCCTGCTGCAACTGGCGGGCATATTGATCGACCGAGATCGACTTGTCGCCCACGGTGCCGATGCTGCGCAGATTGCCGCTGAGGTTGATCGCGCCAAAGCCGCCCAGACCCAAGATCAAAAGGGCCATCAAGGCCCAGACGGCGGTTTTCGAAAAGCTGAAGCCCTTTTTGGCCATGACACGGTCCCTCGTTGATTTCGGACCTGTCTATGCGTTGCGTGGCAGGGCTGCAAGCCTGTCGAAAAGCACCTTTAGACCGGCGGCGTCGAGGTTGGCAAAGGCGATGCGCAACTGGCTTTCACCGCGGGCGTCACCCTCGGGCTGGAACATCGTGCCGGGCAGGCAGAGTACGCCTGCGTCACGCACCAGATCGCGCGCCAGATCAGCCGAGGAAACGCTGAAAGGGTGGCGCATATAGGCGAAGTAGCCGCCCAGACCCAGAAGCTCCCAGCCCAGCGGTTCGAGCTTGGGCATCAGGTCGGCAATGGCCGCGCGGCGCGACAGGATTTCCTCGCGTTCTTCGGCAAGCCATGCGCTGAGGTTCTGCATCCCCCAAAGCGCGCCGTGTTGGCCGATCTGCGCGGGGCAGATGGCGACGGTGTCGAGGAATTTCTCGACCTCGGCCAGACGCTTGCGGCTGGCGATCAGCGCGCCGACGCGGTGGCCGGTCAGACGGTAGGCCTTGGAGAAGGAATAGAGGTGGATGAGCGTGTCATGCCAATCGGGGTCGCGGAACAGCGCGTGTGGCGCGCCGGGGCGGCTGTGGAAGTCGCGGTAGGTCTCATCAAGGATCAGCGCAATGCCGTGGCGACGGGCCAGTTCGAAGAACTCCTGCACCAGCGCCGCGGGATATTCCACGCCGCCGGGGTTGTTGGGCGTGACCAGCGCGATGGCCCGGGTGCGCGGGGTGATGGATGCCGCGGCCTTCTCGGGGTCGGGCAGCATGTCGGCCTCGACGGGCAGCGGCACCGCGGTGACGCCGCTCATGTCGAGCCACATCTTGTGATTGAAGTACCACGGCGTCGGGATGATGACCTCGTCGCCCTCGCCGCAGAGCGTGGCGATGGCGGCGGCAAAGGCTTGGTTGCAGCCGGAGGTGATGCAGACCTGTTCGTCGGTCACCACGCCCGCGTATTTCTCGGCCGTCTGCCGCGCCAGTTCGGCGCGCAATTCGGGCAGGCCAAGTACCGGCCCGTAGAGATGCGCCTCATCGTTGTTCAGCGTGACCTCGGCCATCGCCCGGCGTAGCCCTTCGGGGGGCGGATCGACGGGCGCGGCTTGGCTGACATTGATCAGCGGTCGGTCGGGCGGGAAGTCGACCCCGTCGAGCCAGCGCCGCGCCTCCATCACCGGGGGGAAGAACGTGGTGGCGGTGCGCGGAAGCGTCATGGGGGTATCCGGTCAGATAGGGGCAGGGCAGGTGGCGCGGGGCCGGTCAGTCCTTGCCGCGGTAGGGTTCGACATATTGCAGGGCCATGTCCCATGGGAAGAAGATCCATGTGTCCTGGCTCACGCCGGTGATGAAGGTATCGACCTGCGGCTCGCCCTCGGGCTTGGCATAGACGGTGGCGAAATGCGCCTGCGGGTAGAGTTCGCGTACCAGTTCGATGGTCTTGCCGCTGTCGACCAGATCATCGACGATCAGGATGCCGGTGCCGTCGCCCATCATCTCGGCGTCGGGGGATTTCAGCACCTTCGCCTCGCGGCGCTGGTCGGCGGCCCCGCCGCCCGAGTGGTAGGACATGACCGAGATCGTATCGACGGTGCGGATGTCGAGTTCGCGCGCGACGATCATCGCGGGCGCCATGCCGCCGCGGGTGATCGCCACCACGGCACGCCAAGCGCCATCGTCGGGGCCCAGACCGTCGAGCCGCCACGCCAGCGCGCGGCTGTCGCGGTGGATCTGATCCCAGGAGATGTGAAAGCCCTTTTCATGGGGCAGGCGCGAGGCGTCCTTGGATTTGGTCATGGTGGTCCTTTGCAGCAGCTGGCGCGGGCACCCGCGCGAATTAATTTGGGCGGCTTATTCCTTGGACATGTCGGGCGCGTCAACCGCCTTCATGCCGACGACGTGATAGCCCGCGTCGACATGCAGGTTCTCGCCCGTGGTGCCGCTGCCCAGATCCGACAGCAAAAACAGCGCGGCCTTGCCCACGTCCTCGGTGGTCACGTTGCGGCGCAGGGGCGAGTTGTACTCGTTCCATTTCATGATGTAGCGGAAATCGCCGATGCCGGAAGCCGCCAGCGTCTTGATCGGCCCCGCCGAGATCGCGTTGACGCGGATGCCGTCCTTGCCCAGATCCTCGGCGAGGTATTTAACACTCGCCTCCAGCGCCGCCTTGGCCACACCCATGACATTGTAATGCGGCATCACCTTCTCGGCGCCGTAATAGGTCAGCGTCAGCGCGCTGGCCCCGGGCGACATCATCTTCTCGGCGCGCTGCATCACAGCGGTGAAGGAGTAGACGGAGATGTCCATCGACATGGCGAAATTGCCGCGGCTGGTGTCGACGTAGCGGCCACGCAGCTCGCCCTTGTCGGAAAAGCCGATGGCGTGAACGATGAAATCCAGCTCACCCCAACGTTCTTTCAGGCTTTCGAAAAGCGCGTCGATCGATGCTTCATCGCCCACGTCGCAGGGCAGAACGATGTCGCTGCCAAGCTGCTCGGCCAGCGGGCCGACGCGTTTCTTCAGCGCTTCGCCTTGGTAGGAAAAAGCAAGCTCCGCCCCCGCATCGGCCAGCGCCTTGGCCACGCCCCATGCGATGGATTTGTCATTCGCCAGCCCCATGATGAGCCCGCGCTTGCCCTGCATCAGTTCGTTTCCCATTCCGCCGCCTTGTCTATGTTCTTGTCTATGTTCCGTTGAGGTTGTCTTGGTCTAGGCGATTGCAGCGCTACCATCAAGACTGCACAGGCGCCTTCACCCCCGAGATTTGCCATAAGATCGGCGGCTAACTGTCGGAAATCGGGTGAGGTTGTCCTTTGAGTTGCCGATTGTTAACAAATGCCATACCGAAGAGATCGGACCCCGGCGTAGAACCGGTGACAGGCAAAGCACTCTGAAGGAGATGCCGAATGGAGACGCGGACTGGTATTTTTGCGGGGGATGATCCCTTTGCAATTGCGCAGCGTTGGCTTTCCGAAGCAGAGGCGACCGAGCCTAATGATCCCAATGCCATCGCGCTCAGCACGGTAGATTCGCAAGGGCTGCCCAACGCCCGCATGGTGCTGCTGAAAGAGATCGAGCCGGAGGCTTTTGTCTTTTACACCAATTACGAAAGCCAGAAGGCGCAGGAACTGGACGGCGCGGGCAAGGCGGCCTTTGTCATGCATTGGAAATCCCTGCGCCGTCAGGTGCGGGTGCGCGGCTTGATCAGCCGAGAGGACGGGCCGCAGGCCGATGCCTATTACGCCTCGCGCTCGCTCAAAAGCCGTCTGGGGGCTTGGGCCTCGCGCCAATCTCAGCCGCTCTCAGGCCGCGGTGCGCTGATGGCCGAGGTGGCCAAGGTGACGGCGCAGAAGGGGGTGAACCCTGAGCGTCCCCCGTTCTGGGGCGGCTACCGGATCACCCCGCTGGAAATCGAATTCTGGGCCGATGGCGAGTTTCGCCTGCATGACCGTTTCCAATGGCGGCGCGCAGATGTCGCGGCACCCTGGGCCGTGACCCGGCTCAACCCCTGATCTGACGGCGCGATACCCCATGAAAGATGTGTCTGAAACCCAAGCGGAACCAGCGGCGATAGATGACCCCCTCGAAGGCGTGGTCAAATGGTTCGACCCGGTCAAGGGCTTCGGCTTTGTCGTCGCGGATGCAGGCGGGGCGGACATCCTGCTGCACGTCAATGTCCTGCGCAATTACGGCCAAAGCTCTGTCGCGGATGGGGCGCGGGTGGCGGTGCGCGTCCAACAGACCGAGCGCGGGGCGCAGGCGGTCGAAGTGCTCTCTGTCGAGGCGCCCAGTGAATTGCCTGCCGCCGTGGTGGAATTCGCCGGTTTCGACCCCGAGCAGCTGGCCACCGCCGAATTTGAGCCCGCCCGTGTCAAATGGTTCGACAAGGCCAAGGGATTCGGGTTTGCAAATGTCTTTGGCTGCGCGGAAGATGTGTTTCTGCATATCGACGTGCTGCGCCAATCCGGACTTTGTGATTTGCAACCGGGCGAAGCACTTGCCATGCGTGTGATTGTTGGCGATCGGGGCCATCTGGCGGCGGAGGTAAGCTCATGGGACGCGGTGATAGACGGCTAAAGGTCAGGCGACTGGCAAGGCATATGGCAGGGGCGGCACTGGCTGGTCTGCTGCTGACCGGCGCGGCGGTGGCCGAGGTTTGCCGTGTCGATTCCGTGACGCTCCGCGGCGATTGGGGGAAGGCCCGCTTCTCTGTCGAAGTGGCCGATGACACGGCGGAACGCGCCAAGGGGCTGATGCACCGGCGTTCGCTGCCCCTGAGCGCGGGCATGCTCTTTATCTACGAAAGACCTCAGCCCCTGAATTTCTGGATGCGCAACACGTTGATCCCACTGGACCTGCTGTTCATCGACGCAAGGGGCGTGGTGCAGAAGATCCACCACTCCGCCAAACCGCTGGACGAAACACCGATCCGGGGCGGCGACGATTTGCTGGCGGTGCTGGAGATTAACGGTGGCTTGTCAAAACGCCTTGGCATCACCGAAGGCAGCGAAATCCGCCATCCGGCCTTTGCCGGGAACGCTCCGGCTTGGCCCTGCTAAAGACTTCGCGGATTTTCCGATTTTAAGGTCAATCGGGGCTTTTCAATTGGCGGGCTTATGGCTAAAGAAGCCCCAGTCGGAGCGTGGCGCAGCCTGGTAGCGCACCTGTTTTGGGTACAGGGGGTCGGAGGTTCGAATCCTCTCGCTCCGACCACTTTCTTCCTACATCGCTGATGTAGCGCTTCCCGCTTTGGTTGAGGCGCGCCCGTTGTCTTATCCTCATTCTGCACAAGATATAGTAGCTACCGCCGCCGTATTGGCAGGTTTGCGCCTGCGCACGCCGAGATCGTGATGATTCTGCCGCGGTTCTTGGCGGGGACATGGGGCAGGGGGCTTGGGCCGGGTGATCGTGGCACAGCGCCCACGTTCGGCGGCCTGTCGACCGGCGGGCGGTCTTGGGCTGTGGATGAATTCAACCAATCTCTCAAACACCTCCGCTAACCCGGCCCCGGCAATGGATTATTTCAAAGCCGCCCGCCAGCCGGGCTTGCGGGTATCTTTGGGGATATCCTGAGGCTGAATCACTGGGGTAGGGCGCGGGGCAAATTGGGGGGCTCCGGTCAACTGCCCGCCCCGAAATAATTCCGAAAAAAACCGTTGACCAAATAGTGCGATCTACGTCAGTTTGTGGGGGTCAAGTAAAGCGCCACAATATGTTGTGGTTAACGCAACAGGGCGCTTGGGCGGCGGGGACAGAGTATAGAGCCAGTGTTTTAATCGGTTTCGGGGCGCTTGCGTCAGCAGGTGGCGCGGGGAAGCTTTGTTCAAACTGCCAGCACATAGGGGTGAGACGGCCTGCCGTGGGCATGTCGGCTCAGGATTTTGAGAGTTTGAAAAAGGGCAGCGACGATGAAGATTGAACGGAATTTCACCAAGGCCGGGCAGGATGCCTATGCGGATTTGGACTTTGTCACCACGGTGTCAGAGATCCGCAACCCTGACGGTTCGGTGGTGTTCAAGCTCGACAACGTCGAAGTGCCCAAATCCTGGAGCCAGGTCGCCAGCGACGTGATCGCTCAGAAGTATTTCCGCAAGGCGGGCGTCCCCAGCAAGACCCGGAAGGTCAAAGAAAAGGACGTGCCTGAGTTCCTGTGGCGCTCCGAGCCCGCCGAGGGTGCCGAGATGGGCGGTGAAACCTCCTCCAAGCAGGTCTTCGACCGTCTGGCGGGCGCTTGGGCTTACTGGGGCTGGAAGGGCGGCTATTTCACCACCGAGGAAGACGCCCGCGCCTATTACGACGAGATGCGCCACATGCTGGCCAGCCAGCGCGCGGCCCCGAACAGCCCGCAGTGGTTCAACACCGGCCTGCATTGGGCCTATGGCATCGACGGCCCGGCGCAGGGGCATTACTACGTCGACTACAAAACCGGCAAGCTGACCCGGTCGAAATCCTCCTATGAGCACCCGCAGCCGCATGCTTGCTTTATCCAGTCCGTCGGCGACGATCTGGTGGGCGATGGCGGCATCATGGACCTCTGGGTCCGCGAGGCACGTCTGTTCAAATACGGCTCGGGCACGGGCACCAACTTTTCATCGCTCCGCGGAGAGGGCGAGAAGCTGTCGGGCGGCGGCAAGTCGTCGGGTTTGATGGGGTTCCTCAAGATCGGCGATCGTGCAGCCGGCGCCATCAAATCCGGCGGCACCACCCGCCGCGCGGCCAAGATGGTGATCGTCGACGCCGACCATCCCGATATTGAGGATTTCATCAACTGGAAGGTGCTCGAAGAGCAGAAGGTGGCCTCGATCGTCGCCGGCTCCAAGATGCACGAGCAGAAGCTGAACCTTCTGTTCGACGCGATCAAGGCATGGGACGGGGCCGAGGCGGATGCCTATGACCCTGCGAAGAACGCCGCGCTGAAACAGGCGATCCGCGAGGCCAAGAAGGTCGCGATCCCCGAGACATACGTCAAGCGCGTGCTGGACTACGCCAAGCAGGGCCACACCGGCATCGAGTTCCCGACCTATGATACCGACTGGGATAGCGAGGCCTACAACTCTGTCTCCGGCCAGAACTCCAACAACTCGATCCGCGTCACCAATGCCTTTCTGAAGGCCGTGGAGAAGGATGCCGACTGGGAGCTCATCAGCCGCACCGAGAACCGGGTGGTCAAGACCGTCCGCGCCCGTGACCTCTGGGACCAGGTCGGCCATGCCGCATGGGCCTGCGCCGATCCGGGCATCCAGTACCACGACACCGTGAACGACTGGCACACCTGCCCCGAGGACGGTGCGATCCGCGGCTCGAACCCCTGTTCGGAGTATATGTTCCTCGACGACACGGCCTGCAATCTGGCTTCGATGAACCTGCTGACCTTCCTCAAGGACGGTGTCTTTCAGGTCGAGAACTACATGCATGCCGCGCGCCTGTGGACCGTGACGCTGGAAATCAGCGTGATGATGGCGCAGTTCCCCTCCAAGGAAATCGCGCAGCGGTCTTATGACTTCCGCACGCTGGGTCTGGGCTATGCCAATATCGGCGGCTTGCTGATGAACATGGGCTATTCCTATGATAGCGACGAGGGCCGTGCTTTGGGCGGTGCCCTGACCGCGATCATGACCGGCGTGGCCTATGCGACCTCCGCCGAGATGGCGGGCGAATTGGGCGCCTTCCCGGGCTATGCCAAGAACGCCGAGCACATGCTGCGCGTCATCCGCAACCACCGCAACGCGGCCCATGGCAAGGTCGACGGCTATGAACAACTCTCGGTCAAACCGGTGCCGCTGGATCACGCCAATTGCCCGCAGGCAGGGCTGGTCGACATCGCCAAATCCTGCTGGGACGAGGCGCTGAAACTGGGCGAAACCCATGGCTACCGCAACGCGCAAACTTCGGTCATCGCGCCCACCGGCACCATCGGTCTGGTCATGGACTGCGATACCACCGGCATTGAGCCCGACTTCGCGCTTGTGAAGTTCAAGAAGCTTGCCGGGGGTGGATACTTCAAGATCATCAACCAATCCGTGCCTGCCGCGCTGGAAAAGCTCGGCTACGGGTCGGCCCAGATTGAAGAGATCGTCAGCTACGCCGTCGGCCACGGCACCATCGGCAATGCGCCCGCGATCAACCACACCACGCTGGCAGGGCATGGTTTTGGCGCCAATGAATTGGCCAAGATCGACGCGGCGCTGAAACAGGCCTTCGACATTCGTTTCGTGTTCAACCAATGGACGCTGGGCGAAGCCTTCTGCACGCAGGTGCTGGGCATCCCGACCGAAAAGCT
Organism: Sulfitobacter sp. 15WGC; assembly: GCF_005068605.1. NCBI lineage: Bacteria > Pseudomonadati > Pseudomonadota > Alphaproteobacteria > Rhodobacterales > Roseobacteraceae > Sulfitobacter > Sulfitobacter sp. 15WGC. The sequence goes on along the minus strand of NZ_SZNL01000001.1, from coordinate 150,198 downwards.
GAACGACCCGACCTTTGATCTGCTCCGCTCCCTCGGCTTCAGCAAGGCCGATATCGAAGCGGCCAATGACCACGTCTGCGGGACCATGACACTGGAAGGCGCGCCGCATCTGCGCGAAGAGCATTACGGCATCTTCGATTGCGCCAACCCCTGCGGCAAGAAAGGCAAGCGTTACCTGTCGGTCAACAGCCACATCCACATGATGGCGGCGGCGCAGAGCTTTATCTCGGGGGCGATCTCCAAGACGATCAACATGCCCAATGACGCGACGATCGAGGATTGCCAGAAGGCTTACGAGCTCAGTTGGTCGCTCGGGATCAAGGCCAACGCGCTCTACCGCGACGGTTCGAAACTGAGCCAACCACTGGCCGCGGCCCTCGTGGAGGACGACGAAGACGCCGCCGAGACGCTGGAAAGCGGCAACACCCATGAGAAGGCCGCCGTTCTGGCCGAGAAGATCGTCGAGAAGGTGATCGTCAAAGAGATCATCAAATCACACCGCGAAAAGATGCCGCAGCGCCGCAAGGGCTATACCCAGAAGGCCAACGTCGGCGGTCACAAGGTTTATCTGCGCACCGGCGAATACGAGGACGGCAAGCTGGGCGAGATCTTTATCGACATGCACAAGGAAGGCGCGGGCTTCCGGGCGATGATGAATAACTTCGCCATCGCGGTCTCGGTCGGTCTGCAATACGGCGTGCCGCTGGAGGAATTCGTCGACGCTTTCACCTTCACCAAGTTCGAACCGGCGGGCATGGTGCAGGGCAACGACAGCATCAAACAGGCGACCTCGATCCTCGACTATGTGTTCCGTGAATTGGCGGTGAGCTACCTCGACCGTACCGATCTGGCGCATGTGAAGCCTGAGGGGGCGACCTTTGACGATCTGGGCCGGGGCGAGGAAGAGAACCTTTCGAACGTCAGCGAGTTGAGCGAGGGGGCCGCGAATAAGTCCTTGGAAGTGCTCAAGCAAATCAGCTCCACCGGCTATCTGCGCAACCGGCTGCCGCAAGAGTTGGTGGTGTTGCAGGGCGGGCAGGGTGTCGAGCCGAGCACCGCTTACGCGCCCCAAGTGAGCGGCGGCGACATGGCGGTTGCGGTGCAACCCTCGACCTCCGTCAGCACTGGCGCGGTCAGCCTCGATGCGCGGGCCAAAGCCAAGATGCAGGGCTATGAGGGTGAAGCCTGCGGTGAATGCGGCAACTACACATTGGTTCGGAACGGCACCTGCATGAAGTGCAACACCTGCGGCGGCACCTCGGGCTGTAGCTGATGAGATGTGCCCCGGAAGGGGCGCGCAGGGGCAGGGCCGCAAGGCCCGCCCCGACGAGGCTGCCGGGGCGCCTCTCGCGTAGTTGCGCGAAAGGGTTAATATCCGCGCTGCCATCCAGATTGCGTTAACCAAAATTAAACCAGTCTCTCCCTATCAAGGTCGTGAAAGGGAGAATTTGATGAAACGTCTTATTATATCGGGATTTCTCGCCGGATCGCTGGCGGGCTGTGTGGAACCTCCGGCCTCACCGATGGAGGCCGCGGCGCGCAAAGCGGCGGCGGCGGAGTTGACGGCGAAACAATGTGCGGGTTTTGCGGGCGGCTATGAAAGCGTGCGCAAGCTGCGGCATGACGCGAACCAGAACATTGCGACCGCGCGGCGGCTTGGGGCGACGGATGCCACGATTGCAAAGGCGCGGGCGGATGTGCGCATGGCCTTTGATATGCAGGTCGCCTTCTCGACCCCGCAACAGGCCTGCAACATGATGGTGGGCGAATTGGCTTGGGCCACGGGGTGAGGGCGTCTAGCGATGCGCCACGTCGAGCCAGATCGGCAGATGGTCCGAGGCCCGGCGGGTCTGGGCTGTCTCGATCACGCCGCCTTGGCGCACGGTAAGATGCTGGTCCAAGGCGATGCGATCTAGAAAGGCCACGGGCATCCGCGCGTGATAGCTCTTGCCCGGCGCATGGATGGTGAACCGTTTCGCCAGACGCCCGAGCCCCACCTTTTGCGACCATTCGTTCAGATCGCCCGCGATCAACGTCGGGCAGGCGGCACAGGCATCGAGATGGGCGATCATCGCGCTCAGTTGTTCCTTGCGCGACGGACGCAGCAGACCGAGATGCGAGGCGATCACTCGCAATTGACGCGCGCCGATATGCAGGTCGGCCACCATGGCGCCGCGCGGCTCCACCCCCGGCAGGGTCAGATGCGCCACCCGGTCGATCTTGGCCGAGGGGCGGACCAGAACGGCATTGCCGTGCCAGCCGATGCTGACGTCGCTCGGCGTGGGCACAGGGCGCAGGCCCGTCACCGCTTCAACCCGGTCGAGTGGAAGGGCCGAGGGGCGCGGCGCGCGGCGGCGGTCGGCCTCTTGCAGCACCACCACATCGGCGTGCAGGCTGCGGATGATCCGCATGATCCGCTCAGGGTCCCGGCGCCGGTCGGTGCCCATGGCCTTGCGGATGTTATAGCTGACGATGCGCAGCGATTGCGGGGCGACGGCGGGGATCATAGGATGGGCGCTCCCAAACGAAACAGCCCTTCGGCCACCTTGCGGAACATCCCGCTAGGCGGTCTTTCCATGGCGCAATGCTCCGAGAGATGTTCGAACCAGTCATGCAGTTTTGCGACAGAGGCCGCGTCATAGACGAAAAGCGTGACCTCGAAATTCAGCAACATGCTGCGCACGTCGAAATTGGCCGTGCCCACCAGCCCCATATCGTCGATGATCCCGGCTTTGGCGTGGATCATTCCGGGCTGGTAATAGAGCACATGGCCGCCCGCCTCATGCAGATCGCGCAGATAGGCGCCCCGCGCGAAATCCGCCATCCGTTGGTTCGAGCGTTCGGGGACCAGAACCCGCACATCCACACCCCGCCGGGCCGCAGTGGTCAGAGCCGAACCGAGCGCCTCGGTCGGGACGAAATAGGGGGTCACCAGCCAAATCCGTGCCTCGGCCAGATGAATCGCGCGGATCAGACCATCATGCAGCGGGTCTTCGGCGATATCAGGGCCGGAGGGCACGAGCTGCACCGTTGCCGTCCCGCCCGTATGGGCCGCGACCGAGGGGGCTGGGTCCAAAGCCTCCCCGCTGGCGACGCCCCAGTCTGAGCGGAACACATCGCCGAAACTCTGCACCGCGCGCCCCTCAAGCAGAAAGGCCAGATCGGTCCAGCCATCCTCCAAGGCCGCAGGCCCGAGGTAATGCGCGCCAATGTTCATGCCCCCGGAAAAGACCCGCGCATCATCGGCGATGATCATTTTGCGATGGTTGCGCAGGTTCAAATGGCCCGAGCCCGGGAGTTGCAACAGCGGAGAGTAGAAGCGCACATCGCCGCCCGCCTCACGCAGGCGGCGCAGGGCGGCTGTCGGGCCACGCAGGGTGCCCAAACGGTCCATCAGCAGCCGAACCTTCACGCCCGCCTTGGCCCGTTCGGTTAGCGCGTCGACGAAAATGCGCCCGGTGTCGTCATTTGCCACGATGTAAAAAAGCACGTCGAGCCGTTTCTCGGCCCCTTGGATTAGCGCCATCACCGCTTCATGGGCCGCCGTGGGGTCGCCCAAGAGCCGCAGGTCTTGGCCATGGACGGCGGCGGGCAGGCCGAAATACTGCATCGTCGCGTCAAGCGTATGCACAGGGCGGGGCGGCGGGCCGCCGGTATCACCTTTCAAAAAATGCACCGGCGTGTAGCGCGAGGATTGTTTGCGAAAGCCGAGCGCCAGAAACAGCGGCACCGCAACCCAAGGCAGCACGATGATGAACAACAGCCAAGCGGCAGTGGATTGCGGCGTGCGGCGTTGTTGCAAGATCACGATCGCCGCCAGCAGCGTCAGGATCACGATAATGACGACTTCCAGATGGGTGGTGATCCAAGACATGGGGTGGGGCCTGCTCCTTCTTGCTGACAATACAAGCAGATAACGCGTTCGGTGGTGACAGCAAGCCTCGGACGGGGTCTGGCGCGCAGGAATGGCGCGGGGCCGGGGGCGTTTTAGTGCTTGTCGATCGGGGAGCCTCTTTTGCGCAGTTGTCTCTGGGCCGTTTCTCTGCCGGAACTTTCGCTGCGGTGAGGGCAAACAAGGCTGCGAATTCGCGTTGCGGGATCAACCCTCTGATTTAAAGTGGCAAAATGCATCTGCGCACCGTCTAATTCACCACATGATACATAACTTAAGCGGCCCCTAGCCGAGGATTTGTTGCAAATGTGCGACAATCAGCGCATCGCAATTCTGTGATGTGAAAAACCTGAAACCCAACCCTAAATGGGGCGTTGCGTGAGTGACCCTGCGGCGAGGATCGCGGGGTCACCTGTATTTAAGGAGCAGAACATGAAACGCACGACAACCATCGCCAGCATCGCCCTGATCGCATCCAGCGCCTTCGCGGGTGCAGCAGCAGCCGGTTCGCTGGAAGACACCACCGTTGAAGCACCGGTTTTCACACCGGCGCCGACACCCGTGGCCGTTGATGGCGACTGGACAGGCTTCTACACCGGTCTTCAGGTCGGCCAGACCGACGTCGACAGCGACAGCGGCAACCTTGACGGCGACGACACGTCCTACGGTTTCCACGCCGGTTACGACTATGACTTCGGCAAATTCGTTCTGGGTGGCGAACTCGACTACGACAAGACCGACATCGATCTGGGCAACGGCGCCGGCGATGTGGACTCCGTGGCACGCGCCAAGGTCAAAGCTGGCTACGACTTCGGCAAGACACTGGTTTACGCAACAGCAGGTGCGGCCCGTGCCGACACAAGCGTTGGCGATGAAACCGGCCCCTTCGCCGGTCTGGGCGTTACCTACAAAGTGACCGACCGCTACACCGTTGGTGGCGAAGTGCTGCAGCACAAATTTGATGACGTAGGCGGCACAGGCGACGATCTGGATGCGACCACGATCTCCCTGCGCGGTTCCATGCGCTTCTAATCTGTCTTGGCGGGATGACCCGCTTTGATGAAGGGCCGGCTTCCGAAAGGAGGCCGGTCATTTTTGTTTACGCGGCGCGGCTGGCGCGCCCTTCGGCAAAGCGGCAGAGGTCGCGCAGGGCCGCCTCAAACGCGCTGTCTTCGATCGTCATGGCCACGCGGACATGGCCCGCCGCCGCCGCGCCGAAACTTTCGCCCGGCATCACCGCGATCTGCTGGTCTTCAAGCAGGGCATCGGCAAATTCGCTGCCGCTGAGGCCCGTGGCGCGGATATCCAGCATCAGATACATCGCGCCTTGCGAGGGCACCGAACGCACCACGTTCTGAGTGCTCAAAACCCGCTGCGCCAGCGCGCGGCGGCGGGCGAAGGGGGCGCTAATTTCCTCTTCGAAAGCGGCGCCCTGGTCGAGGGCATAGTCGCTCGCGTCTTGAATGAATCCCGGCACGCCGTAGTTGGTATGGGTGGCAAGGTCGATCAGGTCGGCGATGATGTCTTCGGGCCCGATGATCCAGCCACAGCGGCTGCCGGTCATCGCGTGGGATTTCGACATGGAGCCGATGACCAGCGTCCGCTCCTCCATGCCGGGCAGGGCGCGGGGGCTGAGATGTGCACCCTCCCAAATCTGCGTGTCATAGACCTCATCCGAGACGAGCCAAAGGTCGTGATCTTGGCAGACCTGCGCGATCTCTTCCAAGGTTTCGCGGCCGTAGATCACGCCGGTCGGGTTGTTGGGCGTGTTGATCAACAGCGCCTTCGCGGCCTCGGCGGCTGCCGCCAGATCCGCCCTGCGGGGCAGAAACCCGTGATCGGCCCGCGCTTCGACCGCCACGGCCCGTGCCCCGGCAGCACGCAGGGTGCCGGGGTAGGTGGCATAATAAGGGTCGATGTAAAGCGCCGCATCACCGGGGTCGCAGACCGCCATGAACGCCGCGAATAGCCCCGCTTGCCCGCCCGGGGTGACCACCACATTGTCGCGGGTCGTCGGCACGCCAGTCCGCTCTTCGGCGCGTTTTGCAATCCGGTCGCGCAGGGCATCGGTGCCCGGCACGGCGGCATAGCCGGTATGGCCGCCGAGCGCGCTGCGGTGCATCTCTTGCAGGATCGGGGCGGCGGTGCGGATGTCATGCTCGCCGATGGTCAGCTCGGTCACCGGCACCCCCGCCGCGATCATCGCACGCGATTTGTGAAACACTTCCCAGCCGTCGGACCCTCCGGCCAGAACCCCTTTGATGCGCGATGATCTATCCATGATGCCTCCGAAATTTTCCGCACAAGGGGGCAGAGCCTCGGGGCTTTGTCAATCCGCGCGGGGAAGGCGGAGGGCAGGGTTGCATAAAACTTAACCGGACAAGGGGCTTGGCGCAGGGCGGCGCGCTTGCTACAACCCGGTCATGAACACCGCAACGCTCATTATTTGCTGCATTACCCGCTGAGACATCCTCGCGGGCCGCTGTTCACGTCATTCCCATTCTGACAAAACTATGCCAAGCCCGCGTCACACCCGCGCAAGGACGCCTGCCCATGACCCGTGACCTGACGATCAAGCTGCACAATACCGCCACCCGGAAGAAAGAGGATTTCACCCCGATCGATGCGCAGAATGTGCGGATGTATGTCTGCGGCCCCACCGTCTATGACCGGGCGCATCTGGGCAACGCACGGCCCGTGATCGTTTTCGATGTGCTCTACCGCTTGCTGCGCCATGTCTATGGGCCGCAGCATGTGACTTACGTGCGCAATTTCACCGATGTGGACGACAAGATCAACGCCCGCGCCGCGACAAGCGGGCGCAGCATTGGACAGATCACCGCCGAAACGACGCAGTGGTATCTGGATGACATGGCCGCCGTGGGCGCCTTGGAGCCCGATCACATGCCGCGTGCCACGCAGTATATCCCCCAGATGGTCGCGATGATCCGCGGGCTGATGGATGAGGGTTACGCCTATGAGGCCGAGGGCCATGTGCTGTTCCGGGTGCGCAAATATTCCGAATATGGCGCGCTTTCGGGCCGGTCGGTCGATGATATGATCGCAGGTGCACGGGTCGAGGTGGCACCGTACAAAGAAGACCCGATGGATTTCGTGCTGTGGAAGCCTTCGGACGAAGACACCCCCGGCTGGGATTCCCCATGGGGTGAGGGGCGCCCGGGCTGGCATATCGAATGCTCCGCCATGGCGCATGACCTGTTGGGGGAGCGGTTCGACATCCACGGCGGCGGCATAGACCTGCAATTCCCGCATCATGAGAATGAGATCGCCCAGTCGAAATGCGCGGGCCACGGGTTCGCCAACTACTGGCTGCACAATGAGATGTTGCAGGTCGAGGGCAAGAAGATGTCCAAGTCCTTGGGCAACTTCTTTACCGTCCGCGATCTGCTGGACCAAGGCGTGCCGGGGGAGGTCATCCGCTTCGTGATGCTCTCGACCCATTACCGCAAGCCGATGGACTGGACCGAGAAGAAGCGCGAGGAGGCCGAGAAGACCCTGCGCAAATGGTACCTTCAGGCGGCGGAGGCCGAGGCCGCGACGCCCGGGCCTGAACTGGTCGCGCTTTTGGCCGATGATCTTAACACCCACGGCGCTTTGACCGAATGCCACCGGCTGTCCAACGCGGGCGATACGGCAGGCTTGCGCGGGGCGCTGTCGCTTTTGGGGCTGCTGGACGGTCTGATCCCCGAATGGGCCGCGGTTCAGGCGCTGGATCTGGCCGATATCGAAGCCTTCCTCAGCGATGCCCGCGCCACTGCGATGGAGACCAAGGATTTCGCCGAGGTGGACCGGATCAAGAAAGCGCTGACCTCGGTCGGGATCGAGGTGCAGATGAGCAAGGATGGGGTGAAGCTGACGCCGCCGCCGGGCTTTGACCGGGGCCAGTTGGAGGGGTTGTTGTGACCATAGCCCCAACCGCCCCCCGGCGCGCATGCGCCATGCCCGACCTCCCCCCCGGGAGGGCATATCACAACATCCGCCACGCGCGCTGTGATCAGAGAGTGTCAAAGCGCCGGTTGTTCTATTCAGCACGGCCCTCCCGAGGTCGGGCATGGCACCTGCGCACCTCTGCTGAGGTTCGTGGCAGGAGGAATGCCCCATGACCCGCGCGCGCCTCACCCTCTACGACACCACCCTGCGCGACGGGCAGCAAACCCAAGGCGTGCAGTTCTCCACCGACGAGAAACGCCAAATCGCCAGCGCGCTCGACGCGCTCGGCGTGGATTACATCGAAGGCGGCTGGCCCGGGGCCAACCCGACCGACAGCGCCTTTTTCGACGCCGCCCCGCCGACGCGGGCAAGGCTCACCGCCTTTGGCATGACCAAACGCGCGGGCATGTCGGCTGAAAATGACGACGTGCTGGCCGCCGTGCTCAACGCAGGCACCAAATCCGTCTGCATCGTCGGCAAGACCCATGACTTCCACGTCAAAACCGCCCTCGGCATCACGCTGGCCGAGAACACCGACAACATCGCCAAATCCGTCGCCCATCTTGTCGCCCAAGGGCGCGAGGCGCTCTTCGACGCCGAGCATTTTTTTTGACGGCTACAAGGCAAATCCCGGCTACGCGCTGGAAGCGATCCGCGCAGCCTATAACGCGGGCGCGCGTTGGATCGTGCTTTGCGACACCAATGGTGGCACGCTGCCCGATGAGATTGGCCGCATCACCCGCGCCGTGATCGCGGCGGGCATCCCGGGGGATCATCTGGGCATTCACACCCATGACGACACCGAAAACGCCGTCGCCTGCACGCTGGCCGCCGTTGATGCGGGCGCGCGACAGATCCAAGGCACGCTCAACGGGCTGGGTGAGCGTTGTGGCAACGCCAACCTCACCAGCCTGATCCCGATCCTGCTGCTGAAAGAGCCCTATGCCAGCCGCTATGAGATTGGGGTGAGCCCTGAGGCGCTGCGCGGGCTTACACGCACCAGCCGGATGCTGGATGAAATCCTGAACCGCGTGCCGATGAAACAGGCGGGCTTCGTCGGGTCTTCGGCCTTTGCGCATAAGGCGGGGCTGCATGCCAGCGCCATCGCCAAAGACCCCAGCACCTATGAGCATATCGACCCCGCGCTGGTCGGCAATACCCGCGTCATTCCGATGTCGAACCAAGCCGGGCAATCCAACCTGCGCAAACGGCTGAGCGATGCGGGCCTCTCGGTCGCCAAGGGCGACCCTGCGCTTGGCCGGATTTTGGAGGTGGTCAAGGACCGCGAGGCGCAGGGCTATGCCTATGACACCGCACAGGCGAGCTTTGAGCTGCTGGCCCGCGACGTGATGGGCCAGTTGCCGCATCTGTTCGAGGTCGAGCGCTACCGCGTCACCGTCGAACGCCGCCGCAATGCCGAAGGCCGGATGGTCAGCCTCTCCGAAGCGGTCGTGGTGATCGATGTGGACGGGGAAAAACGGCTCTCGGTCTCGGAATCGCTGGACGAGGACGGCGCGGACCGTGGCCCGGTCAACGCGCTGTCCAAGGCGCTGGCCAAGGACTTGGGCAAATACAGCAGCCTTCTGGAGGACATGCGTCTGGTTGACTTCAAGGTGCGCATCACCCAAGGCGGCACCGAAGCCACCACCCGCGTCATCATCGACAGCGAAGACGGGCAGGGGCGGCGCTGGTCCACCGTGGGCGTCAGCGCCAACATACTCGACGCCTCATTCGAAGCGCTGCTTGATGCGATACGTTGGAAATTGATCCGGGACCGCGCCCAATGACAGATGATATGACCGCCTTTTTCACCCTCCACCGGGATCTGCCGCGCGAAGGGCCGGGGGAGCCTTCGGATGTGAACTGGGCCGTGGATCAGGTCGATCTGCCCGCGCGGGCCGAGATTGCCGATGTGGCCTGCGGCCCCGGCAGCGACATCGGCGCGCTGCGCGCGGCGATCCCGCAGGGCCATGTGACGGCCCTCGATCAAACTGCACATTTCGTGGACACCGCGCGGGGCCGTTTCGTGGCCGATGGCAATGTCACCCTGCTGCGCGCCGATATGGCCGCCATCGCCAATGAATATGATCTCATTTGGTGCGCCGGTGCGGTCTATTTCCTCGGTGTGACCGAGGCGCTGACCCGCTGGCGTAAATCGCTGCGCGCGGGCGGGGTGGTGGCCTTCTCCGAGCCCTGCTGGCTGACGGATAGCCCGTCGGAAGAGGCCCGCGCGCAATGGGCGGACTACCCCGCGATGAGCGACGCGGACGGCATTGCCGAGCGGGTCCGCGCGGCGGGCTATGAGGTCGTGGCGACCCGTGTCCTGTCGGAGGAGGCTTGGGAGAATTACTACACCCCCTTGGAGGCGCGGATCGAAAAGCTGCGCCCCGGTGCGGATGATGATTTGGCCCAAGTGCTCGATGCCGCCGCGGCGGAGATCGCCTGTTGGCGCGCCCATCGGGATGAGTTCGGCTATCTTCTGACGGTGGCACGCCCCGCATGACCTTTGACGCCGATCTGAACGCCTGCGCCGCCATGGTAGAGCGCGCCGACCCTTGGCGCTTTCGCGCCGCCATGGCCGCCCCCGTCGAGACGCGCAAGCTGCTCTTCCCGCTCTATGCCTTCAACGTCGAAGTTGCCCGCGCCCCATGGGTTACCCAAGAGACGATGATCGCCGAGATGCGCCTGCAATGGTGGCGCGACGCGCTGGAGGAGATCGCCAAGGGCGGCCCGGTTCGGCGGCATGAGGTGACCACGCCGCTGGCCCGCGCGATTGCGCCACAGGATGCCGAACTGCTCGATGAACTCGTCGCCGCGCGGCGGTGGGACATCTACAAAGACCCCTTTGAGGATGCCGCGCATTTCGAGCGCTACATCGACCAGACCGCAGGCCATCTGATGTGGGTCGCCGCCCGCCGCCTTGGGGCGACGGATGAAGCGGTGGTGCGGGATGCGGCCTATGCCACTGGCATCGCCGCATGGCTCTGCGCCATTCCGAATTTGGAAGAGGCGGGCCGCGTGCCGCTGCTGGACGGCACGGCGGAGGGAGTCTCGGCCCTTGCCGAGGGGGCGCTCGACCGGCTGAAATCGGCGCGGGCCAATCGGGGCAAGATCCCCAAGGCGGCGCGCGCGGCGCTGCTGCCTGCCGCCCATGCGGATCCGGTCTTGCGGGCCGCGTTGGATGCGCCGGATAAGGTCTCGCAAGCCGCGCTGCCTGACCCGCGCCGCCATTTCGCGCTGCGGGCCATGGCGTCGCGCTGGTAGGCGCTTAGCTCAGCTGCGTCTCCTTGCGGCTACGCAGCACCAGCCAGATCAGCGATCCGCCCGCCAGCACCAAGAAGGGCACCATGGCAAGGTTCACCGCCGCCCAGCCTTCCTGCGCCCTGCCGCCCGAACAGTTCATCAACCCGCCCGAGGCCAGCGAGGCCACGGTCACGCCGCCGAACACCAGCAGGTCGTTCAGGCCCTGCATCCGCCCGCGCTCATGCGGCTCATGCGCGCCCGCGAGCATGGTGGTGGCCCCGATGAAGCCAAAGTTCCAGCCCAGTCCAAGCAGGATCAGCGCGACAAAGAAGTTGCCCAGTTCCACCCCCTGAAGCGCCACCACCCCGGCGGCGGCAAGGATCGCGATGCCAAGGCCCATGATCCGTTCGACGCCGAAACGGTTGATCAAATGGCCGGTGAAGAAGGACGGCGCGAACATCGCCAGCACATGGCCGGTGACCACATAGCCCGCGCTGTCTTGGCTATAACCGCAGCCGACGACGGCCAGCGGGGTCGAGGTCATCACGAGGTTCATCAATGCGTATGAGACCATGGCGCAGATCACAGCGACGGCGATGCGCGGCGTGGTCAAAAGCTCCCACCGGCTGCGGCCCTTGGGCGCGTCATGGGCCGGGATCGGCGGTTTCGGAATGTCGATGAAAAGAAACAGCAGCGCCCCGATGAGGTTCACCGCCACCACGGCCATATAGGTGCCAAGGAAGGGCACGACGAGGCTCATCGACGTGGCCGTGGCAAGCTGCGGCCCGATGATGGCCGAGACAAGACCGCCCGCCATGACATAGGAGATCGCCTTGGGCCGGAAATCATCCGAGGCGGTATCGGCGGCGGCGAAACGGTAGAAGCCCTGCGCCGACATATAGATGCCCGTCAGAAGCGACCCCAGCAGGAAAACCGGAAAGGACGCCAGATAAAGCCCGTAGGCCGCGACCGCGCCGCCCAAGGCACCGCCTGCCGCGCCCAGAAAGAACCCCGCGCGGCGACCATAGCGCTGCATGATGGCCGAGACCGGCGTGGCCGAAAGCATGGAGCCCAGAACGATCATCGAGATCGGCAGGGTGGCAAGACAGACGTTCGTCGCAAGCGACTGCCCGGCAAGACCGCCGACAAGGAAAATCATCGGCATCTGCGCCCCGAGAAAGGCCTGTGCTGCCACCAGCACCGCTACATTGCGCCGCGCGCGTCTGTCGTCGATCATGTCTGAATTCCTCACTTCCCGCCAAGGGGTAGCCCTGCCCTTGGGTAAGGGCAAGCCCGGCATCGGTTTTTGCGCCGCCGATCCCGCTTGCGCCCGGCGGCAAGCTCGCCGATGATCGCGCCGATGACCGCCGCCGTTCGCCCTTCGCTGACCCTTCTTCTGCTCGCTGGCACCGCCGAAGCGCGGCAGCTTGCCCGTGCCTTGACGCAGGCCGGGCACCGGGTCACCGCTTGGCTGACGGAGCCGCCGCGCGGCAGCAACCCGATGCCGATAACCTATGAGATGCGCGATGCCGGGGATGCCGCGGCGCTGCGGCGCGATATGGCGGGCTTTGATGCGGTGCTCGATCTCAGCCATGGGTTCGATGCGGGGCTGAGCCACGCAGGCTATGCCGCCGCCACGTCTTTGGGCAAACCCTTCGTCAGCTTTTCGCGGCCCCTTTGGCCGCTGGACAATCCGTTGCTGCAATCGGTGCCGGATGTCGCGGCCGCCGCCCGCGCCGTGCCGCCCGCTGCCCGCGTCTTTGCCGCGACTGGTTGGGCCAGCCTGCCAACCTTCCAACCGTTCAAGGGCGCGCGCCTCATGCTGCGACAGACGAGCCGCCATGACCGCGCCGCGCCCTTTGACTTTGTCGACCTGATCTTTGGCGATCCGCCATTCACCGTGGAGAGTGAAACGGCATTGTTCCGCGACCTCGGCGTCGACCTGCTGATTTGCCGCAACCTCGGCGGGCAGGCCAGCCGCCCGAAAGTCGATGCCGCCCTGTCGCTCGGCCTGCCGGTGATCCTGATCGACAGACCGCCACTGCCAAAGGGCGCACCTTGTCTAACAGATCTCGACGCGATGCTGGATTGGGTGGCACAGCTGTGAGGCTCGCGCCTCCAATCACCTGCGACGCCGATGTGTCCGAGGGCGCGGCATGGCTGGCCGAGCGAGAGCCGCGTTTCGCCATGGCGCTGGCCCAGACCGGCCCGCTGCCCCTGCGCCTCCGCCCGCCCGGTTTCGCGGGGCTGCTCGACATCATTGTGGGGCAGCAGGTGAGCGTGGCCTCGGCGCGGGCGATCTATACGCGGCTTGTCGCGGCGGGGTTGGATCGGCCCGAAAACGTCCTGCGCGCCGGAGACGAGGGCCTGCGTACTGCGGGGCTGAGCCGCCCCAAGGCGCGCTATGTGTTGGCCTTGGCGGAACGTGATTTCGATTTTGACGCGCTACATTGCCTGTCCGATGACGAAGCCATCGCAGCACTGATCGCCATGCCGGGCATCGGGCCATGGACCGCGCAGGTCTATGTGATGTTCTGCCTTGGTCGGCGCGATGTTTTCCCAAGCGGCGATCTGGCGTTGCAAGAAGCCGCGCGGGGGCTGTTTGATCTTCCTACCCGGCCAACGCCGAAAGACCTCTCCGCCATGGCCGCCGCATGGTCACCTTGGCGGTCGGTTGCGGCGCGGCTGCTCTTCGCCTACTACCGGGTGTTGAAACAAAAGGAAGGATTGTCATGACACGGGTTTTGAACGCCGAGCGCCGCGCGCCGGTCTCTGGCACCACACGGTCGGTGGTGGTGTTCCTGCATGGCTACGGCGCGAATGGCGCCGATCTGCTGGGCCTTGCCGATCCGCTGAGCGAGCATTTGCCCGACACGCTTTTCGTCGCCCCCGACGCGCCCGAGGCCTGCGCCGGTGCGCCGATGGGCTATCAGTGGTTCCCGATCCCGTGGATCGACGGATCATCCGAAGAGGAATCGATGCGCGGCATGATGAGCGCGGTCGAAGACCTCGACGCCTTCCTCGATGCGCTGATGGTCGACGAAGACGTGCTGCCCGAACAGGTCGTGCTCTTCGGCTTTTCCCAAGGCACGATGATGTCGCTGCATGTGGCCCCGCGCCGCGAAGATGCGGTGGCGGGGATCGTGGCCTTCTCGGGCCGTCTGCTCAACCCCGAAGCGCTGGCCGAAGAGGCGCAGGTCAAACCGCCGGTGCTGCTGGTTCATGGGGATGCCGATGACGTGGTGCCGCCGCAATCCTTGCCGCAGGCCGCCGAAGCGCTGCAAGAGGCGGGGTGGCAAGACGTTTACGCCCATGTGATGAAGGGCACTGGCCATGGCATCGCGCCCGATGGGCTGAGCGTGGCGCTCGCCTTCATGCGTGACAAACTGGGGCTTTAACCCTTCATTTCGTCCCAAAGCCAGGGTTCGGCGAACTCGACCGAATTGCCCGCGGGGTCGCGCACATAGAGCGAGCGCGCCCCGTTGGGCCAATCAAAGCTGGTGTCGATCTCGACCTCGGCGGCCCGCAGCCGCGTCTCCATCGTGGCGATCTCAGCGCGTTTCATCGCAAAGCAGACATGCCCCGGGCCCTGCGCCCCATGGGGCGGCACCGGCATTTTCGGATTGCCGGGCGGCTGCGCCGTGGCGGTGGAGTTGAAGACCAGCAAGACCGAAGGCCCAAGCGCAAAGAACATATGCCGGCCCGGCACCTCCTGAAACAGTTTCAGCCCCAGAATGTCGCGGTAAAACCCCCGCGCCGCGTCCAGATCATCGGCATAGACGGCGGCTTCGAGCAGGGATTGCGGGGCGGGCGCATCGGGGAGGGGGCTTTTCGACATGCCACAACGTTAACAAACTCTGCCCATCTGTCACGCCTCTGTCGTAATCTTTGGGCAAAACCGGCGACATCTAGTGGTTCACCTTTGTCTTGCCAGAGAGAAACCGCGAGATATAGTGACTAAAACGGGCAGAGGACGCGACCAGATGGACGGCGATTTCAGGACCGAATTTACCCGCCACCCGGCGGCGCTCAAACACCACCCCGCGCTGGTGCTCAACGCGGATTACCGACCTTTATCCTATTACCCGCTGTCGCTCTGGCCATGGCAGGAGGCGGTAAAGGCCAAATGGCTCGACCGGGTCGAGATCGTCGCCGAATATGACGAGGTGGTGCGCAGCCCCTCTACGGTGATCAGGATCCCCTCGGTTGTCGTTCTCAAAGACTATGTCAAACCTCAAAAGCGCGTGGCCTTCACGCGCTTTAATTTATTTCTGAGGGATGAATTCCGCTGCCAATACTGCGGCGCGAAGGGCGATCTGACCTTTGACCATGTGGTGCCCCGTGCCGCCGGTGGGGTGACCAGTTGGCAAAACGTGGTCGCCGCCTGTAGCCCTTGCAACCTGCGCAAAGGCTCGCGGCCCCTGCACCGCACGGGGCTTGCCCTGCGCAAACCGCCGCGGCAACCCGCCGCCGAAGAGCTGCGCAACATGGGCCGCAAATTCCCGCCCGGCCATCTGCATGAAAGCTGGATGGATTTCCTCTATTGGGATGCCGAACTGGAGGCCTGACCTCAGATATCCAGTTCGACCCAGATGGGCACGTGATCCGACGGCTTGTCGCGCCCGCGCACGTCGCGGTCGATCTGGCACTCGCGCAGCCGGTCGGCCACAGTGGGCGACAGGAGGAAGTGGTCGATGCGGATGCCGTTGTTGCGGTTCCACGCACCCGCCTGATAATCCCAGAATGAGTAATGCCCCGGCCCTTGGGTGCGCGCCCGGAAGGCGTCCGTGAGGCCAAGGTTCACCAGCCGCCGCCACGCGGCGCGGGACTCGGGGCGGAAGAGGGCATCTTCGCGCCAGCTGTCGGGTTTGGCCGCGTCTTCCGCTTGCGGGATGATGTTGTAATCCCCCGCCATGAGGAAGGGCGTTTCCTCGGCCAGAAGCGCTTCGGCACGGGCTTGCAGCCGCGCCATCCATGCGAGTTTATAGTCATATTTCGGCCCCGGCGCCGGGTTGCCATTGGGCAGGTAGAGCCCGCAAACCCGCAGCGCCATATCGTCGCCCACAACCGTCGCTTCGATCCAGCGGGCCTGATCATCGGCATCATCGCCCGGCAGGCCGCGGGTCACATCCTCAAGCGGGAGTTTCGACAGGATCGCCACGCCGTTAAAGGATTTCTGCCCGTGGGTTTCGACGTTATAGCCCCGCTCTTCGAGCATTTCGCGGGGGAAGGCCTCATCCACTGACTTGATCTCTTGCAGCACGACAACGTCCGGCTGCGCCTCATCAAGCCATTCGGGAAGGGCCGCCGCGCGGGCCTTGATACCGTTGATGTTGAAACTCGCGATTTTCATATCCGGCCCTCTTTCGACGTCCGACTGCTATCGCGCAATTGGCGTCGCGGAGCAAGGGGAAGGCTTGCGCGCTTAAGGTGATTCTCGGGTCAGATTTCTCGCTATTATAGAAAGTCCGCGAGGCGGTTGCCCGTATTGTCTCGATCCTGCCCTGTGGGCGGCATTTCTTTTTCTCCACAGGGCGCAAGAGAAATTGAGGTTTGAGGCGAAACTGTGGCGCGACCTTAATGTGGATAAGTCTTTCAGTACAATACGTTAGCCGAAAAATGCTTGGATAAACACGCTTAACGTGCGTCAGTCGAAGAACTACATCTTTAAATTGCAAATCCCTTTGAAAGGACCTCACGATGACTGCTATTCTTGCAAGCGACTTCGCCCCCGTAACAGCCCCTCAGACAGAGGACAATCCCATGGCGCTTGGCGCCGGTGTTGGCCTTTTCACCACCGGCCTCAACCGTGGGGGCGGTGACATGTTGTTGGGGGAGGGGGTCGAGATGTTCACCACGGGGCTACAGCAGGACAGCAGCATCACGCAAGGCGGCGGGGTCGGCCTGTTCACCACTGGCCTCGCCCCGGCTGAGGGGCTGCCCTTCAGCGGCTGAAGCCTGTGCAAGCGGGCGGCTTTGTCGCCCGCCGTTCCCCCTGTCGGAGGCCATGTGATGACCAATGTTGTTCTGCTCAAACCTGACGAAAGCCAAGACCCGGCCGTGCAAACGGCCCGGCTGATCCGAGCCTTTGCAGAGGGGCGTCGCACGCAGGGGGATGTCTTTTGGCTAAAGGAAAACGCCGAACTGCTCGGGGCGCTGGCCAGCACGGGGGCCACGCTCGACACCGCGGCGCTTCAGCCGCTCGCGGCCTTCCATCGGGGTTGCCGGGACCTGCTGCGCGATTTTCCTCAGTATTACCGTTTCATCCTGTCGATCTGCCTCGACCTCGAAGACCTCGGTTTGCCTCGGCACTACGGCGCGGCCCTTTGCGCCAAGGTTGCGCGGGCAGGGCTGGAGGGGGCGGAGCTGTCGGATCTACAACGGGCCGAGGCACGCCGTCTGCTGCGCCGTCGGGGTGTGGGGCCACGGGTGGAGGACGGGGCCCTCGCTCAACGGTTGCGCGATTTCATCGTCCGCAGTGCCACCTTCGCCATGCCCAATCGGAAGGCGGCCTATGAGTTGACCCATATCGTTTTCTACCTGTCGGACTATGGCCGCCGGCCCCCCGTCCTGCCGGAGGCCGCGCTGAAAAGCCTGCATTTCACGGGGCTGCTGGCTTTTCTCGATCAGGATATGGACCTGCTGGCCGAGGTCTGCGCCGCGCTGCGTTTTGCCGGGCAGGGCCCCAGCCCCCTGTGGGAGGATACCATTGCCGCCAGCCACCGTACCATGCGGGTCTACGCTGATGAAGGCGCGCCTTTGCAGGACGATTACCACGAATGGCTCGTCACCGGCTGGGCCCTGCAGATTGCGGGCCGCCCGATGCGATCTACCGATATCCCAAAAGGCGCATTGCGTTTCCACAAAGGTCGAAAGGGGGAGGGGGCGCTGCGCCCGCTGGCGGCTTGCCTCAACGACATGGGCGCAAAGCGCCGGGCTGACTGGGGGCAGATGCGCCCGCATGTGCTGTCGTATCTTTGCGCGGAAAGCCACGCGATCCTACTGCGCGCCGAACGCGCCGGGCCATATTTCGACGAATTCTTCGAGGGGTTCGCCCGGGCGCGCGGTTAAACGCGCCCGAAAGACTTACATCGAAAAGGACGTGCCGCAACCGCAGGCCGCAGTCGCATTGGGGTTCTCGATGGTGAAACGCGCGCCGATCAACTCTTCGGTGAAATCGATCACGGCGTCGGCCAGAAACGGCAGGGAGACGCTATCGACCACCACCTTCTGACCACTGCCTTCGAGCACGAGGTCATCTTCGGCGGGCTCGTCCAGCGCGATGTCGTATTGAAAGCCCGAGCAGCCGCCGCCTTCGACAGCGATGCGCAGGGCCTTGCCTTCGTCTGCGGCCCCGATCTCGGCGAGGCGTTCAAAGGCGCGGGGGGTGACTTTGGGGGGCAGGTTCATCTGCGGGCTCCGATGCATCGGTTTTCTTTCGCGTTCCTCTAACATATAGAAAGCACGAGGACAGGTCACAAGGACCGCGAGAGAGGACCAGCCGCGATGCGCGCAGAATTCGCCTCTGATCCGGACACCGCCAAGGGACGGTTGGTGCCGGAAGAGGAAAGCACTTTTCGCTCCTGTTATCAGCGGGATCGGGACCGGATCATTCATGCTTCCGCCTTTCGGCGGCTCAAACATAAGACACAGGTCTTTGTGGAGCATGAGGGCGACTATTTCCGCACCCGTTTGACCCATTCCATCGAAGTGGCGCAGGTCGCGCGGACCATCGCAGGCGCGCTGCGTCTGAATGGCGAGCTGACCGAGGCGGTGGCACTGGCCCATGATCTGGGCCACACGCCCTTTGGCCACACCGGCGAAGATGCGCTGCACAAGCTGATGGAGCCCTACGGCGGCTTCGATCACAACGCGCAGGCGATCAAGATCGTCACCACGCTGGAGCGGCACTATGCCGAATTCGACGGGCTGAACCTGACGTGGGACACGCTGGAAGGCATCGCGAAACACAACGGGCCGGTGACGGGCGAGGTACCCCATGCGCTGGCCGATTACAACGCGCGGCACGATCTGGAACTGCACACCCATGCCAGCGCCGAGGCGCAGGTCGCCGCGCTCTCCGATGACATCGCCTATAACAACCACGATCTGCACGACGGTCTGCGCGCAGGGCTGTTTACGGAAAGTGAGATTGCCGAACTGCCCATGGTCGGCCCCGCCTATGCTGAGGTTGACCGGCTCTACCCCGAGACCGACAGCTACCGCCGCCGTCACGAGGCGCTGCGGCGGGTCTTTGGGGTTATGGTCGGCGATGTGATTGAAACCTCGGCCAAACTGCTGAAGGACTCGGGGGCGAAATCCCCTGACGACATCCGCCATCTGGGCCGCCCAGTGATCCGTTTCTCAGACCCCGTCTGGCAAGACCTGCGCGAGATCCGCAAGTTTCTCTTCACCCGCATGTATCGCGCCCCCTCGGTGATGGAGAATCGCGAGAAGGTGACCAAGGTGGTCGAGGACCTGTTCCCGCTGTTCCTGTCACAGCCCAACCTCCTGCCGCGCCATTGGGCGGCGGCGATTGAGGCGGCAGAGGATGAAACCACGTTGGCGCGGATGGTGTCTGATTATATTGCGGGCATGACCGACCGTTTCGCCCTACAAGAACACGCGCGTCTCTTCGACAGCGACCTGCGCAGCTTCCGCTAGTCTTCGCGGCATGGTAGTCTTCTTTTGATGATCCATAGGTGAGATGACATGATACAAACCCCCGTTCTGCCGGAAAGTCTGGCCGGTGACGCGACATTCGCGATCCTCTCGGCGGGGCAAGCGCCGGGGCCTGCGGTGGCCAAACGCGCGGCGGATCTGGGGGCGGAAGTCGTGGCGATGGACCGCGATCCTACGGTGCTGGCGCGGTTGATGAGCCAATCGGCAGAACGTGTCGAAGCACTGGCGCTGGCCGGCGATCTGGTCGCGCGGTTTGAGCCGTTGCACCGCAATTGGGGCGGCACGCCGCTGCATATGGTGCTGAACCTGATGCCGCTCGACCCCGAAGATTGCTGCAAAGGCACGGATGCGCAGATCCGCGGGCTTTCGGCCATGATGCGTGCCTTGGGCCGGGGTCTGGTGGCCGGGCAGGGGGCGGTGGTGACCGTCCTGCCGCGGCCAAGTCAACCATTGGCGCTGGCCGGGCATGCCATGATCGGTGCGTTTGAAGCGGCCAATGCCGCGCTCGACGAGGTGTTCGGGCCACGGGGGTTGCATTTCCACCTGATCACCGTGCCAGAGGGGCAGGCAGAGCTTGCAGCGGAAAGCGCGCTGTTCCTTGGCTCCGAAGCGGGGCGACGGCTCCGATCTGGGCGTTTGGACCTCGGCTGAGCACGCCGTTTCAAACGCCACTCCCCAACTTGGGCCGCGACGGCCCGACGCTTGATTGACTGCACCCCCGCACATGATAAACGGGCGGGGAACAAGGATACCCGACATGAACCTATTTGCCGAAATTCGCCATCTCATCATTGCGACGCTGGAACAGATGGTCGCGCAGGAAGCCCTGCCTGCGACCCTGAACTTTGACCCGATCACCGCTGAGCCGCCGCGTGACGCGGCCCATGGCGACATGGCCACCAATGCCGCGATGGTGCTGGCCAAACCTGCGGGCATGAAGCCGCGCGACATTGCCGAAGCACTGGCCGCGCAATTGCAAAACGATCCGCGCATCACCTCTGCCGAAGTGGCGGGGCCGGGGTTCATCAACCTGCGCCTTGCGCCTTCGGTTTGGCAGAATGTCGCCCGTCAGGTGCTGAGCCAAGGCACCGACTTTGGCCGCGCGATCCTTGGCGCCGGTCAGCGGGTGAACGTTGAATATGTCTCGGCCAACCCGACGGGGCCGCTGCATGTGGGCCACACCCGGGGCGCGGTCTTTGGTGATGCGCTGGCGAGCCTGCTGGACTTCGCCGGCTATGACGTGACGCGGGAATACTACATTAACGACGGCGGTGCGCAGGTCGATGTGCTCGCCCGGTCGGTCTATCTGCGCTACCTTGAAGCCAATGGCAAAGAGGTGGCCTTCCCCGATGGCACCTATCCCGGCGACTATCTGATCCCGCTGGGCGAAGCGCTGGCCAAGATGTACGGCGACAAGCTGGTCGACCAGCCGGAAAGCGAATGGCTGGACGATATCCGCGAATTCGCCACCGATGCGATGATGAACCTCATTCGCGACGATCTGGCGGCACTGGGTGTTGAAGTGGACGTGTTCTATAGCGAAAAATCGCTCTATGGCACGGGTCAGATCGAAGCGGCCATCGCCTCGCTCGAAGCCAAAGGGTTGATCTACGAAGGCGTGTTGGAGCCGCCGAAGGGTAAGAAGCCTGACGATTGGGAACCGCGCGAACAGACCCTGTTCAAATCCACCGAACATGGCGACGATGTCGACCGCCCGGTCAAGAAATCCGACGGGTCTTGGACCTATTTTGCCCCCGATATCGCTTATCACTATGACAAGGTCAGCCGTGATTTCGACATGCTGATCGACGTCTTTGGCGCGGATCATGGCGGCTACGTCAAACGGATGAAAGCGGCAGTTTCGGCGCTGAGCGACGGGCATGTGCCGCTCGATATCAAGCTGACGCAGTTGGTGAAGCTTTTCAAAAACGGCGAGCCGTTCAAGATGTCCAAACGGGCAGGGACTTTCGTGACCCTGCGCGATGTGGTGGATCAGGTCGGCCCGGACGTGACGCGCTTTGTCATGTTGACGCGCAAGAACGACGCGATGCTCGACTTCGATTTCGACAAGGTGTTGGAGCAAAGCCGCGAGAACCCGGTCTTTTACGTGCAATACGCCCATGCCCGGGTCGCGTCGATCCTGCGCAAAGCCGAAGAGGCGGGGATCGAGGTGGCGGATGCCACGCTGCTGGACGCGGATTTGTCTAAGCTCGACCATGAGGCCGAGATCGGCCTGCTGCGCAAGCTTGCCGAATGGCCCCGTTTGGTCGAGACCGCCGCGCGCAGCAATGAGCCGCACCGGGTGGCCTTCTACCTCTATGAATTGGCCTCCGATTTCCACAGCCTCTACCACTTGGGCCGGTCTGAGGATGGCTTGCGCGCCTTGCAAGAAGGGGACGCGGCCACCTCGCAGGCGAAAATCGCGCTGTCGCGTGCCGTTGCGATTGTAATTGCGGCGGGTCTTGGTATTCTCGGGGTCACACCGGCGCAAGAGATGCGGTAACCGCACCAGCGCGCCGAAAACAGGCAACCCCATGACCAGACCCGCGTGGCGATGTATCACGCCGGGCAAAGAGGCAGAGATGGCAGATTTCACGTCTTCCCCGACGACGGCGGGCTATGCGCCCGATTCCGCGCATAGCTACGCAGTGGGCAGCGCGCCCAAGACCCTGACAACGCTCACCAATATCGCGGGCGCCGTGGTGTCCTTGGCGCTGGTGGCGGGGATCGGTGTTTGGGGCTACAAACTGCTTGTGCGTGACGTGACCGGCATCCCGGTGGTCCGCGCGATCGAAGGCGAGATGCGCGTGCGCCCCGAAGAGCCGGGTGGCGAATTGGCCCGCCATCAGGGGCTTTCGGTCAATGTCGTCGCCGCCGAAGGCAGCGCCGGGCGCCCGGCAGATGAGCTGCGCCTCGCGCCGCGCCAGATCGAATTGCAAGACGAAGACCAGCCCGTCAAAGTGGCAATGGTTGCCTCAAAGACACAGGGTACGGCGACCCCAGCCGTGGCGCGTGAGGATGACGGCGACCTGATCGACGCCTCCGAAGCGATCCGCTCGGGCAATGTCCAAGACCTCGTGGCGCAATTGACCAATGGCGTGGCCCCGCTCACCGGTGAGGAGGCCGCCGCTGGCGATCCTGTCGATGCCGCCGTGGCGATGGCGCTGGCCGATACCTCCGTGCAGCCCAAGGTGGTCAAGGCCGTGCTGAACGCGCCCGGCGTGCGCAACTCCCTGCGGCCGCGCCGCCGTCCGGCGGGCGGTGCCGTGGTGACACCCGCCGCCGTGCAACCTAATCCAGTGGCCGCGGCCACCCAAGAAGTCGATCCCGCATCGCTGCCCGCTGGCACCCGCATGGCCCAGCTTGGCGCCTTTGACAGCCCCGAGGTGGCGCGCGAACAATGGGACCGTTTGCAGGGCCGTTTCGGTGCCTATCTCGAAGGCAAGAGCCGCGTCGTGCAAAAGGCCACCAGCGGCGGGCGGGTCTTCTACCGCCTGCGTGCCATGGGCTTTAACGACATCGCCGACGCACGCCGCTTCTGCTCGGCCCTCGTGGCCGAAAACGCGGATTGCATCCCGGTGGTGATGCGCTGATGCGCCCCTTCGGGGCCACGATCCTCGACGCGACGGGCCATCGGCTCAGCGTCGAGGAAAAGGCGTTCTTTCGGGACGTGCGGCCCTTTGGCTTTATCCTCTTCGCCCGCAACATCGACAGCCCCGACCAACTCCGCGCGCTCTGCGAAGAGATGCGCGAGGCGGCGGGGCATGAGGCCGTCATCACCATCGACCAAGAGGGCGGCCGCGTGCAGCGTATGCGCGCCCCCCACTGGCGCGATTGGTTGCCGCCGATGGACCTCGCCGCCCGCGCCGGCGATCAAGCGCGCCACGCCTTTTACCTGATGTACCGGATCATCGCCCATGAGCTGCACAGCGTCGGGGTCGACAGCAATTGCGCGCCACTGATCGATGTGGCCGGGCCGGACACCCACCGTTTTCTGCGCAATCGCTGTTACGGCGAAACGCCGGGGCAGGTGGCCGAGATTGGCCGCGCCGTGGCGGATGCACTGCTGGCCGGAGGGGTCTTGCCAGTGATGAAGCACATGCCCGGCCATGGCCGCGCGACGCTTGACAGCCACCACGATCTGCCCCGGGTTGCGGCCCGCCGGATCGATCTGGAGGCGGTCGATTTCGCCCCCTTCCGCAGCCTGCGCGATCTGCCGATGGGGATGACCGCGCATCTGGTCTATGACGCGCTGGACAATGCCCCGGCGACCCTGTCGCCCGAGGTGATGCGGCTGATCCGCGAAGAGATCGGCTTCGACAACCTCGTGATGACCGACGACATTTCGATGAAAGCGCTGCAAATGACCCCGGCGGAAAGCACCCGCGCCGCTATCGCGGCGGGCTGTGACGTGGCGCTTTTCTGCAATGGCCCGCTCGAAGACCGCCGCGCCGTGGCCGAAGCCGCGGGCGAGATGACCCCCGCCGCCCAGACCCGCGCCCTGCGCGCGATGGATGCGCGGCAAACCCCCGATGACGTTGACATCGACGCCCTCAGCGCCCAGCTTGAGACGCTTCTGGGCGGGACATTGCATGGCTGAGACGACATTTCAGGAAGACCGGGGCGGGGCGGGCAGCACCGTGGCCGACCGGCTGGCCGCCGAAGCCTTCATCATCGATGTCGAAGGGTATGAAGGGCCGCTTGATCTGCTGCTGTCGCTGAGCCGCACGCAAAAGGTCGATCTGCGCAAGATCTCGGTGCTGCAACTGGCGCGGCAGTATCTGGCCTTTGTCGAACGGGCAAAGGAGTTGCGGCTGGAACTGGCGGCGGATTACCTCGTCATGGCGGCGTGGTTGGCTTTCCTCAAGTCGCGCCTGCTGCTGCCCCCGGACCCGACCGAAGAGGGCCCATCGGGCGAGGAAATGGCCGCGCATCTGGCCTTCCAACTGGAACGTTTGCAAGCCATGCGCGACGCCGCCGCGCGTCTGATGGCGCGGGATCAGCTTGGCCGGGACTTCTTTGCCCGCGGCCAGACCCAAGAGATCACCAGCGTTAAAAAGGTCACCTATACCGCGACTCTGCTGGACCTGATGCAGGGCTATGCGCGCACCCGCACGCGTGAGGATTTCCGCCCCTTCGTGATGGACCGCGACAAGGTCTTTACCATGGAAGAGGCGCTGGACCGTATGCGCGGGCTGATCGGCTATGCGGGCGATTGGGGCGATTTGACCAGCTACCTGCCCGAGGGTTGGGAAAGCGACCCGGAGCGCCGCCGCTCGGCCACGGCGGCGACCTTTGCCGCCTCTTTGCAACTGGTCAAAGAGGGGCATATGGAGATCCGCCAAAAAGAGATTTTCGCCCCCATCCAACTGCGCAAGAAGGATTGATGCGTGTCGGAAGAGATTGAAACCAAAGAAAAGAAACTGTTCGACGCGCCCTCACTCGCCGAGCAGGAGCGTATGATCGAAGCCGTGCTTTTCGCCAGTTCCGAGCCGATCACCCTGCGCGAACTCGAAGAGCGTTTGCCGCGCGGGTCAGACGTGGGCGAGGCGATGGCCTTCCTGCGGCACCGGTATCAGGGGCGCGGCGTGCAGGTGATGAAAGTGGGCGATGCCTACGCCTTTCGCACCGCGCCGGACCTTGGTTTCCTGATGCATAAGGAAACGGTCGAGACCCGCAAGCTCAGCCGCGCCGCGATCGAGACTTTGGCGATCATCGCCTATCACCAGCCCGTCACCCGCGCCGAGATTGAAGAGATTCGCGGCGTATCGGTGTCGCGGGGCACGGTGGACCAGTTGCTTGAGATGGAGTGGATCCGCTTTGGCCGCCGCAAGATGACCCCGGGCCGTCCGGTGACCTTCGTCGTCACGCAGGAGTTTCTGGATCACTTCGGTCTGGAAAGCGCGCGGGATCTGCCGGGGCTGAAAGAGCTGCGCTCTGCCGGGTTGTTGGAGAACCGTCCACCCGCCGGTCTGCTGCCCACCGTGGGCGATGGCGAAGACGAGCCGGAAGCGACCGAAGGGCAGAGCGAGCTGTTCGAGGATTGACCGGCGCCGAGTCTTTACGCGGAGCGGAAATGCTTGGACAGTTTCAGCCCCTGACCTTGGTAGTTCGAGGCGATGTCGGCGCCGTAAAGCTGGCTGGGGATCTGCGCCATATGCTCATAGACCAAACGGCCCACGACTTGCCCATGCTCCAGCACAAAGGGGGCCTCGTGACAGCGCACCTCCAACACCCCGCGTGAGCCTGCGCCGCCTGCCTCGGCATGGCCAAAGCCCGGATCGAAGAAGCCCGCGTAATGCACGCGGAACTCTCCGACCATCGCCAAATAGGGTGCCATTTCAGCGGCATAGGCAGGCGGGATCGTCACCGCTTCGCGGCTGACGAGGATGTAAAAGGCGCCGGGGTCGAGGATGATCTGACCGTTGGTGCTATGCACCTCTTCCCAATAGGCGGCGGGATCGTAATGGCCAATTTTATCGAGGTCGATCACCCCGGTATGCGGCTTCGCGCGGTAGCCGACGAGGCTGGTGCCGGGGAGCCGCAGATCGACGGAGAAGCCCAACCCCTCATCGATCACGGCGGTCCCATCCACCAGTGGTGTCTTATCGTGCAGCGCGCGCAGCGCGTCATCGTCGAGGGTCGCATCCCCGCTGCCGAAACGAATCTGATTGAGCCGCATCCCGGGCCGCACCAGCACCGAGAAAGAGCGCGGACAGATCTCGGCGTAGAGCGGGCCGGTGTAGCCCGGTGCGATGCGGTCGAATTCGGTGCCGCCATCGGTGATGGTACGGGTCAGCAGGTCGAGCCGCCCGGTGGAGCTTTTGGCATTTGCCACGGCAGAGACACCCTCGGGCAGCGCGAGCCGCTCCATCAGCGGCACCACATAGACACAGCCTTTCTCCAACACGGCCCCTTCGCTGAGGTCGACGCGGTGCATCTCGAACTCCGCCAAACGATCCGAGACCTTGGCCCCATGCCCGGCAAGGAAAGAAGCGCGGACCCGATAGGCGACGCTGCCGAGGCGGAGGTCAAGACTGGCGGGCTGGATCTGGGCAGAGGTGACCGCGGGATCGGCGGCAATGGCGCCGCTTTCGATCATGGCTGCAATCTGCTGGTTGGGGAGCACCCCGTTCATCGCATTGGGCATCGGGCGCGGCCTTCTTAAATGACAAACGCCCGCGCGTTACCGGCGCGGGCGTTTTGTTGTAGTCGGTTGGTCGGGCTAGCAGGACTCGAACCTGCGACCTTCCGTCCCCCAGACGGACGCGCTACCAGGCTGCGCCATAGCCCGACTACGTGGGCTTCATACCCGATCTCGCAGGGGGTGCAAGAGGGAATTTCCAATCTTTTCATCGCGATTAGAAATTTGTTTCCGCGCCGGCTTCTGCGGCCATGCGCGCGCGCAATTCAGCCAGATCCAGCAGCAGACCGGCGACCTGAGGTTGCACGTCACGGGGCAGGCGATGGACACGCGCACCGACGCTCAGCAGCCCCGGACGGGCGGGAAAATCGGCTTCCGGGGTGAAATCGGGCAGGTCGATGATCGCGGGTTTTGGCGTGTCGTCTGCGGGGTCTTCCGCCTCGGCTTCGGCAGGGGCGGGCGAAACCTCTGCGATCTTCTCCGGCTCAGCCGCCAGCGGGCGCTTGAGGAACTCGGGCAGGCCGGTCTCCGATGCAGGTTCCTCTTCGGGCTTAGCTTCGGACGCGGGGAGTTGCGGCGCATCGGGCGTGTTGCTGTCAGAGGGGGCCAGCGGATCGGGCGTGGCCCGTGGGTGATCGTCGGCGGGCGGCATGGGCGAGGGGCGCTGCGCTGCCGCGGGGGCGGCTTCTTCCAGCTCTGCTGTCGTCTCCTGGCGCGTGTCGACCGTCTCAGCGCTCACCTCATCCCCGCGCGCTTCCGTTTTCGCGCCAAAGTTCAAAACCACACCAGTCTCAGGCCGGATGATGTCCGGCTTCGGCGCAGGGCGCGGCTCCACGAAATCCAACTCATCAAGCGGGGCGGAGAGGGAGGAGACATGGGTCATCCCTTCCTCACGTAGGATCTTCTGAACGCCTTTGATGGTCAGCCCATCGTCATGCAGCAACTTCTTGATCCCACCAAGCAGCAGCATATCGGCGGGGCGGTAATAGCGCCGCCCGCCCGCCCGTTTGATGGGTTTCACTTGGGTAAACTTACTCTCCCAAAACCGCAGAACATGGGCTTGGATACCGAGCCAGTCAGCGACTTCGGAGATGGTGCGAAAAGCGTCCGGCGATTTGACCATGGGTCAGGACTTGTTGCCTTCGGCAACCCGGTCTTTCATCAGATGCGAGGGGCGAAAGGTCAGCACCCGGCGCGGGTTGATCGGAACCTCTTCGCCGGTTTTCGGATTGCGGCCCACACGCGCGGTTTTGTCGCGTACCGAAAAAGTGCCGAAAGAGGAAATCTTGACCTGTTCCCCGTCGACCAGAGCGTCGGACATATGCTCAAGCACGGCTTCGACCAGCTGAGCACTCTCATTGCGAGAAAGACCGACCTCACGAAATACAGCTTCGCTTAAATCCATGCGCGTCAATGTCTTGTTCGGCATTATATCCCCCATGCTTTCCAATAGCATATGCTGCTCAGATTTTTAGAGTCAACATCAATGCCCGGATCGAGCACGATTCGGCAGAGATTTTCCGCGTTAGCTCAGGGACTTACCAGCGCAGGACAACAGAGCCCCAAGCCAGACCGCCGCCAATGGCTTCGGTGACGATCAGATCGCCCCTGTTGATCTGACCACGCTCACGGCCCACCGACAGCGCCAGCGGGATCGAGGCGGCAGAGGTGTTGCCGTGGTCCTGCACGGTCACGACAACGCGCTCCATCGGCAGGTTCAATTTCTTCGCGGTGCCTTGGATGATGCGGATGTTGGCCTGATGCGGCACGATCCAATCGACATCCTCGGCGCTGACACCGGCGCGCTCCATGGCGGTATTGGCCGTGGCAGCGAGCTTTTCGACGGCGTGGCGGAACACCTGATTGCCCTGCATCCGCAGATAGCCCGTGGTGCCGGTGCTGACGCCGCCATCGACGTAGAGCAACTCGCGGTAGCGCCCGTCGGAATTCAGGTCAGTCGCGAGGATCCCGCGATCCTCTGGCGTGCCTTGCCCATCTTGCGCCTCAAGCAGCAGCGCGCCCGCGCCGTCGCCAAAAAGCACACAGGTCGACCGGTCGGTCCAATCCATGATGCGGCTGAACGTCTCGGCCCCGATCACCAGCACATTGCGTGCCTGACCGGAAACGATGAGCGCGTTGGCGTTCGCCAGCGCATAGACAAAGCCCGCGCAGACCGCTTGCACGTCAAAGGCGAAACCATTGGTCATGCCCAATTCGGCCTGCACCATGGTCGCGGCCGACGGGAAGGTCAGGTCGGGGGTGGAGGTGGCCACGACGATCGCGTCAACATCGGAGACATCGCGCCCCGCGTCTTCAAGCGCCTTGCGCGCGGCGGCGCTGGCCATGGAAGAGGTCGTCTCACCTTCGGCGGCAAAGTGGCGGCGTTCGATGCCCGAGCGCGAGCGGATCCATTCGTCATTCGTGTCGAGGGTCGCTTCAAATTCGGCATTTTCCACGACACGGGCGGGCAGGTA
This sequence comes from Sulfitobacter sp. 15WGC, assembly GCF_005068605.1. NCBI lineage: Bacteria > Pseudomonadati > Pseudomonadota > Alphaproteobacteria > Rhodobacterales > Roseobacteraceae > Sulfitobacter > Sulfitobacter sp. 15WGC. Next base: position 120,812 of record NZ_SZNL01000001.1, on the reverse strand, counting down.
GTGGCCACAACCAGTGACAACGGCGCGCAGGCTCATTTGACGGACTCCTCAGCTGGCAGCGTCGCGGCGACGCGAGCGGCTAGCTTGTCATTGAATTTATTCTGCGACAACTGCGCGGCGAGTTTGATCGCAGCGGAGATGCCGGTCGCATCGGCGGAGCCGTGCGATTTCACCACCGTGCCGTTCAGGCCCAGAAAGACGCCGCCGTTCACACGGCGCGGGTCGATCTTTTTGCTGAGACGGCGCAGAGAGGTATAGCGCCAGCAGCGAGGCGAGGCGCGACAGGGGCGAGTATTTGAACGCTTCGCGCAGCCGGTCGCCGATCATGCTGGCCGTGCCTTCGCCGGTCTTGATCGCGACATTGCCGGTGAACCCATCGGTTACGATGACATCGGCGCGGTTGCCCGAGATATCGCCCCCCTCAACGAAACCGACGAATTCAAACCCGGTAGCATCACCTTGGGCGCGAATCAAATCATAGGCTTCTTTGAGTTCGGTGCGGCCCTTATGCTCTTCGGTGCCGACATTCAGCAGCCCCACGCGGGGGCGCTGCAAATCCATACCGTTGCGGGCGTAGGAGGTGCCCATCAGCGCGAAACGCAACAGATCATCGGCGTCGGCGCGCACATCGGCGCCCACGTCGAGCATCACGTTAAAACCCTGCGGGTTGGAAGAGGGGTAGAGTACCGCAATCGCAGGGCGATTCACGCCCGGCAATTTGCGCAGCCGTATCATCGACATCGCCATCAGAGCGCCGGTATTGCCGCAAGAGACAGCCACAGCCGCCTCTCCGCTGCGCACGGATTCGATGGCAGACCACATGGAACTGTCTTTGCCGGTGCGCACGACTTGGCTCGGCTTGTCGTCCATCGTGACGACATCCGTGGCGTGACGTATCTCGCAACGGCCCGACAACTCAGCACGTTTGGCGATCAAAGGCTCCAACTGATCACGGGGACCATGCAGGATAAAACCGATATCGGGATTTGCTGTCGCAGAAAGCGCACACCCGGCAACAACTGCTGCCGGGCCTTCGTCACCCCCCATCGCGTCGACCGAGATCAGGGTGTGTCCGGCTTTCGCGTTGGGGTGATCGGGCTGGGCCGTCATCAGTGCGAATGCCTCACTGCCTAAGAGAAAACCTTAAAAACTACCGCAGCTTATGCTGCGTCGTCTTCCAGGTCCACTTCTTCGGTCAGGGCGACAACTTCGGCGTCGTCATAGTGACCGCAAGCCGCGCAGATGTGGTGGGGGCGCTTCAGCTCACCGCAGTTCGAACATTCGTTCGGGTTCGCCGCAGAGAGCGAATCGTGGGCGCGGCGGTTGTTGCGGCGGGATTTGGATACTTTATTCTGTTGGACAGCCATGTCTGGTGCCTTTGCCTTCGGGGTTGCTGACTTGGCAAAGCAGGCCGCAACCGTGTTTCAATTCGGACCCCGTTTCGGGCGTGACGACGCTTTAGGGCCGCAGCCGCGCAATGTCCAACCTTAATTCGGGTGAGGGCGGCAAAATAACGCGAAACCGGCGCGATGCAAGCGCGAATTTCCGCGGTTTTCCGCTTGTTTCTTTAGGTTTCGTCTTTCTTCAGCGCATCGCGCAGCGCGCCCAAGCCGGCAAAGGGACGTGCGTCTTCGTCCGTCATCGGCTTTTGGCCCGGTTCGGCATGGACCATCTGGCCCAGTTCGGCGTCGCCCTTGCGGGGATATTCCGGCACTTCCAGTGCCAGCGCCTCGATCATGACCTGCGCGGGGTCGATCCATTGGCCCAAAGGCTCTGTCGTATCGTCCTCAGGCATTTCGACCTCCTCTTCTTCGGGGAGTTCGAAATCATGGATGAACCGGCGGGTGATATCGGCGTCGATCCGCGTGGTCACTGGCTCAAGCGTGACGACGCAGGGCTGCACCACGGTCGCGCCAAGTTTCCCGTCAAGCTGCCAGTCCTGTTTGCCGAGCGGTTTGATGCTGCCTGAAAAGCTAAGTTTGCGCAGGGCCGAGAGATCGAGCTCCTCGGCGATCTGCGCCAGCGCTTCCGCCTCAGGGCGCAACGCGAACGCGTTTGGCTCCGTCTGGGACAGGTCCGCGACCCGAAGAGCGGTTGGCGTAGGTGATTTGCGCGACATGAGATCCGACTTTCGTTTCTTGTACACTTGGGGTGCCTTGGTGTATGCGAAATAAAAGCCATAATCCGTCAGGGCAAGAGGGCAGACCAAATGCGCAAAACCAAACAGACCGGCAAGACGCACCTCCGGATCGCGGGTATGGGCCTTGCACTGCTTCTGACCGCCTGTAGCCCGCAGTATGAAAACCACGGCTATGTGCCGCCGCAAGACCAGCTTGAGCAGGTCGTTGTGGGCAGCGATACCAAAGAAAGCGTCGCGCAGAAGATCGGTGTGCCCACGGTTTCGGGTGTTTTGAGCGATGATAGTTACTATTACGTTAAGATGCGCAAACGCGCTCTGGGCTTCATGGCCCCGAAAGAGATCGAGCGTGAGGTGGTGACCGTCAGCTTCAACGAAGCCGGTGTGGTGTCGAATGTCGAACGCTTCGGGCTTGAACGCGGGCAGGTCGTGCCGCTGTCGCGCCGCGTGACGACATCGCCTGTGGCCGACAACACCTTCCTGCGCCAGCTTCTGGGCAACCTTGGCCGCTTCAGCCCGTCGGCCTTCGGCAGCTAAGTTCCCCTCGGCATGTCCCGGCAGCGGGGCAGGGCCGCGGATAAGCGAAGGCGACCTCGCAGATGACCCAAGCGCCCCCGGGCCGATATCTGACGCGCGAAGCCCTCACGCCCGGGGACATTACCCGGGCGCAGGCGCTGCGGACGCAGTGTTTTCAGACCGGGACCGTCGACCGTGATGCATTCGACGCGGCAGCACGGCATTTTCTGATAGAGGATCGCGACAGCGGCACATTGGTCTGCTGCTTTCGCCTGACCCGGTTTCATGGCGCGGAGCTGGCCCAGAGCTATGCCGCGCAGTTTTACGAACTGAGCCGTCTGGAGCGCATGAAAGGCGCCATGCTGGAACTGGGTCGCTTTTGTATCCACCCAGAATGGCAAGACCCCGACATCCAGCGCCTCGCTTGGGGGCAATTGGCGCGGGAAGTCGATGACAGCGGGGCGGCGCTTTTGTTCGGCTGCTCCTCTTTCACGGGCACCGATCCGACTCGCTACCGCGATGCCTTTGCCCTGTTGAAACAGCAGCATCTTGCCCCCGCGGAATGGCGCCCCCGCGTCAGGGCGGCTGAGGTCCACCCCTATGCCCGCGACCGCCACAGCCCCGATCCCCGGCGCGCGCGCCAGCAAATCCCGCCGCTGTTGCGCAGCTATCTGGCGATGGGGGGCTGGGTCAGCGACCACGCCGTGATCGACCGGCAAATGGGCACGCTGCATGTTTTTACCGCGCTGGAGATCGCCGCGATCCCGCCCAACCGCGCGCGGCTTTTGCGGGCGCTGGCCTGAAGCCGCACCGCCTTTGGACATTGACCTTGCCCGCGCCGAAAGATAGCTGGCAGGCATGGCACGCGCACCCCTTTTACAACTCACCGACATTTCGCTGACCTTTGGCGGCGATCCTGTTTTCCAAGACCTCTCCCTCGTGGTTCAGACCGGCGATCGGTTGGCCTTGGTGGGCCGCAACGGCTCGGGCAAATCGACGCTGATGAAGGTCATGGCCGGGCTGGTAGAGCCCGACAGCGGGGCGGTTGTGGCCGGGCCCGGCGTCTCGGTCGGCTATATGGAACAGGAGCCTGACCTCTCGGGCTTTGAGACGCTTGGCGACTTCGCGGCCCACGGGCTCGATCCGGGTGAGATGTATAAGGTGGAACGCGCAGGCGAGGGGCTGAAGTTTGACCCCGCACGCCCTGTGGCCACCGCATCGGGCGGGGAGCGTCGCCGCGCGGCACTGGCGCGGCTGATGGCCGAAGAGCCGGAACTGATGCTCTTCGACGAGCCGACCAACCACCTCGACATCGAAGCCATCGCATGGCTCGAATCCGAGCTAAAGGGCACCCGCACCGCCTTTGTCATCATCAGCCACGACCGCGCCTTCCTGCGCGAGCTGACCCGCGCGACCCTCTGGGTCGACCGCGGCACCGTGCGCCGTCAGGACATCGGCTTTGAAGGGTTCGAGGCATGGCGCGATCAGGTCTGGGAAGAAGAAGACATGCAGCGCCACAAGCTGAACCGCAAGATCAAGGCCGAGGCGCGTTGGGCGGTTGAGGGGATCTCGGCCCGGCGCAAACGCAATCAGGGCCGGGTGCGCGCGCTTCAAGAGTTGCGCGCCGAACGCTCGGCGCAGATCAAACGGCAGGGCACCGCGGCCATGGCGCTGGAGGCTGGGCCGAAGTCAGGCCGCAAGGTGATCGAAGCGAGCGGCATCGCCAAGAAGTTCGGTGACAAACAGATCCTGCGCGATTTCTCGATCACGGTGCAGCGCGGCGACCGGATTGCGCTGGTGGGGCCAAACGGCGTGGGCAAGACCACGCTGTTGAACATGCTGATCGGCAAAGAAGAACCCGACGCGGGCGAGATCAAACTGGGCACCAATCTGGAACTCGCGCTGTTCGATCAAGCGCGCGCGCAGCTTGACGGGGACATGACCCTCTGGGACAGCCTCACCGGCGATCCTGAGATGCGCGTTTCGGGCAAGGCCGATCAGGTACTGGTGCGGGGTCAGCCGAAACATGTGGTCGGCTACCTCAAGGAATTCCTTTTCGATGAAGCACAGGCCCGCGCGCCGGTCCGCTCGCTTTCGGGCGGCGAAAAGGCGCGGCTGCTCTTGGCCAAGATCATGGCGCGCTCCTCGAACCTTTTGGTGCTCGACGAACCGACGAACGATCTCGACGTTGAGACGCTTGACCTGATGCAGGAACTCTTGGGCACCTATGACGGCACCGTGCTGCTGGTCAGCCACGACCGTGACTTCCTCGACCGGGTGGCGGCGACCACCATCGCGATGGAGGGCGATGGCCGCGCCACGGTCTATGCGGGCGGCTGGTCCGATTATCTGGCACAGCGTGGGCAGGATGATTTCGCACAAAGCGTGGTCAAACCCAAGCCGAGCAAGGCCGAGCCGAAGGCGGAGAAAAAGCAATCCGCGGGCGGGCTCAGCTTTACCGAAAAACACCGGCTCGAAGCCTTGCCTGCTGAGATCGAGCGGTTGGAGGCCGAGATCGGCAAGCTCGAAGAACTGCTCAGCGATGCAGAGCTTTTCACCCGCGAGCCGGTGAAGTTTCAGAAAGCCACCGATGCGCTGGTTCAGCGGCATGAAAAGCTCTCTAACGCCGAAGAAGAGTGGATGGCGCTTGAGGAGAAAGCGCAGGGCTAACCCCGCGCCTCTGCCAGGGCGATCTGCGGGCGGTAACCGTTGCGGAATGCCGCGACGATGCTCGGCGGGGTGAGCAGGGTGACGCGGCCCTGCGGGCGTCGCTGCGCGGCCCCGTAGCCCTCCGGCGCATAGGGGTGAAGCGCATCGCCGAGAAGCACGCCGCTCTGGCCGTCGTGATCCAAGACGAAACTGCCGTCGGGCAGGTCCTGCGCTTTTACATCCCCATGGCGGCGCTGACGAAAAAACGCGCGGCACGGCGCGTTCGGCGTGCAACTGACGGTCCAAATCCGCGGCGGGGCCGGGGAGGTTGCAACACGCGCGAAACCGTCGATAATCCGCAGCACGGCATTCCGCGCAAGGGCGGTGACCGGCGGCAAAGGCCACGGCCTCATCAAGAAAGAACAGCTCGGTATAGTGGCGGGGCGCCATCAGCTTGCGGCGACGCTCCTTGAAACTGAGCCGACAACAGACCCAATTCTGATGCGCCCAACGGCGTTTGGGGCGCAGGCCGTTTTCGTCATGCAGGATGCCACGGTTGCCCATGAAGCTGCCCCGCGCCGGATGGGCGATGATCTCCCCATCCGGTTGAACGCGATTTTGCAGCGGCATCAGCGCATCCTGAGCGCGCCGTCGAGGCGGATCACCTCACCATTAAGATAGCCCATTTCGACGATGAACCCGGCAAGCCGGCCATATTCCGCAGGATCGCCAAGGCGCGGCGGGTTGGGCACATCCTTGGCCAATTCGGCCTGCACCTCTTCCGGCAGCCCGGCCAACATCGGCGTTTTGAAAATGCCCGGCGCGATGGTCATCACGCGAATCCCTTCCTTGGCCAGATCCCGCGCCATCGGTAGGGTCATGCCCGCAATCCCACCCTTGGAGGCGGCATAGGCGGCTTGGCCCTTCTGCCCGTCGAAGGCGGCGATGGAGGCGGTGTTGATGATCACCCCGCGCGCGCCGTCGTCTTCGGGGGTGTTCTTGGCCATGGCCACCGCCGCCAGCCGCGCCACGTTGAAACTGCCGACGAGGTTGATGTCGATGGTGCGTTGAAAGGCGTCGAGCGGATGCGGCCCGTCGCGCCCCGTGGTTTTGATCCCAAGCGCGATGCCCGCGCAATTCACTGCAGCGGTGATCCAGCCCATCTTTTCTTGGGCATAGTCCACCGCTTCCTGCACCGAGGTCTCATCCGTCACATCGGTCAAGACGTAGTGGCCGCCGATCTCTCTCGCGATGGCTTCGCCTCGGGTGGCGTCACGGTCCAACAGGGTGACCTGCGCGCCCTGCGACGCAAAATAGCGCGCCGTGGCTTCGCCAAGCCCCGAGGCGCCCCCGGTGATGATGGCGGCTGTACTGTCTAGTTTCATGATGGCTCCCCCCGATATGAACACTTGTTCAGTTCAGCACGAAGTCTCACCCCATGCAAGAGATGCCGTTGCGGCGGGAGGAGGGCTGCGGGAGCAGGGAAGACGGGGCAGACCGAAGCCCGCCCCGTGAGAGATTAGCCGACCTGCACCAGCGCGTGGCGCTTCTTGCCCGCGCTCAGCTTAACCGGAGAAGACAGCGCGACCGCATCCAGCATCATGCCCGCATCCGTCAGCGGCTTGTCGTCGATCCGTGCGCCGTTCTCGGCGATCAGACGCTTGGCTTCTTTACCAGAGCCGGCAAGGCCCGATTTCACCAGCAATTGCACGATGGAAACCCCATCGCCCACATCCGCCGCCGACAGGGTCAGGGTGGGCAGGTCATCGCCCACACCGCCTTTTTCAAAGACTTCGCGCGCGGTGGCTTCGGCGTTGCGGGCGGCCTCTTCCCCGTGGAGCAGACCGGTGACCTCATTGGCCAGACGTACCTTCGCCTCGTTGATCTCGGATCCGGCAAGCGCGCCCAGACGGTCGCATTCATCGACCGGCAGCTCGGTATAGAGCTTGAGGAAACGGCCCACATCGGCATCGGTGCAATTGCGCCAGAACTGCCAGAACTCATAAGGGCTCAGCATATCGCCATTCAGCCAGACCGCACCGCCCGCCGATTTGCCCATCTTCTTGCCGTCGCTGGTGGTGAGCAGCGGTGACGTCAGGCCATAAACCTCCCCATCGATCACCCGGCGCGTCAGGTCGATGCCGTTGACGATATTGCCCCATTGATCCGACCCGCCCATCTGGAGAATGCAGCCATAGCGGCGGTGCAGTTCCATGAAGTCATAGGCCTGGAGAATCATGTAGTTGAACTCGAGGAAGGAAAGCGACTGTTCGCGGTCCAAACGGGACTTCACGCTTTCAAAGCTCAGCATCCGGTTGATCGAGAAATGCCGCCCGATGTCGCGCAGGAAGTCGAGGTAGTTCAACCCGTCGAGCCATTCCGCGTTGTTCAGCATCAAGGCACCAGTCTCGCCCTCGCCGTAATCGAGGTATTGGGCAAAAACCTGACGGATGCCTTCGATATTGTCGTCGATCGCCTCGGGCGTCAGCAGCGGGCGCTCGTCCGAGCGGAAGGACGGATCGCCCACCTTGGTCGTGCCGCCGCCCATCAGGGTGATCGGCTTGCCGCCGCATTTCTGCAGCCAGCGCAGCATCATGATATTGACCAGATGCCCCACATGCAGCGATTTGGCCGTGGCGTCATAGCCCACATAGGCCGGGGCCGCGCCTTTCAGCAGGGCTTCGTCCAACCCCTGATAATCGGTGCAATCGGCCAGGAAGCCGCGCTGCATCATCGTGTGGATGAACTCCGATTTGGGATGGTATGTCATGGTGACTTGCCTCAAAACTGTATTGCGGGGCAATCTATATGCGCACGAGCGGCAAAGGAAAAGGCCATGAATAGGGCCAAGCACAGGCAAGATGCCGGAACCGAAGTGGTGACGGCTTTGGGAATGATGTCGGGCACCTCTTTGGATGGGGTGGACGCCGCTATTTTGCGCACTGACGGGCAGGATATTACAGGCTTTGGCCGCAGCGCCTACCGCAGCTATGCCGCCGAAGAGCGCCGCGTGATCGCCGCGGGCTTCGGCAAGTGGCATGGGGCCGAGGTCGAGGAAGCCGCCAAGGCGGTGGAGGCCGCGCATCTGGCGCTCTTGGCCGATCTGCTGAAAGATGCGCCCGAGGTCGACCTCATCGGTTTTCACGGCCAAACCCTCGCCCATGCCCCACGCATGCAGGGCACCCTGCAAGTCGGAGACGGCGCGCTGCTGGCGCGAGAGATTGGCCTGCCCGTGGTCTGGGATTTCCGCAGCGCCGATGTTGAATTGGGCGGCGAGGGCGCACCGCTCGCCCCCTTCTTTCACCACGCCTGCGCGCGCTACGCCGGGCAAAAGGGGCCGGTGGCCTTTCTGAACCTCGGCGGCGTGGGCAACCTCACATGGGTCGACCCGCGCGTGGCCCGCCCGGAGAAGGACGGCGCGCTGCTGGCCTTTGACACCGGCCCCGCCAATGCGCCGATCAATGATTTGATGCAGACCCGCCTTGGCCAAGACTATGACGAAGGCGGCAAGCTCGCCGCGCGGGGCAGGGTGGAGCAGGGAGCCTTGGAGCTGTTTCTAGCCGAGCCTTATTTCGCACGCATGCCGCCCAAATCCCTCGACCGGAATGATTTTGCCGAGATGGTGGCCCTTGTGGGTGAGCTCTCCGATGCCGATGCCTGCGCCACCCTTACCGCCATGTGCGCGGCTGGCGTGGCCGAGGCGATGCAGCATTGCCCAGCCCCGCCCGAACGCGTCTATGTGACGGGCGGCGGGCGGCATAATCCGGTGCTAATGCGGATGTTGGATGTCAGCCTCGATTGCCCCGTCGCCGCGGTGGAGGAGATCGGCCTCGATGGCGACATGCTGGAGGCGCAGGCCTTTGCCTATCTGGCAGTACGCGTGGCGCGCGGGCTGCCCACCTCGTGCCCCGGCACGACAGGCGTCCGCGCCGCCGTTGGCGGGGGCACCGTCAGCCGGGAGTGAGGTGAGCAGGGCGTTGCCTAACTTTGACGGAAAGGTGCCGGAAAAGGATTTTAAGGCCCCAGCGTGCAGCCGCTATGCCGCCATATCGGCTGGCACGCCCACCGGTTAACAAAGTTGCGAAAATTCCCCTGCTACGCAATTTTCTTGAAACGTCGTCGCGACTTCCCGCGTAGGTTCCCTGTGGGGGCCAAGGGTCGAAGGCATTCGACAGGCTTAGAGAAGGAGATTCGCTATGACTATCTTTCACACAGGTGCTTTCAAGAACAGCATCGCTGTTACGGCAGTGGCGCTCATGCTGGCGCCCGCGGCGCAGGCCGAAATCGGGCTCGGTGTTGGGGTCAGCGTCGGGGGGCATGGCGACCATGGCGGCGCGGATGTCGGTGTCGGTGCTTCGGTTGGCGGCAGTGACGGCATCGGGGCCGGGGTGGGTGCTTCGGTCGGCGGCGGTGACGGTGTGAACGCAGGCGTTGGCGCTTCGGTGGGCGGCAGTGACGGTCTGGGGGCCGGGGCTGGCGTCTCGGTCGGCGGGGGCAGCGGCCGCAGCGGGACGGATGACCCCGATAGCACCCCCACGGCGACCGCAGGCCGGGCGACCACCGGCGGCGACAACAGTGCCACCACCCCAAGGCCGATCAACATCGCGACCCTCATCGCGCGCCGGTCTGGAGCAAAGACAGTGTCTTGGTAGGTATGATCGAAGAGGTCGCCCCGGGGCCAAACGGCAAGGTGGACGCGGTGCTGCGCCTCAACGCAGCCCTTGATACCGACCGGGACATCATCCGCATGCGCATCGCGCCGCGCCTGTCGGACCGTGGGGCGCTGAAGCTGGGGTATTCGAAGCAGAAGTTCCTACAGCTTTTCGCCGGGTAAACCGTGCGGCAATGAAAAACGGGGCGGTAATCTGGCCGCCCCGTTTGCGTTATTCGGCTGGCGCGGCCACATCCCTCAGCGGCATCTCAAAGAAACAGATCGCATCCCGCGTGAAATCCGGCATCGGTTGATAGGGGCCGCGTTCAACAAACCCAAGCGAGCGATAGAGCGCGCGGGCAGGGGCGAAGCCCACGGAAGTGTCGAGATAGACCTTCTCGAACCCGTCCTCCCGCGCTTGATCGACAAGGCGCTGACAGATCGCCCGGCCCGCCCCCGTGCCACGGGCTGCATTGGTGACGAAGACGCGTTTGATCTCGCTCTCCGTCTCGGTCAGCGCATGGGACATGCCGCAGCCCAGGGGGATGCCATCCCGCTCGGCCAAGAGGATGATGCCGCGCGGGCGGGCGTGTTCCTCGGGCAGGCGCGCCATCAGGGCGCTATATTTGTCTTGGGGGTAGAAGGTCTCAACGATCCGCTGTTCGGTCGGGCCGAAGTGGTAGAGAAAGTCGCGATAGGCCCAGCAGAGGTCGACCACCGCCGCGAGGTCCGCAGCGGTGGTGACAGGGCGGATGGTGAGGGCCGACATCAGCCGCGCAGGATCGAGCGGCCCGCGTATTGAGCGGTCTCGCCCAGCATTTCTTCGATACGGATCAACTGGTTGTACTTCGCCAGTCTGTCGGAACGCGCCAGCGAGCCGGTCTTGATCTGGCCGCAGTTGGTGGCCACCGAAAGGTCAGCAATCGTGGCGTCTTCGGTCTCGCCCGAGCGGTGCGACATGACGTTGGTGTAGCCCGCGCGATGCGCGATATCGACGGCTTTGAGGGTCTCGGTCAGGGTGCCGATCTGGTTGACCTTGACCAGCATGGAGTTCGCCGCGCCGCGCTGGATGCCATCGCTCAGACGGGCAGGGTTGGTGACGAAAAGGTCATCGCCCACCAGTTGCACCTTGCCGCCCAAGAGGTCGGTCAGTGCCTTCCAACCGTCCCAATCGTCTTCGGCCATGCCGTCTTCGATGGAGATGATCGGGTAGTCGTTCACGAGCGCCGCGAGGTAGTCGGCGTTCTCTGCGCTGGACAGGGTTTTGCCTTCGCCGGAGAGGACATATTTGCCGTCTTTGTAGTATTCCGTCGCCGCGCAATCGAGGGCGAGATACATGTCTTCGCCCGGTTTGTAGCCCGCTTTTTCGATGGATTTCAGAATGAAATCAAGCGCATCGCGCGAGGAGTTGATGTTGGGGGCAAAGCCGCCTTCGTCGCCGATCCCGGTCGAGAGGCCCGCGGCGGAAAGCTCTTTCTTCAGCGTGTGGAACACCTCGGCCCCCATGCGCACGGCTTCGCGGATGTTCTCCGCGGCGACCGGCATGATCATGAATTCCTGAATGTCGATCGGGTTGTCGGCATGTTCGCCGCCGTTGATGATGTTCATCATTGGCACCGGCAGAACCCGCGCGGTGGTGCCGCCGATGTAGCGGTAGAGCGGCTGCGCGCAGTAGTCCGCCGCCGCCTTGGCCGCGGCCATCGAGACGCCCAAGATCGCATTGGCGCCGAGGCGGGATTTGTTCTCGGTCCCGTCAAGTTCGATCATCATCTCGTCGATCTCGACCTGTTCGGTCGCCTCGACCCCAACGAGCGCCTCGGCAATCTCGCCATTCACGGCGGCGCAGGCTTCGAGCACGCCTTTGCCCAGATAGCGCGACTTGTCGCCATCGCGCCGCTCGTTCGCCTCATAGGCGCCGGTCGAGGCACCGGAGGGGACAGCGGCGCGGCCCATGGTGCCGTCTTCGAGGATAACGTCGACTTCGACCGTCGGGTTGCCCCGGCTGTCGAGGATTTCGCGGGCGTGGATGTCGATGATCGTGCTCATGGGCTTTGTCCTCATGTTCGGGTTTGTGGCGGTTTACCCCGGCAGGCCCGGCTTGGAAAGACCGCGGCGGGGCCGGGGGGTGATTTTGCGTTCGCGCAGGAGGGTATAGACCCCCGAGGCGATGATGATCGCGGCCCCGACCAGCGTCAGCCTGTCGGGGGATTCGTCAAAAACCACGATCCCCGCCACCAGCGCAAAGAGCATGCGGGTATAGCGGAAGGGGGTGACGAAGCTCACCTCGCCCACGCGCATGGCGGCGACGATGGCGTAATATGCCAGCACCCCGATCACCATCGCCCCGGCGAGATAGAGCACCTCGGCCCCGCCGGGCATGGCGGCGGGCGTGCCTGCGGCCAGCATCAGGATCAGCCCCGCGGGGACCAAGACGATAAAGGCGAGAAAGCTAAGCTGCATGGAACTGATGCTTTTGGGAACTTTGCGCGTCGCCAAGTCGCGCAAGGCGAGGCCGATGACACCGGCCACGGCGAAAAGCGACAGCGCGTTGAACCCCTCCAGCCCCGGGCGCACGATCAAGAGCACACCGAGGAAGCCTACGATGATCGCGCTCCAGCGGCGCCAGCCGACCGGCTCGCCAAGGAACAGCGCCGCCCCGAGGGTGACGGCCAAGGGGGTCGCCTGCAAAATAGCTGAGGCCGAAGAGAGCGGCGTCAGCACGATGGCGGTGACGAAACAAAGCGTGCCCAGCACTTCGCCCACGGCACGCAGCAGGATTGGCTGGGTCAGCATATCGGCAGAGAACAGGCGCTTTCCCTGAATGCGCAGGATCACGGCAAAGATCGCCCCGCCGCCCGCGCCCAAAAGCGCGATGATCTGACCGACGGGGAGGGCATCGCTTGTCAGTTTGACGAACATGTCCTCGACCGCGAAACCGGCCATGGCCAGCACCATCAGCATCGCGCCGCGCAGATTGTCCATGATCACGCCCTTTCATCCCGTGGTATTGCCAGTCGCCCATGAACCTTTTGCGACGAAAGGGCAAGGGCGCGCGATGCGCGTCATGCGTGTGGCACTGGCGCAGGCTCTACCGGAGTGCTAGCCCTATCGCATGAGATGGCCGATCCCCTCGCTCGCCCCGCGCGACACAGTGCTGACCCTTGCGGCCGGGGCCTTTGGTGCGCTGCTGTTCTGGTGGCTGAATGCGCCGGTCTATATGCTGCTTGGCCCGGTGATCGCGGTGAGCCTCTTGGGCCTGATGGGGGTGCGCACGGCGGTCGATCCGCGGCTGCGGGATGCCTGTTTCGTCGTGCTGGGCATCGCCGTGGGGGCAGGGTTCAACCAAGATGCGGTGAACGCCATGCTGCGCTGGCCACTGGCCTTTGTCTTTATGACCGGGGTGATTTGGGGGATCATGGCGCTTTGCCGTTGGATGCTGGCGCGGTATTTTTGCTTTGATCCACGTTCCGCGCTTCTGGCCTCGGCCCCCGGACATCTGAGTTTCGTCATGGCGATTGCCAGCGACAGCGGGTCGGACGTGCCGCGCATCTCGATCACGCAGTCGGTCCGGCTTTTGGCGCTGACCATCGTCGTGCCTTTCGCCGCTTTGCTGATGGGCGTCGATATGACCGGCAATATCGCCCCCGCGGGCGCGGGGATGAGCCTACTGTCGATCCTCGTGATGATCGGCGTCTCCGTCGTCGTGGGGATGATCTTTGCCTGGCTTTCCGTGCCCGCGCCGCTTTTGATGGGGGCGATGGTGGTCTCGGCCATCGCGCATCTGACGGGGCTAGAGACTGGCGTTCTGCCGGGCTGGCTGACCCTTGTCGCCTATCTCGTGCTCGGCAGCCTCATCGGTACGCGGTTTTCCGGCATCACGCCTGCGCGTCTGGCAAGCGGGCTTGGCGCGGGGCTGGCGATTACCGGCGTGGCGGTGGGGCTCGCGGGCCTTGGCGCGGTGCCGGTGGCCTGGGCGCTCGGCATGCCGCTGGGGCATGTGCTGGTGGCTTTCGCACCCGGCGGGCTGGAGACGATGATCGCCCTCGGCGCCGTGCTGGCAGTGGTGCCGGGCTTCGTGGCCGCCTGCCACATCATGCGTCTGGTGGTGCTGAGCCTGCTGTTGCCCGCCATGCTCGCCCGCGTGGCGCGGCAAGAGCAGCGCGCCGCCGAGTGATCCGGCGTTAGCTGTTTAGGCGGATCATCAAGCGGTTGCCGTCTTTGCGCGTTTCCAAGGCTTTAAGGTCGGCGGCCAAGGCGCTCAGCTTGCCATGACCATAGGTGCGGCTGTCGAAATCGGGATGCGCTGCCTGAATGGTCTGGCCGATCTGGCCGAGGTTGTACCAATCGTCTTCGGTGTCGATCTTGTCCATCGCTGCTTTGAACAGGGGCAGGGCATCGCCCACCTTGGCCTTGGCCCGTGAGGGGGTGTCCGGCTCTACCTCATCAAGGTTTTCGATCAGGATGAAGCGGTTGTAGACGTTGCGCAGCGAATCGTGGGTCTTCTTCTCGCCGATGCCGATAACGGTCACCCCGTCTTCGCGCAGGCGATTCACCAGCGCTGTGAAGTCACTGTCGGAGGAAACGATCACGATGATGTCGAAGCGGCGGCTGTGCAGAATGTCCATCGCCTGAATGACCAGCCCGATGTCGCTGGCGTTCTTGCCCTTGGTGTTCGCGGTTTCCTGATGCGCCACCAAACCCAACTCGCGGATGGGCGCTTTCCAGCCCTTAAGGTGGTCGTTCGACCAATCGCCATAGACCCGGCGCAGGGCGGGCTCTCCAATCGTCGTGACCTCCCGCATGATGGCTGCGGCATGTTTTGCGGGCACATTGTCGGCGTCGATCAACACGGCCAGCAAAGGGCGGTCACGTTCTGTCATGGGTCATCCTTCTTGATCGGCACACCGTAGAGTTCCATCCGGTGGCCTTGTAATTTGTAACCCAGCTTGCGCGCGATGCGTTCCTGAAGCTCTTCGATTTCCGCGTCGACGAATTCGATAACCTCGCCCGAGTTCACATCGATGAGGTGGTCGTGATGCGCCCGCTGCGCGTCTTCATAGCGCGCCCGGCCATCGCCGAATTCCAGCTTGTCGAGGATGCCCGCTTCTTCAAACAGCTTCACAGTGCGGTAGACCGTGGCGATGGAGATGCCGCTGTCGATCACGCTGGCGCGGGTCAGGATCTCTTCGGCATCGGGGTGGTCTTCGCTGTCGTGAATCACCTGTGCGATGACCCGGCGTTGCCCTGTCATGCGCAGGCCCATCGCCTCGCAGCGTTTGATGATCGGGTTGCGCATCGTCTCGCCCTTCGTCCGTCGGACTACGGTCCTAGCATTTTAGCACCGCCGGACGCCACCGGAATTGACCGCGCCGGTTGACTTTTGCACCCGCACCGCCCATGTGGGGTCCAAGCGAAGCCTTCTGCCGCGTGAGCAGTATCAGCGCCAAGCCCCATGAGGGGCCTCTGGGACGCTGACGACAAGGCCCGCCGATGTTCCCAAAATCACGCGTGGGGCCAAGCGCGACAGACGGGTGTGAGGCATGTGGCCTGCGCCCGCGATCTGGCTTGCGCGACCCCGTGGCGCCTGTTGAGTGGCGCGGCGAAAGAACATGGCGCGCGTTTTCGCGGGCCGGAAAGTGAACGAATGAGCGATTTTGACATGATGGGCCTGCCTGCCAAACTGGTGGCCCGATTGAAAGAGATGGGGCTGAACGAGCCGACCCCGATCCAGAAACAGGCGATCCCCCATGCGCTGAACGGGCGCGACGTGATGGGCCTTGCCCAAACCGGCACCGGCAAGACGGCGGCCTTTGGCGTGCCGCTGCTGGCCCAGATGATGGAGATCGAGGGCCGCCCCGCAGCGCGTTCCGTGCGCGGGCTGGTGCTTGCGCCTACGCGCGAGTTGGCGCAGCAGATCGCCGTGAACCTGCGCGGCTATGCCGAAGGCACGCCGATCAAAGTGGCGATGGTGGTTGGCGGCCAGTCGATCAACACGCAGATCAAACGTCTGGAACGCGGTGTCGATCTGCTGATCGCCACACCGGGCCGTCTGCTGGACCTGCTCGACCGCCGCGCGGTCAAGCTCGACACGACGACCTTCCTCGTGCTGGATGAGGCCGATCAGATGCTCGACATGGGGTTCATCCATGATCTGCGCAAAATCTCGAACATGATCCCGAAAGAGCGCCAGACGATGCTCTTCTCGGCGACCATGCCCAAGCTGATGAACGAGATCGCCAACAGCTATCTCAACAGCCCGATCCGCATCGAAGTCTCGCCTCCGGGCAAGGCGGCAGACAAGGTCACGCAAGAGGTGCATTTCATCGCCAAGGCCGAGAAGACCGAACTGCTGAAAGAGCTGCTCGCCAAACACAAGGGCGAACGGGCACTGGTCTTTGGCCGCACGAAACACGGCTCGGAAAAGCTGATGAAGACGCTGGTGAAGGCCGGGTTTGACGCCGCTTCGATCCACGGCAACAAAAGCCAAGGTCAGCGGGACCGCGCGATTGCGGGGTTCAAGAATGGCGATATCACCGTGCTGGTGGCCACCGATGTGGCGGCGCGGGGCTTGGACATTCCGGATGTGAAACACGTCTATAACTTCGACCTGCCGAATGTGCCCGACAACTACGTCCACCGCATCGGCCGGACCGCGCGGGCGGGCAAAGATGGGGCCGCCGTAGCCTTCTGCGCCCCCGATGAGATGGGCGAACTGAAGGCGATCCAAAAGACCATGGGCATTTCGATTCCCGTGGCCTCGGGCCGCCCTTGGGAAGTGATCGATGAGCCTGCCAAACCCAAGGGCCGGGGCCGCAGACGCGGTGGTCGCCCCGGTGGTGGTGGCGGTCGTCCCGGTGGCGGCGGCGGCGGTGGTGAAGGCGCGGGCAAGCCAAGCGGCGGGCGGCGTCGCAGGCGTGGCGGCGGCGGCAAGTCGGGTGGCCAGCAGGCGGCCTGAGCCAAGGCACATCACTGTGACAGCGAAATGGCGCGCCCGGAAAACCACGGCGCGCCATTGACTTATCCGATCCGGGCGGCGCTTCTGTCGGGATGGAACGCAAATCAAATATCGACACATTCGGCGCCGTGGCGCTGGTGCTCTTCGCGCTGAACCTCGGCTTTAACCAAGTCGTCATCAAAGTCAGCACCGGCGGCTTCAACCCGGTCTTTCTGGCCGGGCTGCGCTCTCTCGGAGCGGTGTTTTTGCTTTTGATCTGGATGCGGCTGCGGGGCGTCAGCCTGTCGATCCCGCGTGCTGCGCTATGGGGCGGTGTGGCGGCGGGGCTTTTCTTTACGCTAGAGTTTGTCTGCCTGTTCCTCGCGCTCGATCTGACCACGGTCAGCCGCGCGTCGATCCTGCTTTATTCCATGCCGGTCTGGCTTGGCATCGCCGCGCATCTGTGGCTGCCGGGAGAGCGGCTGAGCGGGGCGCGGCTCATCGGCATGGGGCTGGCCATGGGCGGCGTGGTGCTGGCGCTAAGCGATGGTGGAACCGAAGGGGCCTATTGGCTGGGCGATCTTCTGGCGCTTTTCGCCGCCCTCTGCTGGGCAGGCATCGCGCTTTGCGTTCGCGTCACGCCGCTGGCCAAGGTGCCGCCCGCGCAGCAACTGATGATGCAACTGGTGATCTCCGCCCCGATCCTTCTGCTGCTTGCGCCGCTCTTCGGCCCCTTGCTGCGCGAAGTGGCCCCGGTGCATCTGGCGGGGCTTGCCTATCAGATCATCGCGGTGGCGAGCTTTGGCTTTCTGGCGTGGTTCTGGCTGCTGACGATCTATCCCGCAGCCTCCGTCGCCTCCTTTAGCTTCCTGTCGCCGGTCTTTGCCGTGCTTCTGGGCTGGCTGATCCTCTCGGAAGAGGTAGGGCTGAGTATCTGGGCCGCATTGCTGCTAGTGGCGGCGGGGATTTACCTGATTAACCGTAAACCCCGCAGCCACTAGGCTCAGGTGCCGCAGAATGTGGCGGGCACGATCTCGTCCTCGGTCGGCGGGCGCTGAAGCTCGGGGTCCGTCTCGTCAAAGGGGGTGGCTAGGGCTTTCATCAACCGCTCGAAAGGGGCCATGTCGCCCGCGACGGCGGCCTCGATCATCTCTTCTATCCGGTGGTTGCGCGGGATCACGGCGGGGTTCGCCGCATTCATCACCGCTTGCGGATCGGGCTCGCCTTCAATCCGCGCGCGCCAGGCTTTGGCCCATGTGTCAAAAGCGTCGCGGTCGGTGAACTGATCGCGGGCTTGATCTGTGGGAAGCGCGCGGAAGGCATTGGTGAAGTCCGTACCATCCTTTTGCATCAGCCCCAGCAATTCGTTGATCAAGTCGACATCTTCGGCCCGCGGTGTCGAGATGCCGATCTTCGCCGCGAAACGGCGCAGCCATGCGGCTTCGATCAAGTCGGGCATGTCGTGGACGATCTCGGTGGCCTCTTCGACGGCGCTCTCCTTGTCCTCCATCTGCTGCAAGAGCGAGGTGGCAAGCTGCGCCATGTTCCAGACCACGATCTGCGGCTGGTTCCCATAGGCATAGCGCCCCTGCCGGTCGATGGAGCTAAAGACCCGGCCCTGATGGAAGGCATCCATAAAGGCGCAGGGGCCATAGTCGATCGTCTCGCCCGAGATGCTGCAATTGTCGGTGTTCATCACGCCGTGGATAAAGCCTAGGGCCATCCATTGCGCCACCAATTCCGCCTGCGCAGCACAGACCGCGCGCAGAAGGCCAAGCGGGCCATCGGCCTCGGGGTAATGGCGCGCGATGGCATAGTCGGTGAGGGTTTTGAGCGCGCCAGTCTCTCCGCGATGGGCGAAGACCTGAAAGGTGCCGACGCGCAGGTGGCTGGCGGCGACGCGGGTCACGATGGCACCGGGCAGGGGGCCGCTTTCGCGCAGGATCGGCTCACCAGTAGCCACAGCAGCCAAGGCGCGGGTGGTGGGCACGCCAAGCGCATGCATCGCCTCGCTCACCAGATATTCGCGCAGCACCGGCCCGACCCATGCGCGGCCATCACCCATCCGCGAATAGGGCGTGGGGCCTGAGCCTTTCAACTGGATGTCGCGGCGCTGGCCGCTCTGATCGACGACTTCGCCCAACAAAATCGCCCGGCCATCGCCAAGCTGCGGGTTGAAGTTGCCAAACTGATGCCCGGCGTAAAGCTGCGCCAGGGGATCGCCCCCCGCAGGCACTTCGTTGCCGGCAAAGATCTGCGTGATTTGCGCGGGCTCCGCCCCTTCGATACCCAGTTCCACCGCCAATTCGGCGTTCCATGCCAAAAGCTGGGGCGCTTTGACAGGCGTGGGAGCCAGCCGGGTAAAGAACCCCTCTGGCAGGGCGGCATAGCTGTTATCGAAAGGAATACGCATCACAGGGTCCGGGACATAAGCATGTAATCCTCGCGCGGGCGAAAGCCCGCACGGGTATAGAGTTTCATCGCCGCGGCATTGTTGCGATCCACCTCAAGATGGACGGCCCGCAGCCCACCCGCCGCCAGCGCCCGGGGCAGCGCGATCAGCGCCTCCGAGGCGATGCCGCGACCCCGCACGCCGGGGCGGACGTAGATTTCATCAATGATGGCGTCCAACCCGCCGAATTCAACCGACCAGCCGAAACAGATCACCACATAGCCGATGGGCGCGCGGGGCGGGCCGATCAGATAGGCCGCGCCATGGGGGATGCCATCCAACAGCGGCGCCAGCCCGCGGCGGCGCTGTTCATCGCTCATCTCGATCCCCGCTTCGGCGTG
Source organism: Sulfitobacter sp. 15WGC (assembly GCF_005068605.1). Taxonomy (NCBI): domain Bacteria; kingdom Pseudomonadati; phylum Pseudomonadota; class Alphaproteobacteria; order Rhodobacterales; family Roseobacteraceae; genus Sulfitobacter; species Sulfitobacter sp. 15WGC. Next base: position 101,132 of record NZ_SZNL01000001.1, on the reverse strand, counting down.
AAATGCCGCGACAAGTGCTACGAGCTTGTCGAGATGCTCAGGCGCGCCGAGGGTGAGATGTGCGCTCATAGACGGGCCAGCCTTTCGGTGAGCAGGGCAAAGAACCCGTCGGCATCAAGATCGCCTACGAAGAGCGCGTTGGGCGCCCGGTCGGTCACGCGCCACCAGTCGGCGACGGTCATGCCCATGGTCAGTTCCGACTGGGTCTCGATCTCGACATTGATATGACGACCTTGGAAAAGATCGGGGTTGATCAAATAGGCGGTGACGCAAGGATCATGCAGCGGCGCGCCTTCGGAGCCGTATTTCTCTTTGTCGAACCGCTCGAAGAAATCGGTCATCTCGGCCACGGCGACGCCGACCTTGGTGCCAAGCGCGCGGAAGGCATCGTTGCGCGGTTTGGTGACCAGTGCCTTATGGGTGACATCGAGCGGCATCACGACGATCGGAATTCCGGATTTGAAAACGATATCAGCGGCATGGGGGTCGACGTAAATGTTGAATTCCGCCGTGGGCGTGATGTTGCCCCCCTCGAAATAGCCGCCGCCCATCAGCACGATCTCTTGCACCTTCTCGGCGATGTCGGGCGCTTTTTGCAGGGCGGTTGCGATATTGGTCAACGGCCCCAAGGGGCAAAGGGTTACGCTACCTGCGGGATGGGCGCGGACCTGTTCGATGATGAAATCCACCCCATGCCCTTCGGCCAGCGGCATGGTTGGGTCGGGCAGGTCGGGGCCGTCGAGGCCAGTCTTGCCATGCACATGTTCCGCCGTCACCAGATCACGTCCCAGCGGGCGGTCGCAACCGGCAAAGACTTTCACATCATCCCGCCCCGCCAATTCGCAAACGATCCGCGCGTTTTTCGAAGTCAGGTCCAGCGGCACGTTGCCCGCGACACAGGTGATGCCCAGAACCTCGATCTCTTGCGGGCTGGCGAGGGCAAGGAGGATCGCCACGGCGTCGTCCTGTCCGGGGTCGGTGTCGATGATGATTTTGCGCGGGGTCATGGGCTTACTTTCGTCAAATTGCTTGGGGCAGAGCCTTGCCGGAGGGGCGGGTCTTTGTCCAGCCGCTGCCCGGGGGATTAGCCGCGTTCCGCCAGTTTCACCGCCTCCCACAGCGCGTCCATCTCGGCCAGATCACTGTCTTGCGGGGTTTTGCCCATCGCGGCGAGCCGGGCCTCGACCCCTTCGAACCGGCGGGTGAATTTGGCATTGGCGGCGCGCAGAGCGGCTTCCGGGTCAAGGCCCAAATGGCGGCCCAGATTGGCCATGACGAAGAGCAGATCGCCGTATTCTTCCTCGACCTCCGCTTGGCTCAGCTGGTCCTTCGCCTCGACCAATTCGGCGGCCTCTTCGGTGATCTTGTCGAGCACCTGCGTCGTCTCGGGCCAGTCGAACCCCACACGCGCCGCGCGTTTCTGAAGCTTCATCGCCCGCAACAGCGCTGGCAGGCCGATTGCCACCCCGTCCAAGGTGCCCCCCTGTGCCTTGCCCGCGCGTTCGGCGGCTTTAATCTTCTCCCAATCGGCGGTCTGCTGTTCGGCGCTCTTGTCGCGGGATTCGTCGCCAAAGACATGCGGGTGCCGCGCCACCATTTTATCGCTGATGTTGCGCACCACGGATTGAAAGGTGAAATGCCCCGCTTCTTCACCCATCGCCGTGTGATAGACCGATTGCAGCAGCAGATCGCCTAACTCCCCCTCAAGCTCGCCCCAATCACGCCGGGCGATGGCATCCGCGACTTCATAAGCCTCTTCAATGGTATAGGGGGCGATGCTGTCGAAATCCTGCTCGATATCCCAGGGGCAGCCCGTCTCAGGGTCGCGCAGGCGGCGCATGATTTCGAGCAACCGTTCGATCCCGGCATCTGAATCGTGAATGAGATCGGCTTTTGTGTTGTCCGGCATTGCAGGCCCCGTATGTCTGGTGTCAGATGCACCCTGACCAAACCAACCCCAAGGAGTCCAGCCCATGCCCGTGGTGAACCGCATCAACGCCTTTGCGGAGGATATGACAGCATGGCGGCGCCATTTGCACGGGATTCCCGAACTGGCGTTCGACTGCCATGAGACGGCGGCTTTCGTGGCCGAGCGGCTGCGCGAATTTGGTGTGGATGAGCTGCACGAGGGCATCGCGACAACCGGTATCGTGGCGATCATCGAAGGGCAGGGCGAAGGCCCGACCATCGGCCTGCGCGCCGATATGGATGCGCTGCCGATCCAAGAGGCAACGGGCAAGGACTATGCCAGCACGCGGGAGGGCAAGATGCACGCCTGCGGCCATGACGGGCACACCACCATGCTTCTGGGCGCGGCGCGATATCTGGCCGAGACACGCAATTTCGCAGGCCGGGTGGCGCTGATCTTTCAACCCGCCGAAGAGGCGGGCGGCGGCGCGGGCGTGATGGTCGAAGAGGGCATCATGGAGCGGTTCGAGATCGCGCAGGTTTACGGCATCCACAACGCGCCCGGCTTTGACGAAGGCGCATTCTATACCACGCCGGGTCCGATCATGGCGGCGGTGGATGAATTCCACATTCATATCAAGGGCAAAGGCGGCCATGGCGCGATGCCCCATGAGAGCCGCGACCCCGTCGTGGCGGCCTGCGGCATCGCCACGGCCATTCAGACCATCGTCAGCCGCAACCATGTCGCGGCGCAGGATCTGGTGGTCTCAGTCACGCAGATCCACACCGGCACCGCCGATAACATCATCCCCGAAACCGCCTATATCAACGGCACGGTGCGCACCTTTGACCGTGAGGTGCAAGCCATGGTGATGCGCCGGATGCAGCAGATCGTGGACGGGCAGGCGGCAAGCTATGACGTCACCGCCGAGTTGGACTATGAGGTTGGCTATCCCGCCACGGTCAACGACCCGGCCAAGGCCGAGGCCGCCATCGCGGCAGCGACCGAAGTGGTGGGCGCGGCCCAAGTTCACGGCGACTATGGCCGCGAGATGGGTGCAGAGGATTTCAGCTTCATGCTTGAAAAACGCCCCGGTGCCTATCTCTTCCTCGGGGCCGGGGAAGGCGCAGGGCTGCACCACCCGGAATACGACTTCAACGACGAGATCGCGCCGCTTGGCGCATCCTTTTTCGCCCGTATCGTTGAGCGGGCACAGCCAGCAGGAGGCAAATAATGGCATTGGAAGACGCGGCCAAACAGATGGATATGGCCTTTACCCGCGAGGACCTCAAAGGGCCGAGCTATGAGTTGACCTTTGGCGGGGCGACCTCCTTCCTGCGACGGAAATACACCAAGGATCTGGCCGGCGTCGACATCGCGGTAACAGGCGTGCCCTTCGATCAAGCGGTGACCAACCGCCCCGGCACCCGCCTTGGCCCCCGCGCCATCCGCGAAGCCAGCGCGCTGCAAGCGCCCGACGCGCCCTATGGCTGGGATTTCGACGTGCTGAGCGAATTCGCCATCGCGGACTATGGCGATCTGGCCTTCGACTATGGCCATGTCAGCCAGTTTCCCGCCGCCCTGACGGCCCATATCAAGACCATTCTCGATGCCGGCGCGGCCTCTGTGGTGCTGGGGGGAGATCACTACATCTCATTCCCGATCCTCAAGGCCTATGCGGAAAAATACGGGCCTATCAGCCTGTTACAGTTCGATGCGCATACGGACACTTGGCAAGACGACGACATGGACCGGATCGACCACGGGACGATGTTCTACAAAGCCGTGAAGTCCGGCATCGTCGACCCGTCGACCAGCGTGCAGGTCGGCATTCGCACCACCAATGAGGACACGATGGGCGTCAATATCATCGACGCGCGCGAGGTGCATGAGAAAGGGCCGCAGGCCACCGTTGCCAAGATCAAGGAGATCCTCGGCGATCGCCCCTGCTATCTGACCTTTGACATCGACGCGCTGGACCCGGCCTTTGCCCCCGGCACCGGCACGCCGGTGTGGGGCGGGCTGACCTCGGCGCAGGCGTCGATCATGCTGCGCGATCTTGCGGGGATCAACATCATGGGCGGTGACGTTGTCGAAGTCTCGCCCCCCTTCGACACCACCGGCGCTACAGCGGTGGCAGGCGCCCATGTCGCGACCGAGATCCTGTCGCTGCTGGGTCACCGCATGAGAACCGCGTGAGCGAAAGCCATGACATCACGCGCCGGTCCGCTGAAAGGCGGGCTGGCTTGTTTGCTGCGACCTCCGTCGCCCCTGACCGCCGAGCTTTGAAAGGTGCTTAAAATGCTGTTCTGGATCATCGTGATCGCCCTCGTCGCCTTGGTGGCCTATATCCGCCTTGCGCCCATCGACACCGCGCGTTGGCATGTTCAGGCCGACGGGCAGAAGATGGGCAAGACCCAAGGCACTAACAGCTATGTCTGGCGCGCGCCGGTCGAGGGCGACGGGGCCGAGACCTTGGCCCAGCTTGACCGGGTGATCCTGCAAACCCCGCGCACCGAAGTCGTCGCCGGATCGCTTGCTGAGGGGCAGGTCACCTATGTCACCCGCACCAAATTGATGGGCTATCCTGATTTCACCACCATCGGCATCTATGGCGGTGATCCGCGCTATGTCGAGGTCTATGGCCGCTCGCGCTTTGGCCGATCAGATCTGGGGGTCAACGCCAAGCGGGTCAACGGATGGCTCGATCAAATCGAGGCGCGATGACAGGCAGCCTTGCTGCACCTCCCGCCACATCGGCACATTGAGCGACATCTGGCATTGCGCCATGAACATGCGCCCATCCACTTGTAGGCAAATCGTCTCACCCAGTTCCACCCGGGCGCCGCTGCTGTTGGTGCAATAGCAATCAATCGTCTTGCCGCCCGGCGCTTTGACATCCGCAAGGGCAGGGTGCAGGGCCGTCAGGCCCATAAGGCAGATGAGCGGCATAAGACGTGTCATAGCTCATGATAGCACAAGCCGCCTCTTGACCAAAGCATTTGCATAAGCGACAGGAACCCCATGATCCCGATGCACCGCCTCGCGCAAATCTCGCAACGCTTCCAGTTTCTGGAGGCCAGCATGTCTGCAGGCTCTGATGGGGCCGATTTTGCAGCCCTCGCGAAAGAATACAGCGATCTCAAGCCCGTGGTCGATCAGATCGACCTTTACCAGCAGCTTCAGCGCGACCTCGAAGAAGCCGAAGAGATGCTGAAAGACCCCGAGATGGCTGAGCTTGCGCGGGATGAGCTGCCGCGCCTGCGCGCCCGTCTGCCGGAGGTCGAGCAGGGGTTGCAACTCGCACTTCTGCCCCGCGATGCGGCTGATGCGAAACCCGCCATGTTGGAGATCCGCCCCGGCACGGGCGGCGATGAGGCGGCGCTTTTCGCCGGCGACCTGCTGCGCATGTACCAACGCTATGCCGAGGCACAGGGCTGGGGGTTTGACCTGATCGAAAGCCAGATGACCGAACTCGGCGGCGTGAAAGAGGTCGTGGCCCATATCACCGGCCAGAACGTCTTTGCCCGGCTCAAGTTCGAAAGCGGCGTGCACCGCGTACAGCGCGTGCCCACCACCGAAAGCGGCGGGCGCATCCATACTTCGGCGGCGACCGTGGCGGTGCTGCCCGAGGCCGAAGACGTGGATATCGAGATCAACGCAAATGACCTGCGGATCGACACGATGCGCTCTTCGGGCGCGGGGGGGCAGCACGTCAATACCACCGATTCCGCCGTGCGGATCACCCATATTCCGACCGGGATCGTCGTTACCTCGTCGGAGAAGTCCCAGCACCGCAACCGCGACAAGGCGATGCAGGTGCTCAAAGCGCGGCTCTATGATATGGAGCGCAGCCGGATGGACAACGAGCGCTCTGCCGACCGCGCGGCGCAGGTGGGCTCCGGTGACCGCTCTGAGCGGATTCGCACCTATAATTTCCCCCAAGGTCGTATGACGGACCATCGGATCAACCTGACGCTTTACCGGCTCGAAGCCGTGATGCAGGGCGATCTGGATGAGATCGTCGATGCGCTGACTGCCGATGCGCAAGCGCGGCAATTGGCGGAGATGGAGGGGTGAGCCCTCAGACCGCCGCCCAAGCCATGGCCGCCGCCGCCGGACGGCTGCGTGCCGCCGGTGTGCCCGATCCGGCGCGGGATGCGCGGCTGTTGCTCGCCCATGCCGCCTCTGTCGATGCCGCCCGCGTGACCCTCATCGCGCCCGAGGAAATCGCCCCCGAGGTTGCCGAACGCTTTGACCAGCTCATCGCCCTGCGCGCCGTGCGCGTGCCAGTCTCGCAGTTGATCGGGCGGCGGGCTTTTTATGGCCGCGATTTCGCGATCAGCCGCGATGTGCTTGACCCGCGGCCCGAGACAGAGACCCTGATTGACCTCGCGCTCGGCGAGGATTTCACCCGCATTCTGGACCTCGGCACCGGCTCGGGCTGTATCCTCGTCACCCTGCTGGCCGAACGGCCAGCGGCGACGGGGTTGGGGGTGGACCTCTCGGAAGCCGCCTGCCTTCAAGCCAGCGCCAATGCGGTGCAGCACGGGGTGGCCGACCGCGCCGATATCCGGCAGTCCGACTGGTTCAGCGCCGTTGAGGGGCGATTTGATCTGATCCTGTCGAACCCGCCCTATCTGGCCGCCGAGGAAATGGCCGATGTCTCTCCAGAATTGCGCCAGCATGAGCCGGAAATGGCGCTGACCGACGGCCAAGACGGGCTGAGCATCTACCGGATCATCGCCGCCGAGGCGCAGGGCTACCTCACGCCCCAAGGCCGCGTCATGGTCGAAATCGGCTGGCAACAGGGCGAAGCGGTGCAGGAAATCTTTGCCGCGGCGGGCTGGGGCCGGGTCACGCTGGCGCATGATCTCGATGGGCGGCCAAGGGTCGTTTCAGCCGATAAACCGGCGTGAAATCGCGAAAAAACCGCCATTTGGCGGGCTAAGTGGCAGTTTCTTCTTGCCCAAGCCTTTCTGGCATGGTTAGTCAGGGGTGTTGCAGCGGTGGATGCCACAGGCGGTCCCGCGCGGCACTATGCCCAACATATCGCTTAGGCCGGGTTCAAGACGTGCTTTGCACCCCCGGTGAACGACACACAGCACACAAGGCTGACATCATTCCATGAATTCTCCCAGATCACGCTCCCGGTCGAAGAATAACCGCAAACGCTCGTCGCAAGGTGGCGGCGGCAATGTCGTCAACCGTGTTTTCGACAGCTCCGGCCCCGAGGGCAAGGTGCGCGGCACGCCGCAGCAGGTTATCGAGAAATACAATCAGCTGGCCCGCGATGCCCAGTTGAGCAATGACCGTGTGGCCGCCGAGAACTTTCAACAGCACGCCGAACACTACCTGCGCCTGCTGAGCGAGGCGCAGCGCGAAGTGGACCAGCGCCGCGAGGAGCAAGAGCGCCAGAACCGTGAGCGTCAGGCCGAGCGGGATCGCGAGCGGGCCGAGCGTCAGGAGCGCGAGGCGCAGCAGGGCGGCCAGTCGCAGGGCGAGCAGCCGAAAGCCGACAAACAGCCCGAGCAGCAAGAGCCCGCGCAACAGCAGGCCGAGGCCGAGCCGAACAGCGAAGAGAGCACGCTGGTCGACACGCCCGAGAGCAAGCCGAAGCCGAAACGCGCCCCGCGCCGCAAGCCCAAGCCGAAAGCGGCAGAGGCACAGCCGCAGGAGGGTGGCGACAGCAAGAGCGACACCGCAAAGGTCGCAGAATAAGAAAAGCCCCGCAAATTGCGGGGCTTTTTTATAAGTGGTGATGGTCGGCAGCACGGCACAGATCTACCCTTCCATCCCCGCCTGCACATATCTGATCCGCCCGTTGCGCCGCAGCACCTCTTCGCGCGGCGCCCAATCATACCGCGGATCGCTGGTGACCGGCGACCAGAACAGCTCGCCCCCGCGGCGCCAAGGGTCAAGGACAAGCCCCGCCTGCATCGGTGCCCCGGCGGCTGAGATGATGGCGGTGGAATGGTCCAGCAGGATCCGCGAGTCGCCATTAGCGATGGCGCGGTGCAGGTCGAGCGTGGCGAAACCCTCGGCCTTCAGGCGTTTCTCCAAATCCTCTGCCCAATGCCAACACAGGCCGCGCGGCTTGCTGCCGTTGTTGACCTTCACGTTATGGATCAGCGGCGGGTCGGTGATTTGATAGGCGATCGCCAGTTCATGGGTATGCCGGTAAGCGATCCGCGCGGCACGGGCGGCCTCTTCGGGATTTACCTGCGGCGAGAGGTCTTCGATAGCGCGGGCGAGTTCCGTGATCTCGGCCTCGGTGCCCAGAGGTGGTGGGCCGTTGCGCGGCAGGGCGCAGGCGGAAAGCCCCAGCAGCAGGGCAAAGACGAGCAATAGTCGGTAGAACATGGTTACCCCTTGGCAATCTCGCGGGCGAGGGCGCAGAACCCCTCGAGCGGCACCTGTTCGGCGCGGTCGGTGGGTTTCAGCCCCGCGGCGGTCAGACGGTCCTCGATATCCGGCGCGGCACCTTTAAGCGCCGAGCGCAGCATCTTGCGCCGCTGGTTGAAGGCCATCGCGACCACATGGCTCAGCACCTTCGGATCGGCAGGGAAGCGCGGCTCGGGCAGGGCGGTCAGATGCACCACGCTCGACGAGACCTTGGGCGGCGGGGTGAAGGCGCCCGGCGGCAATTGCATCACGATCCGCGCATCACTGCGCCACTGCGCCAGCACGGCCAGCCGCCCATAGGCTTTCGCCCCCGGCTGCGCCACGATCCGCTCCGCCACCTCGCGCTGGAACATCAGCGTGAGGCTTTGCCAAAACGGCGGCCAGTCGGGCGGGGTGAGCCAGCGGACCAGCAGTTCGGTCCCGACGTTATAGGGCAGGTTGGCCGCCACCCGGATGGGCGGGGTCAGATGGCTCAGCGGGTCGATCTCAAGCGCGTCGCCTTCGATCACGGTCAGGCGACCGGGGTAATGGTCCGCCACCTCGGCCAGCGCGGGCAGGCAGCGGCGGTCCTTTTCGATCGCCAGCACATGACGCGCGCCTTCAGCCAGCAGCCCACGGGTGAGACCGCCGGGCCCGGGGCCGATCTCCAACACGTCGCAATCGGCCATATCTCCGGCTTGCCGCGCGATCTTGGCCGTGAGGTTCAGATCCAGCAGAAAGTTCTGGCCGAGAGACTTGCGCGCGGCCAATTCGTGGGTGTTGATCACCTCGCGCAGCGGCGGGAGATTGTCGATTGCACTCATGTCTTCTGGCCCATCTGCCATGCCAATTTGATCGCTTCGATCATGCTGGTCGGGTTGGCGCGCCCTTGGCCCGCGATGTCAAAGGCGGTGCCGTGATCGGGCGAGGTGCGCACGAAGGGCAGCCCCAACGTCACATTCACGCCCCGGTCGAAATCTAAGGTCTTGATCGGGATCAGCGCTTGGTCGTGATACATCGCCACTGCCGCGTCATAGCCTTCGCGGGCGCGGCCATGGAACATCGTATCGGCAGGCAGCGGCCCGGTCAGCGCAAAGCCTTCGCCCTGCATCTCAAGGATCAGCGGCGCGATCCAGTCAATCTCCTGCCGGCCCATGCTGCCGCCTTCGCCCGCGTGCGGGTTCAGCCCGGCGACGGCAATACGGGGGCGGGCGATGCCAAAGCGGTTTTGCAATTCCTGCGCGGTGATCTCAATCGTGCGGCGCAGGCCCATCGGGGTCAGCGCCTGCGGCACCTGATCCAGCGCGATATGGATCGTGGCAGGCACGACGCGCAATTGGTCGGAGGCCAGCATCATCACCACGTCATCGACACCTGCAAGTGCGGCGAGGTATTCGGTATGGCCCGGATAGGCGAAACCGGCCCCGTCTTGCAGGGCCTTCTTGTGAATCGGCGCGGTGCAGACGCCGCAGGCCACGCCCGTCTGCACCAGATCGACCGCCCGGGCGATCACATCGATCACCCCCTGCGCATGGCCGGGCTGCGGCACGCCGGGCAGGGCGGCGCTGTCGAAGGGATGGGGGAGCACGGGCAGCGCATCGGCACTGGGCGCGCTCACCTCATCCGGGCTGTCGATCACACGGTGCGGCACATCCTTGGGCAGATGACGCGGGTCGCCGATCCAGACCATCGGGATGTCCTTCGAAAGCGCGCCCAAGCGCGGGCGGCGATCTCGGGGCCGATCCCGGCGGGTTCACCGCAGGTGATGGCCACCGGCCGGGACGGGCGGCTCATTGGCGGGTGATACGGGCTTCGGCGCGGGCCTGTTCCAGCAGCTGTGTGGCATAGCCCTCAAGCTTGCGCTGCCGGATCGAACTGACCACCGCCTCGCGGTTCACATCGGCATTGGCCGCCGTGGTGCGGTTGCAAAGCATCAGGAAGACCAAAGTCTCCCCATTGGCACGGGTCAGCGCGGTGGAGACTTCGCCGGGATCGAGTTTCGCCAGTTCAATGGCCACGTCCTGCGGAATCTCCGCCGGGGCCTTGGTGCCACGGTCCAGCACATTGGCGGGCTGGCCTTTGGCCATGCCATAGAGGTCATCACATTGATCTACCTGACCGCGCAGCTCTGCCGCGCGCGACAGGGCAGCCTCGGACCGGCCACCGGGGATGTAATAGGCGGCATAGTCGATCTCGGAATACTCGACGCTCGGCTTGCCGGTCTCTTCGATGCCGCGCAGTTGGAACAGGGCCACGGCATTGGGGATCGGCAGCGGCGCTGTCACCTCACCCGGGGCGAGAGCCAGGAGGATGGGCCGCAGGCTGGCGGGCAGTTTTTCGAGCGGTGTCCAAGGCATCCGACCGCCGCGCCCGCGCGAGGCGGTGGCGGAATGCTTGCTGGCATAGGACGAGAATTCGGCTTCCGAGCGGCTTTCCGAAATGCGTTCGGCCAGCGCGTTTACCTGATCGGCATTCTGCGGCGGGGCGGGAATGATAATCTCCGACAACAGCACGCGCAGACCGTTATTGCCCCGGCTGCTGCCAAGCGCGCGGTCGACCTCTTCGTCGGTGATGTCGACCCGGCCATTGTAGCGCGCGCGAATAAGGTCACGCCAGGCGGCGCTGATCACGATAAAGTCGCGAAAAGTTTCTTCGGAAATCTGCGCTTGGCCAAGGACTTTCAGAAACTCCTCGGTCGTCAGATCCGCGCGGCTGGCAAATTCTGCCATGCCGGATCGAATGCCCTCGGGGGTAACTTCAAGCCCGGCTTGATCAAGGATCTGCCCACGCAGGCGGTCGTCGATCAGACTGTCGATCACGCTGTCGGTATCGGCCCCCGGCGCGCCGATCAGCTGCATAAAGCGCTGACGCTGCTGCACTTCGTAGCCGGTGATCACCTCGTCATTGACACGCGCCACGGGCGCAAAGAGGTTCTGCGCCGCTGCGGATTGGCCGATGACCAGAGCAAGGGCGAGTGCCGCAGTCCCACGGATCCCGGTGCGGACGGTCTGTTTCGTTACTTCCCACATGAGCGTACGTATCTTTCTGTTCCGGTGTTTGCGGCAAAGCCCCTGAGGCCGATGTTAAAACCGATATCCGTTGAGGGCTCAACACTTGTTGAGGATGAATAGCTGCGGTTCACCGAAAGGTCGACCTGCACGCATTCATTGTTGTAGCTCAGGCCAAGACCCGCCGTCGCCGCGCGTTCATCGGCAAGGTCGAACCGCCATTCGGCGGACGCCTGCCATTGGCTGTTGATCGAATAGCTGCCGTCAAAGGTGATCTCCGACACGTTTTCATTGCGGTCCTCGGCGGCATCTTCGTGTAGCCAAACATAGCTGCCCGAGATCTGCCCGCGTTTGAAATCCCAGACCCCGCGCAGCTCGGCCTTGGCGACCTCGAAGTCATCATCGACCAGCCCGCGCCCGATGAGCGCCAAACCGTTGTCGCTGCGCAATTGCCCGGCCAGCAGGAAATCGGAATAGGTGCCTTGCAGGCCTGAGCTAAAGCTAAAGGCATCATCCGCGTCGGCGCGGATCACCTGACCGAAAGACAGGCTGGCATCCATGCCGTTGGGATCAATCCGCGCCCAATTCAGCCCGATGGCAGCCACAGCACCCCGTTCGCGCCGGTCGGGCCGGGGGAAGCGGCTGAGCGCCAGAAGATTGCCCTCGTCATATTCCACCAGCGTGCTTTCCTCATTCGGAATGTCGAGCCGATCACCGCCAGTCCAGCCCAATTGCACCAACGGTTCAAGCTGTTGCACCACGCCCGCGGCCTCGCGGCGCTGCATGGGGTAGCGCATGGTAACGGCGGCATGGGGCACGAGGTCGGAGTAGCGCCCGTCAAAGACGGCATCCTGCGCGATGTTGAACAGGCCAAAGCTCGCCCCGGCCTCAACATCGGTCACCAGACCATTGCCGAAGGTGAAGCGCCGCAGCCAAGCGGCCTCCCCGTTGAGCCGCGACACGTCGCGCCCATCGGCTTCGCCATCCCCATTGCCATCAGAACTGAAGTCCGACGCACGCCGGTGGCTATGGGCCTCAAGCGTCAGGCGGAGTTCGCCGCCCAGAGAGGTCGGGAAATAGCGCCGCTCGAACTCGCCATCCAAAACCAGATTGGGCAGCAGATCATTGTCCTCGCCATCGCGCAGAGATTGGTAGTTCAGCAGGCTCGCCCGCATATATTCATCGCGCCGCGCGCGGCTGACGGTCAATTCGCTGGTCAGACGGTCCTTGCCCGAATAGCCATAGTCGCTGAGATAAGAACTGTCGCTCGTAGTCTCGAGATCAAAATACAGTTTGTAGTCGCGCCGCAGATCGAAACTGCCGGTGCCGAAAAGGTAGCCACGGGTCTTGCCGGGGTCCAACTCATCATCGGTAATCGCCCCTTCGAACTCGATCCGCCCCGAAACGAAAGCCTGACGGTAGCGGAACTCAAGCGTGCGGGTTTCGGCGGAAAGATAGGGGGTCAGCGTCAGATCGCGGTGATCGCCGATCTTGATGAAATAGGGCAGTTTCAGCCCCACGCCCAACTGCGAGGTCGAGCGGATCGTGGGCGCCAGAAAGCCAGTAGCGCGGTCCAACGTGGGGTCGGGCAGGCGCAGGCGGGGGAGGTAGGCAATGGGCACGTTCTTGATCCGGAACTGCGCCTCGTCAAAGTAAAGCTGCTGCGCCACTTGGTCATGCACCACCCGTTTCGCCCGGATTTGCCAAAGCGGCGTTTCGCCATCTTCGCAGACTTTGCAAGAGGTTACGGCGGCTTTGTAAAGTTGACTATAACGCCCTTCGACCCGGTTGATCTGCACGGCGGCAAGCTGCAACTGCTGTTCAAGGATCATCCGCGCGCCGCGCAAAAGGCCGGACTGCAAGCCCGCATCGAGTGAGGCCGCATCGGCGAGGATCGTGGTATTCTCCCCCTCAGACAGCACGATCGGCCCTTCGATGCTGAGCGCGCCGGTGGCCTGATCATAGCGGATCGCCGTGGCGCGCAGCCGCGTCTCCCCTTGGAAGGCTTCGACATTTCCTTGCGCGACCAAGACCTTATCGCGTGTAATGAAGACCTGATCGGCCACCAGAACAGCGGGGCGGTCGCTGGCAGGCGCGGTCTGGGCGGCAAGGCTCAGAGGCGCGAATGAAAGGGCAAGTCCAACAAGGGCCGCGCGCATGTCAGCCGTCCTCCGCATGCAGTAGCAGGCCTAGCGCCAGAAAGATCGCCGCCACGGGCGGCGCCCAAGCGGCAAGGATCACGGGGATCTGGCCATTCTCGCCAAGGATCTGTGCGAAACTGCGAATGAAATACAAACCGAACCCCAGCAAAATCGAGGCCAGCACAGCGACGCCGGTCCCCCCAAAGCGGGTATGGCGCATGGTGAATGCGCTCGCAACCAGAACCATGGCCACGAGAAAGAAGGGTCGCGCAAGCTCGGCCTGAAGCCAGACCTCATGCTGGCGCGTGCTGAACCCGGCCTGTTCCAACTGTCGGATAAATTCGGGCAGTTCATAGATCGAGACGGCAGCGACACGGCCAATGCTCTCGCGGATACGCTCGACGGTGAGGGAGGAGGGGATCGTCAGGGTCTCATGCACCTCCGCCGCGCCTTCGGCGTTCACCCCGGCTGCCAACGGCCAAATCTTGGCCCCGGTGAGCTCCCAATCGCCGCTGCTAAGTTGTGCGCTTTCGGCTTCAATGCGCCGGATCGGGCCCTTCTCAGCGTCATAGCTGATGATCGTGACGTTATAGAGGACGGAGGCGTCGGCGTTGGTGCGCCATGCGCGAATGACCGATTGGCCTTCCTCCGTGCCTTGCCGCAGCCACAGCCCCTCGTCACTGACCGAAAGCGCCGCGCGGCCATTGGACCGGTATTCTTGGGTCAATTGCTCGGCCCGCTCACTGGTCGCCGCAACGATGGGGTTCAGCATGGCCACGGCCAGCGTGCCGATGATCAAGGCCACCACCGCCGGGGCCACCAGCGCGCGCAGGGCCGAGCGGCCCGCGGCCCGGGTCACCACCAGTTCGGAGGACCGGGCAAGCCCAATGAAAAGCGCCACCGTGGCAAGGATCATGATCAGCGGCAGGATCATGTTGATGGTCTGGGGCATGTGCAGCAGCGTCATGCCCAGCACCTGATCCCAGCCCACATCGTCATCGGCGAAACGCCGGGCCTGATCCACACCGTCGACCAGCATCACCAGCGCGGCCAGCACCCCGGTGATGACGAGAAAGCTCATGAAAAAGCGGCGGGCGAAATAGAAATGCAGGATCATGTGGCGGCCCTCTTGCCACGCAGACGCCGCCTTATCCAGCGCGGATGTGCGGCTTGCCAAAGCATCGCCAGCGTCAGCACGGCCCCGATGAGCGAGGGCAAATAGGCCAGCGGCCAGAGCGCCGCCGCCTCGCGGATTTGCACGACCATCGTGCCCCGCAGCCCGTCGATGGCGATGAGCAGGCCAAAAGCGATCACCGCCTCGCGCCAGACGCCAAAGCGGGAGAAACCGCCGAGGATCAAAGTCGCAAAGCCAATCATCGCGGCGACGAGGCAGAACAGCGGCTGCGCGAAGCGGCCATGCAGCTCTTCGGCCACCACGCCCGGCGAGGTGTCGGTCGCCGCCGCGACCCCGTCCCAATCCCAAAGCAGATCAGGCGTGACCATGGCACTCACCGACAGGTCGATCGCGTCTCCACTGCTGACCAGCGGGGAAATATCGAACGAAAAGTCGCGGAATTTGGCGGTGGCCAAACGGTTGCTCTCGGTGTCCAGCCGTTGCGCCATGCCGTTGAGCATGATCAGCGTCGTGTCGTCGCCGTTGCGGGCGAGGTAGGCTTCGGCGGCGGTGTAGATCACGCCTTCGTCGGCCTTGCGCCGGTCCGACAGGAAAACATCGCGCAGCACGCCGTCGCTGTCGATGGCGCGGGTATAGAAGGTGACATCGTCGGAGGGATGCAGAAAAGTCCCCTCTGTCAGTAGCCGCGCGGTGAGGTTGCGCGAGATTTCGGCCTCGCGCTGTTTCAACTGGCCCTGCGCCATGGGGACCAGAAAATGGCTCAGCACCGTCATCATCGCCGCCACGCAGAGGCCAAAAACAAAGACGGGCCGCGCCAGCCGCCACGGGCCGGAGCCTGCGGCCTGAAGCACCGTCAACTCGGATTCGCCCGACATGCGGTTGGTCACATAGACCGAAGCGGCAAAGGTCGCGATGGGCAGGACGGTAACGATGAGTTTAGGCAGGCCGAGGGCCGTGAACTCCAAAAACACCAATGCGGATTGGCCGTCGCCGATCAAACGGTCGAAGAGGACAACCGCGCGGTTGATCCAGAAAAGCGCCACCAGCACCAAAGCGAAAAAGCCGAACATAACCAGAAGTTGCGACAGCATGTAGCGGTCAATTCTTGCCACTCTGATCCCCCGAGATGCTCTGACGGCCTTTGCGCGGATCTTAAAGCAATTCGTGGGGCGGGAAAACTGCTATCTGGCCATGCGCCGCGCGGCGCGCTAGGTCTGGGGGAAAATCAACCATGAGGCATGCCATGACCGATCTGACCCCCATCACATTCGCCGAGACCGACATCGACCGTATCGCGGGGCATTCCGGGCGGATCGCGCTGTTTCTAGAGCCTGAGGGCCGTTTGGATGCCGGGGCGCGGCGGGTGAACCGTCTGACCAAAGGCGCTTTGCAGCGGCTGGTGGAAAGTGAACGTTTCGCCGCGCTGAAACCCGGTGACGTTCTCAGCATGGGCTACCCCGCAGGCATGGCGGCAGAGGCGGTCGACGTGGTTCATATGCCGCGCCGGGCCGAGGTGATGACCGCGCGCAAGGCCGGGGCGTCGCTGGCCAAACGCCGGGGTGACAGCGATCTGCTGATGCTCGCCGCCGCGACACGCCGGGTGGCCGATGTGGCCTTTGGTCTGGCAATGCGGGACTACGGGTTCGAAGATCACAAATCCGCGCCCAAGGTGCGCAAAGGCACGGTTGAGGTCATGTGTTCCAAACCCGACGACGCGCGTGAGGCCGCCGCACCGCTCATGGCCGTGGCCGAGGGGGCCTTCATGACCCGCGATCTGACCAATGCGCCCGCCAATATCCTGACCACCACCAATTTCGCCGAACGTCTGGCCGAGATGGAGAGCTTGGGCCTGAAAGTTGAAGTTCTGGATGAGGAAGAGCTTGCAAAGCTTGGAATGCGCACGCTTTTATCTGTAGGCCAAGGGTCGGACAGCCCATCGAAAGTGGTCGTGATGCGGTGGGAAGGCGGCGCGGATGACGCAGCCCCTCTGGCGCTGGTCGGCAAGGGCGTGGTCTTTGACACCGGCGGCATCAGCCTCAAACCCGGGGCTGGCATGGAAGACATGACCATGGACATGGGCGGCGCGGGCGTCGTCTCGGGCGTGATGCGCACACTTGCACTGCGCAAGGCCAAGGCGAATGTCGTGGGGCTTGTGGGCATCGTGGAAAACATGCCCTCGGGCAATGCCACCCGTCCGGGCGATGTGATCACCACGATGAAGGGCGACACGGTAGAGGTCATCAACACCGACGCCGAGGGGCGTTTGGTGCTTTGCGATGTCATGTGGTACGCGCAAGACCGCTTCAAACCTGCGGCGATGATCGATTTGGCCACGCTGACCGGGGCGATCATCATCGGGCTGGGCCATGAGAACGCCGGGGTCTTTTCGAATGACGACGGGCTGTGCAACGATTTCCTCAAAGCCGCCGAGAGCGAAGGGGAGGGCGCGTGGCGGATGCCGCTGGGACAGGGCTATGATGACCTGCTGAAAAGCCGCGTCGCAGATATGAAGAACATCGGCGGGCGCCCGGCGGGGTCGATCACCGCGGCGCAATTCCTCAAGCGGTTCGTCAAGGATGAGACGCCTTGGATTCACCTCGATATCGCCGGTGTTGCCTCATTGAAATCCGAAAGCACGCTGGCGCCCGCGGGTGCGACGGGCTGGGGCGTGGCGGCGCTGAACCGTCTCGTCGCTGACCGTTTCGAGAAGGGCTAAGCGACTGATGGGGGCGGCTTACTTCTATCACCTGACCCAGCGACCTCTGGTCGAGACGCTGACGATGCTGCTGGAAAAGTCGCTCGCCAATGGCTGGCGCGTGGCCCTGCGCGGGACGGATCGGGCGGGGCTACAGGCGCTGGACCGGGCGCTTTGGACCTATGCGGATGACAGCTTTCTGCCCCATGGCATGGCGGGCGGCCCGCAGGACGCGGATCAGCCGGTACTGCTGACGCTGGAGGATGGCGCCCCCAATCGGGCGGATTGTCTGATGACGGTGCATGGGGCCGATGTCACCGCTGCGGAAGTGGCAGCGCACCAACGGGTCTGCGTCTTGTTCGACGGGCATGATCCCGTGGCGCTGGATCAGGCGCGCGGCCTGTGGAAGCGGCTTAAAGCCGACGGCGCCTCGGCCCAATATTGGTCCGAGGAAAGCGGTCGCTGGGAAAAGAAGGCCGAGACTTAAAGGACGGCAGTGCAGGGGCAGGGGCCGAAAGCCCGCCGCCCCTGGACGCGGATCAGGCCGCTTTGTCGAGCGCGGGTTTCGCGGCAGCGGAGGATTTGCTCGCCTCGGCCTCAGGCGCTGCGGGTTCGACCTTGCTGACATAGGATTTGGCCGCTTCGACCGCGCTGTTGTTCACCGGCGCGATCGTGTCCAGCAGGGCGCGGGTGCGCTGGCTGTCGACGCTGCGTTGTGCTGCAGCGCGGGCAAAGGCCTCGTCATCCGCGCTACTGGCCTTTTGGGCCGTCTCGACCGGTGTAGCCTGCGCCACGGCTTGCACCGTTTCGGTCTTGGCAGGCGCTTGCACGGCTTGAGGTTTGGATGCCTCCTGCGCCGCCGCGCTGTTCTGCGCGTTCTGCCCGTCAGTGGCAGGTTTTGCCTGCGCCTGAGATGGCTTGTCCTTGGCTTTCTCGGCTTCCTGCGGCTTTTCAGTCTTCTCCGCCTTAGCGGGTTTGTTGCTTTGTTGGTAGGAGGATGACCCACCAAAAATGTTCATCAGCATAGCAGCACTTTCTCCAAAATTAGGTACAGTTGTGCCCTGCAGATATCCGCTCAAAAGGGCGGAAACCTGTTCAATTCACGGCGAATGCGGCGTTATTTCGCGGCGTATTTGATGTTTTCCCGCGTATTTCCGGCAAGGTCTTGCCCTATTCCGTCAGCGGCTTAGGCGCAGCTCCCCGCCGCTGATCTCGATCCGGCCCCAGCGTTGCAGGTAGCCCATGCCCAAAAGCGATTGCGACATGATCCCGTCATTCACCACCGCGGGGACGTTGTGATCGACCGCATGGCCCACCACCACCTCATCGAGGCGCACGAAGGCGGTGCGCGTCTCGCCATTGGCGGTGCCCGCGCGGCCGAGGTAATCCAGCCCCTCGGGGTCGATGCCGATGCGCCCCGCGTCGGATTTGGTAAGAACGATATCGGATGCGCCCGTATCAACGACGAAGCGCACCGGCGCGCCGTTGATCTGGGCCGTCAGGTAGTAGTGCCCATCGCGCCCGCGGGGCAGGACGATGTCACCCTCTTCGCTGATGGTGAGATGTTGGCGGGCGCTGTCGCGGGTGATGTCTTGCCACAGGCCGACGCCCGCCGCGGCACCGGTAAAGATCAGCCCCCAGACCGCCGCCTGTTGCAAGGTTTTGTTCATATTGGGGCGGCTGTGCATGAAGAACCAGCCCGCCACCATCGCCAGTAGAACGATGAGATAGATCAGATGTGCTGTGTCGATTTCGGCCATGAACGCGCCCCCTTAGATCTCATATAGGAAGGCCGCGCGGAAATGTCAGCCGGACGTGGGGCCGGGGCCAAAGCCAAAGGCCGCCAAGCCGTCGAGCACGAATTGCACCGAGAGCGCCGCCAGCAACATGCCGAGCAGGCGGGTCACGATGTTGATGCCCGTCTTGCCCATCGCCCGCTCAAGCGCGCCGCTGACCTGCATGGTCAGCGCCATGACCACCAGTGTCAGCGCGGTGATCACGATAATGGTCAACAGCCCTTCGCCGCCCGGTTTTTCCCCCGTCAGCAGGATGACCGAGGCGATGGAGCCGGGGCCCGCAATCAAAGGAATGGCCATGGGGAAGACCGACGGATCGTCGTGGTCGTCTTCATCCGCGCGATCCTCGCGCCGTTTGGTGCGGCGGTCGAAGAGCATGTCGAGCGCGGTGATGAACAACAAGATGCCGCCCGCCACGCGGAAAGCGGGCATGGAGATGCCGATGAAGCCAAGCACCGCTTCGCCGAAAGCGGCAAAGATCAGCAGCACCAACCCGGCCACGCCCACTGCGCGCCATGCGATCTTGCGCCGCTCTGCGTTGCTCATCCCGCGGGTAAGCGCGAGGAAGACCGGCGCGATGGCGATGGGGTCGATCACCACGAACATCGTGACGAGGGCGGTGATCATATAGGCGGTGTCGAGGGTCATGGGACTTCCTTGGCGCGGGGCTTCTTGCCAGAATGCACGAGGGCCGCCCCTGAGGCGACCCCTGCGATGCGATAAAGTGAACGCTTACGGGTCAGGCAGTGGCCTTCTCCAGCTTTTCCTGTGCGCCCATCCAAAGCGATTCCGCGCGGTCCAGCGCCTCCATCACCTCGGCGTATTTCTTGTTCCAGACCTCAAGCTCACCGGTTTTGGCGTCCTCGTAAAGCGCGGGATCGGCGAGTTTCTTGGCGAGCTTGTCGCGCATCTCGTTGATCTTTTCCATCCGCGCTTCGGCCTTGCGGACCTCGCTGCGCAGGGCCAACACCTCATCGCGGCTGGCGCGTTTGGGCTTGGGGGATTCTTTCGGCTTGGCGGGGTTCTTGCTGACCGGCTTTTCCGGCGTCAGCAGCATTTTGCGATAGGCTTCGAGGTCTTCCTCATAGGGTTTGACCGTGCCTTTCGACACCAGCCACAGCCGATCGGCCACCAACGACAGCAGGTGCATGTCGTGGCTGACGAGGATCACCGCGCCCGAATAGCGCGTCAGCGCTTCCACCAGTGCTTCGCGGCTTTCGATGTCGAGGTGGTTGGTCGGCTCGTCGAGGATCAGCAGATGCGGCGCATGGAGCGTTGCCAAGAGCAGCGAAAGACGCGCCTTCTGGCCGCCCGAAAGCCGCCCGACCTCGGTCTCGGCCTGTTCGGGGCCAAGGCCGAAGCCCGCAAGCTGCGCGCGCAGCTTCGATTGCAACACGCCGGGGCGGGCGGCGATCATGTGTTGCAGCGGGGTTTCCTCGACAATCAATTCGTCCACCTGATGCTGGGCGAAGAAACCCACGCGCAACTTGGAGGAATTGACCTGCCGCCCCGCCATCAGCGGCAAGCGGTCCGACAGGAGTTTCGCCAGCGTCGATTTGCCCTGACCGTTCTTGCCCAGAAGGGCGATGCGGTCGTCTTGGTCGATCCGCAGATTCAACCGCGTGAGAACCGGGATGTCGTCAGTATAACCGACCGCGCCGTTCTCGATATTGATGATCGGCGGCGAGAGTTCCTCGGGCTCGGGGAAGGTGAAGACCTTGCGCGCCACGTCCTCGGGTGCGGTGATCATGTCCATCTTCTCGATCATCTTCAGACGCGATTGCGCCTGCTTGGCCTTGCTGGCCTTGGCCTTGAAACGGTCGACGAAGGCCTGCATATGGTCCCGCCGGGCCTGCTGTTTCTTGGCCATCGCCGCCTGCAGCGCGCGTTTCTCGGCGCGCTGGCGGGCGAATTGGTCGTAGGGGCCTTGGTAATAGGTCAGCTTGCGGTCTTCGAGGTGCAGGATGCCGCCCACGGCGCGGTTCAACAGGCCGCGGTCGTGGCTGATGATCAGCACCGTATGGGGATATTTCGCCAGATAGCTTTCCAGCCAGAGCGCGCCTTCAAGGTCGAGGTAGTTGGTCGGCTCGTCCAAAAGCAGCAGATCGGGCTGGGCAAAGAGCACGGCGGCCAGCGCCACGCGCATCCGCCAGCCGCCGGAGAAGGCGGAGCAGGGCATCTGCTGTTCTTCGTCGTCGAAACCAAGCCCCTTGAGGATCGACGCCGCGCGGCCTTCGGCGGACCAAGCGTCGATATCGGCCAGACGGGTCTGGATGTCCGCGATGCGGGCGGGGTCTTCGGCGGTCTCGCTCTCTTTCATCAACCGGGCACGTTCAATGTCGGCCTCCAGCACCGTGTCGATGAGCGAGGTCTCTGACGAGGGCACCTCTTGTGCCACACCGCCGATCTTGGCGCGGGAGGGCAAAGAGATATCACCGCTGTCGAGTGACAGCTCACCACGGATTATTTTGAACAGCGTCGTCTTGCCCGCGCCGTTGCGCCCGACGATGCCGACCTTATGCCCCTCGGGGATCACGGCGGAGGCTTCCTCGAACAGCAGGCGGCCTTCGACGGAGTAGTTGATTTCTGAAATGCGTAACATGAAAGCCGTTTGGAGCAAGCGGGGCCGAAGGTCAATCACGGCTTTTCATGGGCCAGACCCCATGCTAGGGAGCGCGCAAATCAACACCCGCTATGGAGTACAGCCAATGGCCCTCGAACGCACCTTCTCGATCATCAAGCCCGACGCAACCCGCCGCAACCTGACCGGTGCCATCGTCAAGAAATTCGAAGACGCGGGCCTGCGCGTTGTCGCACAAAAGCGCATCCACCTGACCAAAGCGCAGGCGGGCGAGTTCTACAAGGTGCACGCTGAGCGTCCCTTCTACGACGAACTGTGCGAGTTCATGGCTTCCGCGCCGATCGTAGCTCAGGTTCTCGAAGGTGAAAACGCCATCGCGAAGAACCGCGAAGTGATGGGCGCGACCAACCCTGCCGATGCGGCAGAGGGCACCATCCGCGCAGAATTCGCTGAAAGCGTTGGCGAAAACTCCGTCCACGGTTCCGACGCGCCGGAAACCGCAGCGGTTGAGATCGCATACTTCTTCTCCGGTCTGGAGCTGGTCGGCTAAGCCACCCGTTCTTCGGAAAGACTGAAAGGGTCGCCTTGGGGCGGCCCTTTTTCTTTGGCAATCAGTTGTTGAGCGTCGGGTGGTGTGAGGACATGCGCCCTTCGACATTGCCCATCGGCGGGGCTTTAGCAGCCTGGTCTTTCAGGTGACGCTCCAGCAAGTCGACGTTGCGCAGCTTCGACTTCCAACCGATATCGAAGAGGTCACCGACCAGCGGGACGGAGCCGATCACATAGTCGACCCCGGTGTTCACCAGCATTTTCGCCAGCACACTTTTCGGCGCGCCCATACGGTGCGATTCTTTCAAAATATAGGCTGCGGGCAGAAGGGCGAGCGTATCGCCCACCACCGGCACGAGGCCCAGAATCGAATCCCATCCCATCCGCACGCCGACGATCGGCAGCTTATAGGCGCTGTCCATGCTGACGGCCAAACGGCGCAGACGGGCGAGGTCAGCCTCGTGAGAGGGGGTATGGGGTTTCATATCTTTCCTTGCGTGTTGCTCTAGCCGGCAAACGCATGGTCCGGCCCCAAAGTTCCCCCATCCACCGGCCCCATCCGGTGCGCGGGGAGCGCCGTTCAAAGACTGGCGTAGTCGGTAATCAGCGGCGTAGGGCGCTGCGGCGGTTGGGCCGAGGTGCCGTTCGGCTTCGGCGCAGGCTTTGGTTTCTGCGGTTGCGGCGTTCTGTCAAGTCGGGCCATCGGGTAGCTCCTTTGCTGCTCGCTGGGGTTTGATGTCTCTCACCCCCGCAACCAGCTTGGGCGCGGTTCGGGTCCATAAAGGGGCCAGATTGCGCCCAGAATGGGGCATTTGTTGCGATTTTGCGACGGAAAGGCCCGCATTCCCCTATGAGTTGAGACTGAAACGCGCCTCTGCCTGCAAGGTGCCCTCTGGGGCCACGCGCCCCCGGCCTGTCAGATCGACCAGATGCGCCAGCACGTTTCGGGTGGCCGCCCCCAAAAGCGCGGCAGGCGTTTCGGTATAGATGGCGCGGGCGAGGTCCTCCGCCGTCGCTGGCCCGGCAGCCAGCGCGTCGAGGATCGACATCTCCCGCGCGCGACGATGCGCGACCAACCAGTCGAGCCGCGCGTTGGGATCGCTCACCGGGGCGCCGTGACCGGGGTAGAACACCCGCCATTGCCGCGCGCCCAGCTTTTCACAAGAGGCCATGAAATCGGTCAAATCCCCATCGGGGGGCGAGACGAGGGAGGTCGCCCAGCCCATGACGTGATCCGCGGTCAGACAGGCATCCCCCCAAGCGAGGCTGACGTGATTGCCGATATGGCCCGGCGTGTGCAGCACTTCCAGCGTCCAGCCGTCTGCCTTCAGCAGCTCCCCATCGGCCAAAGTGTGATCGGGGCGAAAGCGGTGGTCCACACCTTCGCCGCCGCCCATCAGCCCCGCCTCGGCCAGCCCCTGCATCACCGCCGAACGGCCCGCCGTGGCCTCACCAAAGGCCCAGACCTCGGCCCCCGTACGCGCGGCCAGCGGTCGGGCAAGGGGGGAGTGATCCAGATGCGTATGGGTCACGATGATATGGCTGATCCGCTGCCCGGGCTGGATCGCGGAGAGGATCGCCTCAAGATGTGCGGGGCTGTCGGGGCCGGGGTCGATCACCGCCACATCAGTCTCGCCCAAAAGATAGGTATTGGTGCCGCGATAGGTCATCGGCGAGGGGTTGGGCGCCACGATCCGCCGCAGCCCGGGTTCCAAGGTTTCGGCGAGGCCAATCTCGGGGTCGAAGTTGTCGGGCGGCAGCATGGATTCACCTTTCGCTGGGGCAGGGGGCTGGCTAAGGTCTAGCCATGAATTTTGCCTGGCTCAAACGATATGTGCCGCGCGGCATCTATGGACGCGCCGCGCTGATCCTGCTGTTACCAGTGGTGTTTTTGCAGTTGGTCGTCGTGGTGATCTTTGCGCAGAGACATTTCGAAGGTGTCACCGGCCAGATGACCGATACGGTCCTGCGGGAACTGGAACTGGTCATGCTGGCGGTCGGCACGGCCCCCGATGCGCAATCCGTGCCCACGGCGGTTGAGGCGCGGGCGGGTCCGCTTGATTTCGTGGTGACCCCTGCCAACCGTCCGCTGCCCGAAGAAGACAGCATGCTGTGGTACGATTATTCGGGCCGCGTGCTCATCCCGCGGCTGCGCAGCAAGATGGACGGGATCGAAGCGGTGGACCTCAGCGATGACGATTTCGTCGTGCTCTATATAGAAAGCGTGCACGGACCGCTGCGCATCCAGTTCGAGCGGCGGCGCATCTCGGCCTCGAACCCGCATCAGCTTTTCGTCTACACCGTGTTTTTCGGCGTACTTTTGAGCTATATCGCTACGATCTATCTGCGCAATCAGCTGCGCCCGATCAAACGTCTGGCCCGCGCGGCGGAGGCCTTTGGCCGGGGGCGGCATGAGCCTTATACCCCCACCGGCGCCATCGAAGTCCGTGCGGCGGGCAATGCTTTTGTCGACATGCGCGCCCGGATCGAGCGGCAGATCGAGCAGCGCACGCTGATGCTCTCAGGCGTGAGCCACGACCTGCGCACGCCGCTGACCCGCATGCGCCTCGGCCTGTCGATGATCGACGAGGAGGACGCAGCCCCGCTGCTGGCCGATGTCGATGATATGCAGCGGATGCTGGACGAATTCCTGAACTTCGCCAAGGGCGCCGCCGAGGGCGAGCCCGAAGAGGTGGCCCCGCATGGTTTCGTCAGCGCCATCGTCGAAGACGCGCAGCGGGCCGGGCGCAGGGTCACGCTGCTGCCGCCCGAGGGCGCAGGCGAGGGGATCGTGAAGCTCCGCAAAGTGGCGATGCGCCGGGCGGTGGACAATCTGATCTCCAACGCCGTGCGCTATGGCACGCAGGCCGAAGTCTCGGTCATGCTGAGTGATCGCACCCTGCGCATCCGGGTCGAAGACGACGGCCCCGGCATCCCAGAAGCGCGGCGGGACGAGGCGACGCGGCCCTTCTCGCGGCTTGATCCTGCGCGCAATCAGGACAAGGGCGGCGGCGTGGGGCTTGGCCTTGCCATCGCCTCCGACATCGCCCGCGCCCATGGCGGGGTGCTGCGGCTTGGGGAATCGGACCGCCTTGGCGGGCTGCGCGCCGATATCGTCATCGCGCGGTGACCCGGCGGCATGATTGTGCGACGCGCCCGTCTTTGCCACAGTGAGGTGACCCTAATACGGAGCGCAGCGATGACCCCCTATGACATGATCAAAGCCCATCTCGACACGGCCGTGCCCTTTGCCGCCCATGTCGGGGTGAAACTGCTTGAGATCGGAGACGGCACCGCCAGCGCCGAATTGGTGCAGCGGCATGAGACCTCGAACCACATCGGCACGCAGCACGCGGGCGCAATGTTCACGCTGGGCGAAGCCGCATCGGGGGCCGCCATGGCCGGGGCTATTGCGCCGGTGATCATGGACATGCGCCCCGTGGCGGCCATGGGGCAGATCACCTTCAATAAGATCGCCGAAGGCACGCTGACCGCCTATGCCAAAACCTCGCGCCCCGGGGCCGACCTGTTGAGCGCGCTGCAAGAAGACGGAAAAGTCGCCTTTGACGTGGCGGTCGACATCCAGAACGAGGCGGGTGAGACGGTGGTTGAGATGCAGGTGAACTGGCACGTCAGCGCCAAACGGTGAAGGCCACGAAAGGCGGGGGCGGAAGTATGGTAGGCCCGGCAGGACTTGAACCCGCAACCAAAGCGTTATGAGCGCTCTGCTCTAACCAATTGAGCTACAGGCCCGCCATGAGCGTTTGGGTATGACGCCGCAGGCCGAGCGTCAAGACATTAGCTGCACCAAATGATTGCAGTGGGCGGCGCAATACTCTAACTCCGCGCGCAAGGGAAAATGCGCGCCGGGGGCCATGACCATGACGAAATCCGACAACGGAATCACCTATGCCGAAGCAGGCGTGGATATTGATGCAGGCAATGCGCTTGTGGAGCGGATCAAACCGGCGGCGAAATCCACCGCGCGGCCCGGTGTCATGTCCGGCCTCGGCGGCTTTGGTGCGCTGTTCGATCTCAAAGGCGCAGGCTTCACCGATCCGGTGCTGGTCGCCGCGACAGACGGTGTGGGCACCAAGCTGCGCATCGCGATCGACACCGGCAATGTCGACAGTATCGGAATCGATCTGGTCGCCATGTGCGTCAACGATCTAGTCTGTCAGGGGGCCGAGCCGCTCTTCTTCCTCGACTATTTCGCCACCGGCAAACTGGAGCTCGACAGCGCCGCGCGGATCATCGAAGGCATCGCCAAGGGCTGCGCCGATTCCGGTTGTGCCTTGATCGGGGGCGAGACGGCTGAAATGCCGGGCATGTATCACGCAGGCGACTTCGATCTCGCTGGTTTCTCGGTCGGCGCGATGGAACGCGGGACCGAGCGGCCGCGGGACGTGAAAGAGGGCGACGTGCTCTTGGGTCTGCCGAGCGACGGGGTGCATTCCAACGGCTACAGCCTCGTGCGGAAGATTGTCGAGCGCAGCGGTTTGGGCTGGGGTGACGATTGCCCATGGGGCGAAGGTGATCTGGGCAATGCGCTGCTCACCCCCACGAAACTCTACGTCAAAGGCGCTGTGGCGGCTCTGCGCGCGGATGCCGTCTCGGCTCTTGCGCATATCACCGGCGGTGGCCTGACCGAGAACCTGCCGCGCGTGCTGCCCGTGGGCCTCGCCGCCGAGATCGACCTGAACGCATGGGAATTGCCGCCGGTCTTCAAATGGCTGGCTGCCCAAGGCGGCATGGCCGAGGCCGAGTTGCTCAAGACCTTCAACGCCGGGATTGGCATGGTCGCCGTTGTCTCCCCCGATAAGGTCGAGGCCGCCAAAGCCGCCTTTGCCGAGGATGGCCATGCCGCCATTGAGATTGGCCGCATCACCACTGGCAATGGCGTCACCTATTCCGGCGCGCTGCTTTGACCAAGCGGGTTGCGATTTTCGTCTCGGGCGCCGGCTCCAATATGCGGGCGCTGGTCGAGGATATGACCGGCGACCATGCGGGCCGCCCCTGTCTGGTGCTGTCCAACAACGCGGATGCGGGGGGGATCGCTTGGGCACAGGGGCAGGGGATCGCGACCGAAGTGGTCGATCACCGCCCCTTCGGCAAAGACCGCCCGGCTTTTGAGGCGGCGCTTAGCGCTGCGCTTGAGGCCCATGCGCCCGACATCATCTGC
The DNA here is from genome assembly GCF_005068605.1 of Sulfitobacter sp. 15WGC. Taxonomy (NCBI): domain Bacteria; kingdom Pseudomonadati; phylum Pseudomonadota; class Alphaproteobacteria; order Rhodobacterales; family Roseobacteraceae; genus Sulfitobacter; species Sulfitobacter sp. 15WGC. The sequence continues at coordinate 73,752 of NZ_SZNL01000001.1, read as the reverse complement.
CTTGCCGGTTTCATGCGTAAATTGACCGAAGGATTTACCGATGCCTGGGCGGGGCGGATGATCAACATCCACCCCTCGCTATTGCCGAAATACCGCGGCCTGCACACCCATGCCCGCGCGCTGGAGGCTGGCGATACCGAACATGGCTGCACCGTGCATGAGGTGACCGCCGCACTCGACGACGGTCCGATCCTCGGTCAGGCGCGCATCCCCGTTCTGCCCGGCGACACGGCCGAAAGTTTGGCCGAACGGGTCTTGGTACAGGAACACCGCCTCTACCCCGCCGTGCTGCGCCGTTTCGCCGCTGGTGAGCGGGAGCCGGTCTTGCTCACGGGCTGACGCTGGTCAAACCCGCCCGCGTGATGTACCTCTTTGGCAAAGCCCGATGACCGGGCGTGCAACATGTCAAAGAGCATATATGAAAACCATCACCACGACCGCCGACCTCGCGCTATTCTGTGAAGAGGCTGCGCGCCATGATTACGTGACCGTCGACACGGAATTCCTGCGTGAGCGGACCTATTATTCCAAACTCTGCCTTGTTCAGCTTGCCATGCCCGGCACCGATGACAGCAACGCCGTGTTGGTCGACCCTTTGGCCGATGGCATCTCGCTTGAACCGCTGTACGATCTGTTCCGCGACACCTCGGTGGTCAAGGTCTTCCACGCCGCGCGGCAGGATCTTGAGATCTTCTATGTCGATGCCAAAGTCTTCCCCAAGCCGCTGTTCGACACGCAGGTCGCCGCGATGGTCTGCGGCTTTGGGGAACAGGTGGGTTATGAGACTTTGGTGCGCAAGATCGCGCATCAGTCGCTCGACAAAACCTCGCGTTTCACCGATTGGTCGCGCCGCCCGCTGACCGAGGCGCAGAAGACCTATGCGCTGGCCGACGTGACCCATCTGCGCCAAATCTACGAATTTCTGGCCCGCAAGCTTGAACAGACCGGACGCGCGCGGTGGGTGGCCGAAGAGCTTGAGACGCTGCTCAGCCCCGATACCTATGTCACCCAACCGCAGGACGCGTGGAAACGGGTCAAGACCCGGACCAATTCGCCCAAGTTTCTGGCGATTGTCCGTGAGTTGGCGGCCTTCCGTGAGGATTACGCCCGCAACCGAAACATCCCGCGCAACCGGGTGTTCAAGGATGACGCGCTGGTCGAATTGGCGAGCCTCAAGCCCTCGAATGGCGAAGAGTTGAACCGCGCCCGGCTGCTGCTGCGCGAGGCCCGCAAAGGCGAAATCGCCGAAGGCATCCTGAAAGCGGTCGCCGCAGGTGTGGCCTGCAAGCCTGCCGACATGCCCCAGCCCGACCGCAAGCGCGACAAGTTGCAGGTGAACCCGGCGCTGGCCGATCTTCTGCGCGTGCTGCTCAAGGCCAAGACCGAAAGCGCGGGCGTCGCGGCCAAGCTCATCGCCTCGGCCAGCGATCTCGACATGCTCTCGGCGGGGGAGCGTGACGTGCAGGCACTGCGCGGCTGGCGGCATGAGGTCTTTGGCGCCGATGCGCTGCTGCTCTGCGAGGGCAAGATCGCCTTGGCCGCTGATGGCAATGACGTGAAAGCCGTCAAAGTCTGAAACGAAAAGAGCCGCCCAATTAGGGGCGGCTCTTTCTCAATAGAGGGCATGCGGCATCTTAGCGGCGAGAGACCAGCGCGTTTAGCTGCCCTTCGACGCGAATCTCACGCACCCCGGCCAGCTTCTGATCGGTCAGGCGACGCCCGGCAATCACTTCGCGGGTGGGGCGGCTGCCTTGCGGGGTGGCCTTGTCGGGCCGGACCCCTTCCAAACGATAGGTCAGAACACCGTCGACGGGCGTCTCATCCGGCGTCGCGGGGGTCAGGCGCACTTTGTAGATGCCTTGGCGTGCCGCCAGCCCCGTGGCGCGCAGAATCGCACCGCCCGGCACCGGCTCGATGGTCAAATCGGTGATCTGCTCAAAGGGGCGCCCCTCATAGGTATCGACCTCAACCGCGCGCCGCGCAAACAGCCCGCTGCGCTGCGGGATCAGGGGGTTCGTGCTCTCCGCCGGGGCGGCCTCTACCGAACGGGCAGGGCCGAACCAATTCAACGGATTGATGCGACTGTCACGGACCGTGCCGCAGGCGGATACCAAAAGGGTCGAAGCCAAAAGAGCGAGGATTGTCTTGCGCATGGGAACCGCCGTTAAGTTTACTTGCCTTGTGCTACCCCATCCCGCCAGCCTTGGGAAGGGGGTGGACCTTTGCCCATGGGCATCCTACCTGTCAGGCAATGGAATTCACCCGAAGAGAGTGCACAGATGGCCACGCCCGCCTTTGAAGAACTGGTCGAGGATTTCGAGTTTTTGGACGATTGGGAAGACCGTTATCGCCATGTGATCGACCTTGGCAAAGCGATGGAGCCGCTGCCCGAGCCGCTGCGCGTCCCTGCGACCAAGGTCGACGGCTGCGCCTCTCAGGTCTGGCTGCACGCACAGTTCGAGGGCGGGAAACTGCATTTCGACGGTGCCAGCGACGCGATGATCGTCTCAGGGCTGATCGCGGTTTTGCGCAAGCTTTACAACGGCTTGACACCTAGTGAGGTGGGCGGGGTCGATGCCAAGGCGGAACTGGCGCGGCTGGGGTTGAACGACCACCTCTCGGCACAGCGCTCGAACGGATTGCGCGCGATGATCGAGCGGGTGCGCGAAACGGCAGCGCAGGAAGCCTAACGCTCAGAGGGCGCGCAACGCGCTCTTTAAATCCCCGTACCCCGTGAATCGCCGCTCGAACGCGAGGCCAAGCCGCGCGGCGCAGTCTTGGGCCTTTTCGGTCAGCGCCGGGTCATCTGTCTGCGCCTGATAGACCAATTTCTCGTAATTGCCGAAATACATGTCGCGCAGCTCGGGATGCCGGTCGAGGCCCATGGGTTTGATGATGAAAGCGTCGAACTGCCGGACCAGAAAATCGGTGAGATAGAAGGTGGTGATCTCATCTTCGGCGGATTTGGCGAAGCTATCGTTGCCTTGGAAAAAACTGTAGCAATGCGGCCCGGCGACCATTTGCACGCCGAGTTCTGCGCAGGCGCGTTCCAGCCCACCGCCCGTGCCGCAATCGGCGTAGACAACAAAGAAATCGTCGTAATCCGCACGGTGTTTGGCGACCGTATCACGCACCGCTTGGGTAATCTTTTCCGGGTAAAGGTGATATTTCGCGGGCAGGCAGGTCAGATCCAGATGGGTCCAACCATTGGCGGCTTTCAGATCCAAAATCTCACGCGCCAGCGCCCCGCAGGCGATCAGCAAGATACGGCCCGCGCGGGTGGGCGCGAGCCCGTCTTGGGTCAGGGTCCGGTCATCTGGCAGCACTGTGTCATCCATGCCGATACCATCGCATGTCACCGCGTGTTAAGCCAAGCGGGCAGGGGCGAGAGGCTCAGGCGTTGGCCGAATTATGTCGACGGCCCATCCAGTCTTTCGCGGTTTCCACCGCCACGGCGGCATCCCGGCAATAGGCATCGGCCCCGATGGCCTTGCCGAATTCCTCGTTCAGGGGCGCGCCACCGACCAACACGATATAGTCGTCGCGCTTGCCCTGTTCGACCAGCGTGTCAATCACCACTTTCATATAGGGCATGGTCGTGGTCAGCAGGGCGGACATGCCAAGGATATCGGCCTTTTCCGCTTCGAGCGCTTCGAGATAGGCTTCGACCGCGTTGTTGATCCCCAGATCGACAACCTCGAAACCCGCGCCTTCCATCATCATGCCGACGAGGTTCTTGCCGATGTCGTGAATGTCGCCTTTGACGGTGCCGATCACCATCTTGCCCACGCGCGGCGCGCCAGTTTCCGCAAGCAGCGGCTTGAGGATGGCCATGCCGCCCTTCATCGCATTGGCGGCCAGCAGCACCTCGGGCACAAAGAGGATCCCATCGCGGAAATCGGCCCCGACAATGGTCATGCCGCCGACAAGCGCCTTGGTCAGGATCTCATAGGGTTCCCAGCCGCGGTCGAGCAGGATTTGCACCCCTTCTTCGATCTCTTCCTTGAGACCGTCATACAGGTCATCGAACATCTGCTGGACCAGTTCTTCGTCGTCCAACTCGGCCAGGATGATATCGTCTTCTTCCGACATGGTGTTTCCTTCTGCTGGGCGTGCAGGTGCATGACACTTGAGCCCTTGTCTCACGGAATGTTAGCGCCGGGGTCGCGGTTTGCGACATCGGCCGCGCCTTGCGCGACGCCTTGGGGGCAAACTACTGCTTTTTGCGGTGTAAGGACAAGGGTTTGCACGAGGTTACTTGCTGATGTTCGCGCAATGTTCTAACCTTCTTTCATGGATAGGGAAGACCAGCGATTCCGCGTGCTTGGCCGCGCGGCAGGCAGCAATGATGCGGGCCGGTTTGAGCGTCATACCCGCGTCGCCGAAGATGACGGTTGGGCGCGTGACGAGGTGCTTCCGGTGCTGCGCACCCAGACCAGCATCGAAGTGCCGCGCCGGGTGATCACCTACAACCGCTCGCCGGATTTGCCTTTTGACCGCTCGATCAACCCCTATCGCGGCTGCGAACACGGCTGCGTCTACTGTTTCGCGCGTCCCAGCCATGCCTACCTCGGCCTGTCGCCGGGCTTGGATTTCGAGACGCAGTTGATCGCCCGCCCCGAAGCGCCGGACGTTCTGGCGCGGGAACTGCGGTCGAAGCGTTATCAGGTCGCGCCCATCGCCATCGGCACCAACACCGATCCCTATCAGCCGATCGAAAAGACCCATGGCATCATGCGAGAATGTCTCGAAGTGTTAGCCGCGTTCAATCACCCGGTCGCGATTGTCACCAAGGGCAGCCTGATCGAACGCGACATCGACATCTTGGGCGACATGGCAGGGCGCGGATTGGCGGCGGTCGGCATTTCGGTGACCACGCTCGACGCAAAGCTGAGCCGCTTGATGGAGCCGCGCGCGCCCGCGCCGCAGCGGCGGTTGCAGGTGATCCGAAAGCTGTCGGAAGCAGGGATCCCGGTGCGGATCATGGCATCGCCGATGATCCCGGCGCTGACCGACCCGGAGTTGGAGGCGATCCTGACCGCCGGGCGCGAGGCCGGCGCGCGGCACGCAAGCTGGATCATGCTGCGCCTGCCGCGAGAGGTGTCGCCGCTGGTGCAGGACTGGCTCGCCACCCATTACCCCGACCGGGCCGGTCGGATCATGGCGCGCTTGCGCGATATGCATGGCGGCAAGGAATATGACGCGGGCTGGCATAAGCGGATGCGGGGCGAGGGGCCATATGCGCAGATGGTGGCGCAACGCTTTGATCTGGCGGTGAAGCGTCTGGGGTTGGCCCGTTCTGGCGTACCGCTGCGCTGCGATCTGTTTCGACCGCCCTCCGAAAAGGGCGATCAATTGAGCTTGTTCTGAGCCTCAGCCCCGGCGACGCCCGCGGCGCGGCGCGCGCGTCGGGCCTTGGCCATCGGTGCCATCGCTTTCGGAAGAGAAATCACCGATCTCTTCGCGGATCTGCTCCAGCGTGGGGGCCGGGCCTTTTTCGGTGCTGTCGAGCGCCTCGCGCATGGCGACCAGATGCTCAGGCAGGGTGCCGCAGCAGCCGCCGATGATGCTTGCGCCTGCGTTGCGGGCCATCACCGCGTAGCGTGCCATCAACTCGGGCGTGCCGTCATAGTGGATGTGGCCTTCGACGTATTTCGGGATGCCTGCGTTGCCTTTCGAGATGATCGGCAGCGTGCCGTTCTTCGCGGCAAAGCCAAGCACGGTGCGCAGCAGGTCAGAGGCGCCGGTGCCGCAGTTGGCCCCATAGGCCAGCGGCATGTTGTCGAGCCCATGCACCAAGTCGACCATCCCTTCGGAGGTCAGCCCCATCATCGTGCGGCCCGCGGTGTCAAAGCTCATCGTGCCACACCACGGCAGACCGGCAAGCTGGAACCCCTCAGCAGCGGCGCGGTATTCTTCGGGAGCGCTGATCGTCTCTAGCCAGCCGATATCGGCACCGCCGGCCTTGAGCCCATCGGCGGTCTCGTGGAACATCTCAACGGCGAGGGAATGCGACAGGGTGCCCACAGGCTCCATGATCTCACCCGTGGGGCCGACGGAGCCTGCAACGATCACCTTACGCTCGGCGGTATCGGCCACCTCGCGCGCCAGTTCGGCAGAGACGCGGCTCAGCTCATGCACGCGGTTCTGCGCGTCGTGCAGCTTGAGACGGGCGGCATTGGCGCCGAAGGAATTGGTCAGGAAGAGATCGCTGCCCGAATCCACTGCGAAACGGTAGAGCTTGGTGATCTTGGCAGGCTCGTCGGTGTTCCACAATTCGGGCGCATCGCCCGACATCAGACCCATGTTGAACAGATTGGTGCCCGTGGCCCCATCGGCGAGCAATGTGCCCTTTTCAGCGAGAAGATCGGTGAATGCGTTGCTCATGGGGGCTCCTGTTGGGTCTGGGAATTTCGCCTGATGTCACGCTGGCCACTTGGGGGCAATCTCATAATATTCATCTTCATTATGAGGGCAGGCGGAGAGGCTGCGCCCCGATGCCGAGACCGGGGCGCAGAGTGTCAGCTTGTCTCGCTCAGCAGCTGCGCCTTGGCCTCGGCCATTAGGCTTTGCATCTTGCTGCGGATCGTCGCCTCATCCGCGCGGTCGCCCAGATCGCCCGAGACTTTGCGATAAACGTCTTCGTCGCCCGCCTCTTCGAAATCGGATTTCACGACCTCTTTGGCATAGTCCTCGGCATCGCTGCCGGATTTGCCCAAAAGTTCAGCAGCCCAGAGGCCCAGAAGCTTGTTGCGCCGCGCCTCGGCGCGGAATTGCATGTCCGCGTCGTGGGCGAACTTGCTTTCAAAGGCATTTGCGCGGTCGTCAAAGTTGCTCATGGCGGGTCTCCGATTGCTGTTGTTACCCGTTTGATATGCGAACGCCTGCCCGTTCTCGCAAGTGGTGGGGCAAAGGTGGCGGGCCATGCTTGCAGCAGCGGGGTGCTTGCACTAAGAGAAGCGCAAGCGGCGGGGATGTTCCCGGCCCCCTGTTGGAAAGGATGCCCATGGCCCGGCGCAACAAGATCTACGAAGGCAAGGCAAAGATCCTCTATGAAGGTCCCGAGCCCGGTACGATCGTTCAATATTTCAAAGACGATGCCACGGCCTTTAACGCCGAGAAGAAAGCCACGATCGAAGGCAAGGGCGTGTTGAACAACCGCCTGTCCGAGTTCTTTATGACTGGCCTGAACAGCATCGGCGTGCCGACGCATTTCATCAAACGCCTGAACATGCGCGAACAGCTCGTGCGGCAGGTTGAGATCATTCCGCTGGAAGTGATCGTGCGCAACTACGCCGCCGGTTCCATGTCCAAGCGCCTTGGCATCGAAGAGGGCACGCAATTGCCGCGCCCGATTGTCGAATATTGCTACAAGGACGACTCGCTCGGCGATCCGCTGGTGACAGAAGAGCATATCGCCGCATTCGGCTGGGCCAGCCAGCAAGACATGGACGATATCCTGAGCCTTGCGCTGCGGGTCAATGACTTCATGTCGGGCGTGATGATGGCCGTCGGCATCAAGCTGGTGGACTTCAAGATCGAGATTGGCCGCGTTTACGACGGTGATTTCCAGCGTCTGATCGTCGCCGATGAGATAAGCCCTGACAGCTGTCGCCTGTGGGACATCGAAACGGGTCAGAAGCTCGATAAAGACGTGTTCCGCCGCGATCTGGGCTCGCTCACCGATGCCTATACCGAAGTGGCCAAACGCCTTGGCGTCATGCCCAAGAACAATGCGCCGGTGACCAAGCCGACGCTGATCAATTAACGCGGCTTCGCCGTTTAATTTGCAGATATTACAAAGGGGTGTCGCGCCATGAAAGCACGGGTGCATGTGATGCTGAAGAACGGGGTGCTCGACCCTCAGGGCGAAGCGGTTCGCCACGCGCTCGGAGCCTTGGGCTTTGACGGGGTGAACGGTGTGCGTCAGGGCAAGGTGATCGAACTTGACCTCGCCGAAGGCACCTCCGAGGCCGATGTAAACGCCATGTGCGAAAAGCTCTTGGCCAATACGGTGATCGAATCCTATTCGGTGGAGCTGGCCTGATGCACGCAGCGGTGGTTGTCTTTCCCGGGTCCAATTGCGACCGCGACCTTGCCGTGGCTTTCAAAGCCGCGGGCGCCAAGGTCTCCATGGTCTGGCATAAGGACAGCGAACTGCCGCAAGGCGTTGATATTGTAGGCATTCCCGGCGGGTTCTCCTATGGCGATTACCTGCGCTGCGGGGCCATCGCCGCGAATTCGCCGATCTGCCGCACAGTGGCCGCCCATGCGGAACGGGGCGGCTATGTGCTGGGCATCTGCAACGGTTTTCAGGTGTTGACCGAAACCGGCCTGCTGCCGGGCGCGTTGCTGCGGAACGCGGGATTGAAATACATATGCAAAACCGTTGGTCTGAAGGTTGCGACTACGGCGAGCGATTACACCAGCGGCTACACCGCCGGTCAGGCCATCGACATTCCGATCGCCCACCACGACGGCAACTATTTCGCGGATGACGAGACGATTGCGAAACTGCGCGGCGAAGATCGCGTGGCCTTCAGCTATGCCGAGAACCCCAATGGCGCGCGCGATGATATCGCGGGCATCCTGTCGGAAAACCGCCGGGTGCTGGGCATGATGCCGCATCCTGAGCGGGCGGCGGAAGCGGCGCATGGCAATACGGATGGGGCGGCGCTCTTCCGCGCATTGACCGGTGCTTTGCAAACCGCCTGACTTGAGTGCGGCGCGCAGAGCGCGTAGGTTGCCGCGATGAGTGATACATCCGGTTCCGAAGGCAATAGCATGGCCGTATCCTGGCGGGTGCGGTTCGCCATCGCGGCGCTGATGATCCTCGCCGTGGTGACCATTTCGATCACCAACAAACTGCTGACCGACCGTTTTACCGAAAGCACCCGCAACCGCGCCGAACTGCGCATCGCGCTTTATAGCGGCAACCTGCTGGCGGAACTGCGCCAGAATGCCATCGTCCCGCAGCTTTTGGCGCGTGATCCCACCTTGATCGGGGCGCTGCAAACGGCGGATTATTCCCTGTCGACGCAGCGGCTTATCTCCTTCGTGGAAGAGATCGGCGCGGCCTCCTTGATGCTTTATGACATCGACGGGCGTACCGTTGCGGCGACCGACCGCAACCGTTTGGGCTCTGCGCATAAATCCGAGCCCTATTTCGTCGACGCCATCCGCTCCAACGCCACAATCTTTTCAACGATTGAGCGGGAGCAGGGCGGCTATCGTTTCCTCTATTCGCGGCGCATGCAGTCGGGCGGCACGACCCTTGGCGTGATCGCGGTCGAGGTCGACTTGCAGAAGTTCGAGCGCGCATGGGCCGGGATTTCCGATGCGGTGATTGTCATGGACAGCACCGGGCAGATCATTCTCGCCACCGAGCCGCGCTGGCGCGGGCTGACCGAACCCGAAGCCTTGGCCAACCACACGCCGCAAAGCGCCATTGAGCGCGCCATCCAAGCCACCACCGATTGGACCGCGCTGCCCCCCGACGCCTATTTGCAGGGCGAAGCGGTGATGCGTCTGGAAAACCGGATTCCGTTCCGGGGCTGGCGGATGAGCAGCTACACCACCTATGCCTCGGTCCGCGAAAAGGTGAACGGCGTGCTGGCGCTTGAGGTGATGGGTTTTGCGATCCTGCTGGCTTTGGCATTCTACTTCCTCAGCCGCCGCACGGCCGGAAGGCTGGCGATCTTCCAACGGGAATCGGCCAAACTCAGGGCGCTGAACCTCGCCCTGCAACGTGAGATTGCCGAACGAAAGCGCGTGCAACAGACCCTCGCCGTGGCCGAGCAGACCCTTGAACAGTCATCGAAACTCGCTGCCTTGGGTGAGATGTCCGCCGCTGTGAGCCATGAGTTGAACCAACCGCTTGCCGCGATGAAGACCTATCTGGCGGGCGCGCGTTTGTTGCTCAATCGTAACCGGCAGGATGAGGCGCTGTCGTCCTTTGGGCGGATCGACGACCTGATCGAACGGATGGGCGCAATCACCCGGCAGCTGAAATCCTATGCCCGCAAGGGGCAGGAGGCCTTCTCTCCGGTGGATATGGGCGCGGCCTTGGCCTCATCCTTGTCGATGATGGAGCCACAATTGCGCCAACGACAGGTCCAGATCAGCCGGATTCTACCCGATAATCCCGTCATGGTGATGGGAGACCGTATGCGGATCGAGCAAGTTATGGTAAACCTGTTAAGAAACGCATTGGACGCAACAAAATCGGAACGAAACCCTCAGGTGGACATTATACTATCAGCGGGGGAGACGGCGACATTGACCGTGCGCGACAATGGCCCGGGGATCGAAGACTTGGACGCGCTGTTCGAACCTTTCTACACGACCAAACAGCCCGGCGATGGCGTGGGGCTGGGTCTTGCCATTTCATCGGGGATCGTCAACGACCTCGGCGGGAGGCTGACGGCGCGCAACGGACAGAACGGTGGCGCTGTATTTGAAATGCAGCTGCCCATATTGGCAGATGAAACGAAGATAGAAGCGGCGGAGTGAACGCATGGCTCAGGCAATGAAAATCGCGATTGTAGATGATGAACAGGACATGCGGCAGTCGATCAGCCAGTGGCTGGCCCTTTCGGGTTATGACACGGAAACTTTCGGCAGCGCCGAGGACGCGCTCAAGACATTGGGGCCCGATTATCCGGGCATCGTCATTTCCGACATCAAGATGCCGGGCATGGACGGGATGCAGTTTCTGAAAAAACTCATGGGCAGCGACTCGGCCCTGCCGGTCATTATGATCACCGGCCATGGCGATGTGCCGATGGCGGTTGAGGCGATGCGGGTGGGCGCGTTCGATTTCCTCGAAAAGCCCTTCAACCCCGACCGGATGAGTGAGTTGGCTAAGAAAGCCACCAACGCGCGGCGGCTGGTGATGGACAACCGCGCCCTGCGGCGTGAACTGTCAGACGGCGGCCAGTTGATGAAAAAGCTGATCGGCCAATCCCCGGTGATGGAACGCCTGCGCGAGGATATTCTCGATCTGGGGCAGGCCGATGGGCATGTGCTGATCGATGGGGAAACCGGGACGGGCAAGACTTTGGTCGCCCATGCGCTGCACGCCGTAGGCTCGCGGGCGGGCAAGAAATTCGTGCTCGTCTCCTGCGGCGCCTTGGAGGAAGAGGCGCTGGCCAAACGGCTTTTCGGCCCGATGCAGCCCGAAGACGCGCAACTGCCCGCCATCGAAGAGGCCCGCGGCGGCACTTTGGTTTTGGAGGATATCGAAGCGCTGTCCGAGCAACTCCAAGCCCGGCTGCTGAGCGCGATCAACGAGCAGGGCACCCCGGCGGAGACGCGGATCGTTGCCATCTCGAACCTGCAAGAGGCAGGGCGCACCTCGGAAGACGCGCTGCGCTCGGACCTGTTTTATCGTCTGGCGGCGCTGCGCATCACCGTGCCCCCGCTGCGCCAGCGGGGCGAAGATATTCTGACGCTCTTCACCCGGTTGAGCGATCAATTCGCGGATGAATACGGTTGCGAAGCGCCTCAGGTCAGCGCACAAGAGGCGGCACAGCTGTTGCAAGCGCCTTGGCCCGGCAATGTGCGCCAACTCATCAACGTCGCCGAACGCGCCGTGCTGCAATCGCGCCGTGGCTCGGGCACCATCGCCTCGCTGTTGATGAGCGACCATGACGAAATGCAGCCGGTGATGACCACCGAGGGCAAGCCGCTGAAGGAATATGTCGAAGCCTTTGAGCGTATGTTGATCGACAACACCATGCGCCGCCACAAGGGCTCGATCGCCAGCGTGATGGACGAGCTTTGCCTGCCGCGCCGGACGTTGAACGAGAAGATGGCGAAATACGGGTTGCAGCGGTCAGATTACCTCTGACCGCGCCCCACAAGCAGCGCGGCTTAACCGTTGCGCTGCTCTGCGATCTCGACCGCTTTGCCATTCGGATCGGTGATGCAAGACCAGCTCGCCGCGCCGGGCACATCTACGATATGGCGGTAAAGCTCAACCACCGGGCGGGTGGTATTGATCGCAACCCCCGCCGCTCCGGTTTGCTGGGCCACCGCGGAGATACAGCTTTTCTGCCCGCGCAATTCCGCCAGCGCTGCGGGGTCGTCGGCCACGGCGATCTCATCACAGGCGGCGAGGCCCAGAAGGGTCAGACAAAGCGCGGGGCGCAGAAATTTAGGCATGAAAGCGGTCCTTTGAAACTCTGGGCCGCATCGGCGGCAAGGCAATTCTATAGCGTCGCCCGACGACAGCCGCCACGACAGTCTGAATGTTTCCAAGCCCATGCACCTTGTCAACCGACCGGGGATAAAGCGCATTTGACTGTTGCTCATTCGATTGACCATTGTGTTTCACCCCGTAAAGCCCTTAACTAGCCGGATAAGTCCCGTAACGCCCGACCGGCGTGGGGTGACTTTTGACAGTTTCGCTGCCGTGCCCGCCCGATACCGGGGGGCCAGCAGACCGATTGGGCCGGAAACGGCCGAAGAACCGCTGATATTCGCAAGGGTTAGCCCGACCGAAGCACAGCTAATTAATGGATGGGAGAGGCCGCAGAGCCCTCGCATCGGAGAAGAACCGCGATGACGCGCGCAGATGCTCAGAGCAGACAGTCGGGGGCCCTTGGTGGCCCTGCTGTTGCCGCGTCCTCCATCGCCCTGACAAGTCACACCTCCCAGCCCGAAGCCCCGCCAGGGGCCTTTTGTGCGCGGGTGCTGTGCATAATGGATCTATGTCTAAGAAAATGCTTATCGATGCCACCCACGCCGAGGAAACTCGGGTCGTGGTCGTGGACGGAAACAAGGTCGAAGAATTCGATTTTGAATCGGAAAACAAACGCCAGCTTGCTGGCAATATCTATCTAGCCAAGGTTACACGGGTCGAACCGTCGCTTCAGGCGGCCTTTGTCGACTATGGCGGCAACCGTCACGGTTTCCTCGCTTTCTCGGAAATTCACCCCGATTATTACCAGATTCCCGTGGCCGACCGTCAGGCGCTGCTGGAAGAAGAGCGCGCCTATGCCGAAGCGCAGGCCGCCAAGGACGATGAGGAAGAAAAGCCCAAGCGGACCCGCTCGCGGTCGCGCAGCCGGTCGAAGAGCCAAGCAGCCGAGACCAACAGCGATGACGCCGTAGCCACCGCCGAGGACAACAGCGATCAGATCGCGGGGATGGAAACCGTCGATCTCGACAGCGAAGAGGGCAGCTCGCCCATGGAGCGGGTCGCGGAAACGCCGGTCGAAGAGCCGGAGAGCGACGCGAACGACGACGCCGCTAAGGCCGAGGACGCGCCCCCAGCCAAGGCGGATGACGCGGCAAAGGCCGAGGATGCCGACACCAAGGATGACGCGCAGGCCGACGGTGAAGACGCCGATGGCGATGAGGACAAAGGCAGCGATGCCACGGCGAAGGACGATTCCATCGAATCCGTCGCCGATGAAGACGACAGCGAAGACATCCGCCCCGTGCGCAAACCGCGCCCGCGCCGCTACAAGATTCAAGAAGTCATCAAGGTCCGCCAGATCCTGTTGGTGCAGGTCGTCAAAGAAGAGCGCGGCAACAAGGGTGCGGCGCTGACCACCTATCTCAGCCTCGCCGGTCGTTACTGCGTTCTGATGCCCAACACCGCCCGTGGGGGCGGCATCAGCCGCAAGATCACCAATGCCGCCGACCGCAAGAAGCTCAAGGAAATCGCGACCGAGATCGAGGTGCCGAAAGGTGCTGGCCTCATCGTGCGCACCGCCGGGGCGAAACGCACCAAGGCCGAGATCAAGCGGGATTACGAATACCTCCAGCGGCTGTGGGAGCAGATCCGCGAGTTGACCCTGAAGTCCATCGCGCCGGCCAAGATCTACGAGGAAGGCGACCTGATTAAACGCTCGATCCGCGACCTCTACAACCGCGAGATCGACGAGATTCATGTCGAGGGCGAGCGCGGCTACCGCATCGCCAAGGACTTCATGAAGATGATCATGCCGTCCCACGCTAAGAACGTGAAGCTCTACAACGAGAGCCTGCCGCTCTTCGCCCGCTACCAGGTCGAAAGCTACCTTTCGGGCATGTTCAACCCCACGGTGCAACTGCCCTCGGGCGGCTATATCGTGATCGGTGTGACCGAAGCGCTGGTGGCGATCGACGTGAACTCGGGCCGGGCCACCAAGGAAGGCTCGATCGAACAGACCGCGCTCAAGACCAACCTTGAAGCCGCCGATGAGGTCGCGCGCCAGCTGCGTCTGCGTGACCTTGCCGGGCTCATCGTGATCGACTTCATCGACATGGACGAGCGCAAGAACAACGCCGCCGTCGAAAAGCGCATGAAAGATAGGCTCAAGACCGACCGCGCGCGCATTCAGGTGGGCCGCATCTCTGGCTTTGGCCTGATGGAAATGTCGCGTCAGCGTCTGCGCCCGGGCATGATCGAGGCGACGACCCAGCCTTGCCACGCTTGCCACGGCACCGGCCTCGTGCGCTCGGACGACAACCTCGCCCTGTCGATCATCCGCCAGATCGAAGAAGAAGGCACCCGCCGCCGCTCCCGCGAAGTACTGGTACGCGCGCCCGTGGGCATCGCCAACTTCCTGATGAACCAAAAACGCGAACATATCGCCCATATCGAAATGCGCTACGGCATGTCCGTGCGGATCGAAGGTGATCCGTCGCTGGTGAGCCCCGACTTCCACATCGAGAAGTTCAAGACGGCCACCCGCACTGTGCCGCCCGTCTCGGATCACGTCGTCTCGGTCGATACTTCCCTCATGGATCAAATCGACGAGGATGAGAGCGCCGCCGAGGCCGAAGAGGCCCCCGCCGCACAGGACGCCAGCCCCTCCGACAACGGGAACGGCAATGGCAATGGTGAAGAGGGAGAGGGCAAATCCAAGCGCCGCCGCCGCCGTCGTCGCAGCCGGGGTGGCCGTGGTCGCAATGGCAATGGCGATCAGCAGAACGGTGCAGAGGATCAAAACGGTGCTCAGCAGCAGGACGAGGCGAAATCGGACGAGGGCGAGAAAACCGCGCCGGTAGAGGCGGAAGCCCCGCAGGCCGAAGCGGAAGCCGCGCCCGCCGCCGAGGAGAAGCCCAAGCCGAAATCCCGCAGCCGCTCGCGCAAGCCTAAGGCCGAAGTCGCTCCCGAAGCGGAACCCGCGCCCGAAGCCCTTGCCGCCGCAGAAGGCGAAGCGCCGAAAGTCAGCGCCGAGGCCGAAGGGGAGGAGACGCCCAAGCCCAAGACCAAGCGTAGCCGACGGACCAAGAAACCCGCAGCCGAAGCGCCGGAAGAGACCGTGAGCGCAGACGCCGTGGCAAGCGAGGAAGAGGCCGCACCCGCGCCAAAGCCCAAGCGCCGCAGCCGGGCAAAAGCCAAGCCGGTCGAGCCGGTCGCCGAAGCCACGCCCGATGCAATGGCCGAAGCCCTGCCGAGCGAAGCGCCCATCGCGGCCCCGTCACCGGAGACGGCGACGCCCGTCGCGGAAGCGCCTCAGCCTGAGCCGCAGCCCGACCCCGCGCCGCAGCCGGTCGAGGCCGAGGCACCCGCTGCCGAAACCGCTCCTGAGCCAGTGGCCGAAAAGGTCGAAGAGCAGCCCGCCGAGAAGCCCAAACCCAAACGGCGCGGCTGGTGGTCGCTGGGCAGCTAAAGTGCTCTAGATAAAGAAAACGGCGGGCTCTCAGGCCCGCCGTTTTCAGTTTGGCGATAGGGTAAGAAAGACGGCGCGACCGCGCCCGCTCAGCCGCCCTTGGTGATGATGTATAGCTCTGCCGCGCCCTCGGTCCGGGTTTCCGTCAGCTGATGGCCCGCCTCGGCACAAAAATGCGGCACGTCGATCACCGCGGCGGGGTCATCCGCCGTCATGTGAAGCTGATCACCCGGCGCCAGCGCGGCCAGTCGTTTGCGTGCTTTCAGCACGGGCAGGGGGCAGAGAAGCCCCGTGGCATCCAGTTTTTCGATCTTCATAAGATCAGTTAAGCCAAGCCGGTCCCGAGGTCCACGATCTTGTGACAATATGACAGGTGACGCCGGGGCCATGTCGGTCTAGGAGTCGGTCATGTTTGAAATAAGCCTCATCGACGCCGGGATCCTGCCGGCCATGACCATCGCCCTTGTCGCCGGGATTTTCAGTTTCCTGTCGCCCTGCGTGCTGCCCATCGTGCCGCCCTATCTGGCCTATATGGGGGGCGTGTCGATCAATGACATGTCGAGCCAATCCAGCGCGCGGCGGCGGGCGGTGGTGGCGGCGATGTTCTTCGTGCTGGGGCTAAGCACCGTCTTCGTGCTCTTGGGCTTCACGGCCTCGGCCTTTGGGATGTTCTTTCTCCAGAATCAGGCGCTTTTCGCCAAGATTTCCGGCGTGGTGATCATCGTCTTTGGCCTGCATTTCATCGGCCTTTTCCGCATTCCCTTTCTGGACCAAGAGGCGCGGTTAGACGCGGGCGATAAGGGCGGCTCCAGCTTCGGCGCCTATGTTCTGGGGCTGGCTTTCGCCTTTGGCTGGACGCCCTGCATCGGCCCGCAGCTTGGCGCGATCCTGTCGCTCGCAGCGAGCGAGGCTTCCGTCTCTCGCGGGACGCTCTTGCTAGGCGTCTATGCGGCGGGGCTGGGGATCCCGTTCCTGCTGGCCGCGATGTTCATCACCCGCGCCATGACGCTGATGAACCGGATCAAACCGCATATGAAGCTGATTGAGCGGATCATGGGGGGG
>NZ_SZNL01000001.1:39587-56979 GCF_005068605.1 Sulfitobacter sp. 15WGC | reverse complement strand
GGGGGGGCTTCTCGTGCTCGTCGGGTTGGCCTTGCTGACCGGTGCTTTCACGGCTTTCTCCTTCTGGCTGCTCGAAACCTTCCCGATCCTCGCAACCGTGGGTTAAGCCTTATTCTCGCCCCGAATTACGGCTAGACTATGCCGAAGAAGAGGGCGGGCATGGTAAGCAAAGCGCAGGGAAAGACGGTGAAAACGCGCCGGGTGTTCTACATCCCCGGCTACGATCCGATTCACCCGCGCCGCTACCGCGAGCTGTACCGCAAGGAAAGCGCGGCGCAGGCGGCGATCTCGGGCTATGAGATCGGTCTGAAGCCGAAGGCGGGCCGCGGCAATTACGGCTGGCAGGTGAATGCTGAGATCGACGGGCAGCGGGTGAGCGCGCAGGTCGAGGTGCTGGTCTGGTCCGACATCGTGCGCGAAAGCATGAGCAGTTCGATCCCGGCGACCTATTGGCAATTGTTGCGCACCGCTTGGGTCTACATCGGGTCGGGCGCGCTTTGGCGGCTGATGCGGCTGCGCAAGGGGCCGGTGATCGCCGCACTCTACCCCGTTGGCATGTTAATCGCGCAGGCGCTGTTGGCGGTGGCGCTTAGCCTGTTGACCTATGGCCTTCTCGGCATGCTCAGCGAGCATTGGGCCGCGCGGCTCGCCTCCGCGGCACTGGGCATGGGGTTGGGCGTTGCCCTGCTGCGCTGGTTCAAAAACAAGGACGGCAAGTTTTTCGCCTATTACCTCATGCATGATTACGCCTATTCCGCCGCCACCAAGGGCGCGAATCCACCGCAGCTTGAGGCCCGGATGGCCACCTTTGGCGATGCCATCGCAGCCGCGCTGACTGATGATGTCGACGAGGTCTTGGTCGTCGGCCATTCCTCGGGCGCGCATCTGGGGGTTTCGGTGCTGGCCGACCTGATCCGGTCGGGCAGGGTGGCCGAAGGCGGGCCTGCTCTGGGTCTCCTCACGCTGGGGCAGGTGGTGCCAATGGTGTCTTTCTTGCCCCGGGCCGAGCGGTTGCGCGGCGATCTGCGCTATCTCTCGGCACGCGACGAATTGGCTTGGGTCGATGTCACCGCCCCGGGCGATGGCTGCGCCTTTGCGCTTTGCGATCCGGTGTCGGTGTCCGGCGTGGCGCCCGAAGGGAAACGCTGGCCGCTGGTCTTCTCCGCCGCCTTCACGCAAACGCTTAGCCCCGCGCGTTGGAAAGCGCTGCGCTGGCGTTTCTTCCGGCTGCATTTCCAGTATCTTTGTGCCTTCGACCGCCCACGCGACTACGATTATTTCCAGATCACCGCCGGGCCCCAGACCCTCGCCGCGCGCTATGACGGGCGGCCCGCGTCGAAATCGCGGATCGACCACGCGGTCAGCAAATACACCTCTGTCGCCGCATGAGCCATCCGCCCAAACCCCCCGCGCGGCCCGACCGCGTGTCGCTCTGGCGCTATGCCAAACTGTTCCGCGCCGACATCCTCTCGGCCCAGCCCGCGCGGCTCTATCGGGCGTGGATGGCCGAGTTCAAAACGCCCTTCTTTCGCAGCTACCTGATGAACCAGCCCGAGCTGGTCAAAACCGTGTTGAAGGACCGGCCCGAAGATTTCCCCAAGTCCGACCGCATCGGCGAGGGGCTGCGGCCCCTCTTGGGCAACTCTGTCTTTCTGACCAATGGCGAGACATGGAAACGCCAGCGCCGCATCATCGACCCAGCCTTCGAGGGCGGGCGCCTGCGAGAGACTTTTCCCGCCATGTGGGACGCGGCAGAGGCGGCTGCGGCACGGCTGGACCCCAAGGCGGGTGAGGTGGTCGAGATCGAGGCTGAGACAAGCCACGCCGCCGCCGATGTGATCTTTCGCACGCTGTTTTCCCTGCCGATCGAACATGAGGTCGCCCGGGCGGTCTTTGACGAGTTTCGCAATTACCAGCGCAGCCAGCCAATCCTGAACCTCGGGGCGCTTTTGCCGCTGCCGCGCTGGATGCCGCGCCTGTTTCGCCGCGACACGCGGGCCAGCGCGGCGCGGATCAGGACGCTGATCACCGATCTGACCCGCGCGCGCATGGCGCAGATCGAGGCGGGCACCGCGCCCGATGATCTTGCCACCAAGATCATGACCCAAGCCGATCCCGAAACCGGAGAGCGCTTCGACACCCAAGAGATGGTCGATCAGGTCGCGATCTTCTTTCTTGCAGGGCATGAGACCAGCGCGTCTGCCCTTGCTTGGGCGCTGTATTTGATGGCCACCCATCCCGCGTGGCAAGAGCGGCTGGCCGAAGAGGCGCAGGCGCTTGAGACCTGCGATTTCGCGGTGATGTCGAAACTCAAGCTCAGCCGCGATGTTTTTCGCGAGACGCTGCGCCTCTACCCGCCGGTGCCGATGATGGTGCGCGAGAACCGCTGCCCCGAACGCTTCCGTGACCGACAGGTGAAACAGGGCGCGCAACTGGTGCTCAGCCCGTGGCATCTGCACCGCCACGAACGGCTTTGGGACAACCCCGACGGCTTTGACCCGACCCGTTGGCAGACCGAGAATGGCAAACAGTGCCAGCGCGACGCGTTCATCCCATTCTCCGCCGGGCCGCGGGTCTGCACCGGGGCGGGCTTTGCCATGGTCGAGGGGCCGCTGATCCTGTCGCGCATCCTGCGCGACTTCCGCGTGACGGCCCAACCGGACCGCGTGCCAGTGCCTGTCGCACATTTGACCGTCCGTTCAGATAAGGGCATTTGGTTAGCGCTATCAAGACGCTAGCTGCTATCATCGGCTGTGCGTTTCAATTAGAAACGCAGCGAACGGAATCAAAATAGGACCTGAGTGACATGGGCTACGACAAGGCGCAACTTGAGCAAATGGACAGCGGCAAGGGCTTCATCGCGGCGCTTGATCAATCGGGTGGCTCCACCCCCAAGGCGCTGAGCCTCTATGGCGTGGAACCGTCGGATTACAACGGCGACGAAGAGATGTTCAAAGCCGTCCATGACATGCGGGCGCGGATCATCCTGGCCGATGATTTCACCTCTGAGAAAGTGATTGGCGCGATCCTTTTCGAGCGCACGATGGATGACACGATCAACGGCAAACCGGTCGCGCAGCTGCTCTGGGAAGACCGCGGCGTGGTGCCTTTCCTGAAGATCGACAAGGGTTTGGAAGAGACCACCAACGGCGTGCAGATGATGAAGCCGATCATGGAGATCGACGATCTGCTGGCCCGTGCCGTGAAACACGGCATCTTCGGCACCAAGGAACGCTCTGTCATTCATGAGGCCAATGAAAACGGCATCGCCGCCGTGGTGGCGCAGCAGTTCGAACTGGCCAAACAGGTCTGCGCCGCCGGTCTCGTGCCGATCATCGAGCCTGAGGTGAACATCAACTCCGAGAGCAAGGCCGAGGCCGAAGAAATTCTGCACGGTGAGATCGCGAAACACCTGAAGGCGCTGCCCGAAGGTGAGATGGTGATGCTGAAGCTGACGATCCCCGAGAAGGCCGGTCTCTATGACGATCTGGCCGAACACGCCAATGTGCTGCGCGTCGTGGCGCTGTCAGGCGGTTATTCCACAGCGGAAGCCTGCGAACGGCTGGGCAAAAACCGGACGATGATCGCCAGCTTCTCCCGCGCTTTGACGGAAGGGCTGAACGTCAAGATGACGGACGCGGAGTTCAATGAGGCGCTCGGGCAGAACATCGAGAAAATCTACCAAGCGTCGATTTGTTAAACGGAATTTTTTGAAAATTCCGGTCCCGTTTTCTTTAAAAGAAAACGGCTAGGCAATCCGCCGGATAGGTTCTCTATTGCAAAATATGATGACCTGTCCGGCGTTCTCAACCGCTTGAAAACCACGACGTTTTAATTCGTTTTCAAATGTTTGGCGTCCAACAAACTTCTCAATATCGCGCGCATTACGTCGAATGACCTGTCCGCGAATAGCCGCCTTTGAGGCAAAAATATCATCCAGCCAAGCGGCGGGTGAGAGAGGGGATCCGACGGACATGGCCCGACGCTAATCCGCTTTTGGTAAACGTTCCTTTAACGACCGCAGCACAAACAGGCGGATCGCCCCGGCAAGCCCGATGTCCAGCCCACGGGCGGCGTCGATCTCGGCCACCAATGCGTTGATTGGCATGCCCCGCGCTGCGGCGATGGCGCGGAACTCATCCCAAAACTCGTCTTCGAGGGAGATCGATGTCCGGTGGCCCGTTAGGGTCACCGAATGTTTGCGGGGCCGTGCGCTCATGTCTCGCGCTTATGCGCGTCGAGCGTGGCCTTGGCTTGGGCGGCGCTTTTGCGCGCCGCCTCCTTCTCAGCTTTGCTGCGGCCAAAGCGCAGCGCATTCTCATCCGCCTGAGCGCGGCGGGCCGCAAGATCGCGTGCCTTTCTCGCCTTGTTCAGGTTGATGGGCTGGCTCATTTCGGGCCGATCATGTTCTCAGGGCGCACCACACGCTCGAATGTCTCGGCATCGACGAAGCCCAAGGCAATCGCCTCTTCCTTCAACGTGGTGCCGTTCTTATGCGCGGTCTTGGCGACCTTGGTGGCGTTGTCATAACCGATCTCGGGGGCCAGCGCGGTGACCAGCATCAGCGACTCGCGCATCAGCTTCTCGATCCGGTCCGCGTCAGCCTTGAGGCCATCCACCAGATTGTCGGTAAAGGCCGAGGCCGCATCGCCCAAAAGCTGCATGGATTGCAAAACGTTATAGGCCATCATCGGCTTGTAGACGTTAAGCTCGAAATGGCCCTGCGATCCGGCGAAGCCCACGGCGGCATCATTGCCCATGACATGGGCGCAGACCTGCGTCAGCGCCTCGCATTGGGTCGGGTTCACCTTGCCCGGCATGATCGAAGAGCCGGGCTCGTTCTCGGGCAGGATCAATTCGCCCAGACCGCAGCGCGGGCCGGAGCCCAGAAGGCGGATGTCATTGGCGATCTTGAACAGCGATGCCGACACGGTCTTCAGCGCGCCGGAGATCTCGACCATCGCGTCATGGGCGGCCAGCGCTTCGAACTTGTTGGGTGCTGTGACGAAGGGCAGGCCGGTGATCTCGGCCATGTTGTGGGCCACGGTCTCGGACCAGCCCTGCTTGGTGTTCAGCCCGGTGCCCACGGCGGTGCCGCCCTGTGCCAGCTCATAGATACGGCCAAGCGCGTCGCGCACGCGGGCGATGCCCATGGCAACCTGATGGGTGTAGCCCGAGAATTCCTGAGACAGCGTCAGCGGTGTCGCGTCCTGCGTATGGGTGCGGCCAATCTTGATGATGCCGTCGAATTCCTCGACCTTCTTCTGCAATGCGCCGTGCAGCTTCTCCAGCCCCGGCAGCAGCACGTCACGCGCCGTCATCGCGGTGGCGATATGCATGGCAGTGGGGAAAGTGTCGTTCGAGGACTGGCCCATGTTGCAGTGATCGTTGGGGTGCACCGGATCTTTCGAGCCGATAGTGCCGCCCATGAGTTCGATCGCGCGGTTGGCGATGACCTCATTGGCGTTCATGTTCGACTGGGTGCCGGAACCGGTCTGCCAGACCACCAGCGGGAAGTTGTCGTCGAACTTGCCCTCGAAGACCTCTCCGGCGGCTTGAATGATCGCGCGACCGCGTTCCTCATCCAGCGAGCCCTGCGCCACATTCGCCTGCGCGCAGGCTTTCTTGATCACGCCGAGCGCGCGCACGATGGCGATGGGCTGCTTCTCCCAGCCAATCGGGAAGTTCATGATCGAACGCTGCGTCTGCGCGCCCCAGTATTTATCGGCGGGGACTTCGAGCGGACCAAAGCTGTCGGTTTCGGTGCGGGTATCGGCCATTCTGTGGCTCCTGCTGTGACTTATCGTTGTCCAGCGGTGTACCTGCGCCTTACGCGCTGCGCAATGCGGGGATGGCGCTAACGGCCATTCCGGCGCTACTTCCGAAAGGAATCGAGCGAGACGATCTCGGCATCTTTGACCGGCTCTTCCGCGACTTCCAACTCTGCCTCATCCGTCTGGTCGAGCGTGGCCTCATCTTCCGCCACGTCTTCCTCTTCGGTCTCTTGCTGTTCGAACCGCAGGCCAAACTCAACCGAAGGGTCCACGAAGGTGCGGATCGCGTCGTAAGGAATATAGAGCGGCTCTGGCGCATCGCCGAAGTTCAACGTGATGGCGAAACCGTCTTCACCCACATCGAGGCCGTCGTACCAATGCTGCATCACCACGGTCATCTCATCGGGATAGCGGTCGGACAGCCAATCGGCCAATTCCGCATCCGGATGCGAGGTGTCGAAGGTGATGAAGAAATGGTGATTCCCCGGCAGTCCCTTGTCCGATACGTCTTGCAAGACCCTGCGGATCAGGCCCCGCATGGCTTCGTGCATCAGGTTGCCGTAATCAATGCTGCGGCTCATTCTTCTCTCCGGTCCGGGCGATGGGCAAGGGTAAGCATACCCCATTCAGGGGCGAGTGAAAGGGGGTCCCGCGCTAAATCGCGTGAAGGATCAGCGCCAGCGTGGCGAGCAGAACCATCGTGAGGACAAAACCACCCTTGAGCGCCAGCATCAGCACGGCCGCCAAGAGGGTAAGCGCGGCGGCCATGGGGTTGAAACTGTCCCAAACGGGCAGGGGCAGGGCGAGCGGGCCGTCAGCGCCCACCCGATCAAACAGGACATGCAGCGCGAACCAAACCGAGAGATTGGCGATGACACCCACCACAGCCGCCGTGATCGCCCGCAGTGCACCTGCAATACGCGGCTGTTCAGAGAGCGCCTCAAGATACGGGCCAGCGAGGAAAATCCACAGGAAACAAGGCGTGAAAGTGACCCAAAGCGCCAGCAGCCCGGCAGCCATCGCCCCCGCGGGGCCGCTTTGCGCAAATCCCGCCAGCATCCCGACGAATTGCGTCACAAGGATCAGCGGGCCGGGGGTTGTCTCAGCCAAACCAAGCGCGTCGATCATCTGATCCATCTCGATCCAGCCGAAATCCTGCACCACGGTCTGGGTCATATAGGCCAGCACCGCATAGGCCCCGCCGAAGGTCACCACGGCCAGTTTGGAAAAGAACAGCCCCAGTTGCAGCAGAAAGTCGTCGCCGATGAGGGCAAGGAACAGAAGCGGCGCGGCCCAGAGACCACCCCAGATGAGCAGGGTGCGGAGGCTATGCGCCGGCGGCAGGTTGGCGGCTTCGGTCTCGGGCGTCGGGCTTTGGGTCAGCATCCCAATGGCCCCGGCCACCAGAATGATCAGTGGAAACGGCAGGCCCAGCACGAAGAGCGCAATGAAAGACCCAAAGGCCAGCGCCCAGCCGAGACGCCCGTGAAGGGCCTTCGAAGAAACCTTCAGAAGCGCTTGGAATACCACGATAATAACAGCGGCCTTGATGCCCAGAAAGGCCGTTTGCACCAAGGGCATCTGCCCATACCACGCATAAAGCAGCGCAAGTGCCGCGATGAAGACCGCACCCGGCACGACGAAAAGCAACCCTCCCAACAGCCCGCCCGCAACGCCGCGCAGGCGCCAGCCTGCATAGGTCGCCAGCTGCATCGCCTCCGGTCCGGGCAACAGCATACAGAGCGAAAGGGCCCGCAGGTAGGTCTGCTCGCTCAGCCACGGGCGATGTTCGACCAGCTCGCGGTGCATCACGGCGATTTGGGCTGCGGGGCCGCCGAAGGACATTAACCCGATCCGGCCAAACACGCGAAACATATCGGGCCAACTAGGTGGGGTCATCGGGGCCATCCTGCGTCATCAAAGCCACCACGGCTTCGCTGCGTCACGGATAGGGACAGAGGAAAGCGCGGTCAAGTTAATGCAAGAGCGCCGCCTAACGGGTATGAAACGGAAGGGAAAAGTGCAGGTTTCTGTTGCCAGGTACCTGCGAACCCCGCCTTAAGCTGCAAGGCCTAAGGACTTAAGATTTCAGTCGCTGAAACCGCTTACGCGGCCATCGCAACTGGAGCACGATTGTCATTTGCAATTGTACAGTTTGAACCGATAACGGTGGTATCTCACCGAGACAAAGCAACCCCTTTAGACGTTCGTCGATCCTATTTCGGCCCCATGATCCCCAAATGAAGGATGTTTGGTGGAGCCGCCGGGTACCGCCCCCGGGTCCGAACCGCTTATTACGAGCGTGTTTATGTCCATAGTCCCGAAGGACAAGAGTAAAATAGGGCTGCGATGGGTGAATTGCAAGGGGTGGGATGCGTCGAATTTTCTACGTCAAGAGAAGGGCGTATCTCATTGTTTTTTATGGCCCAACCTAGCGTCGCCCCGCAGCTTCGGCATTCCGCGCCGCACGCGCGGCGAAAACGCTTTGGGCAAGCTGTTGCGTCTCCGCCTCCAGCGCGGTCAACCCTGCCGTCACCGCCTTGCCGTCATGGGCCTCTGCCGCATCCGCGATCTCTTGATGCAGAGCAACGATCCGTGCGCGATCCCGCGCGGTGAAGGTGATCATATTCATCAGGGGCTGCATCGCCTCAACCGCGCCTGCAAGTTGATAACTCAGGACCGGATTGCCCGCACCATCGACCAGCGCCCGGTGAAATGCCACGTCGGAGGCGCAAAAGGCCTCATCCGTCAGTCCCGGCTGCGCCTGCCGATGAATCTCCGCGCGCATGGTGGCAAGGTGGTCCGCCGTCCGACGTTCTGCCGATAGCGGGGCGCAGGCGCGCTCCAAGGCGAAGCGCGCCTCGCAAGCGGTCTCAAAACTCACCGCATTCATCGACAGCAGCAGGGTCGAGGTGGTGATCTGCTGCGCATAGGCATCCGGAAAGCTCAGCCGGTTGACGAAAGCACCCCCCGTTGCCCCGCGCTGCGTGCGGATCAGCGATTGCGCGGCCAGCCGCTTGAGCGCCTCGCGCACCGTGGGGCGGGAAACCTCGAACTGCTCGGCAAGCTCCGCCTCGGAGGGCAGGCGCTGGTCGACGATCAGATGCCCGCCGATGATGGCGTCGCGGATGGCCGTGGCGATCTGGGCCGATAGATCGGCGGGGTTGCTTGGGTCGATTTTCATATGTCTTACAATTAGTGTTTGCGAGGACTTTAATTGTCTGACATTAAATCTACAAGAGCACGCAGGGGAGGGCGGCGATGACCGGGATGGTACGATCAACACTATGGCTGGGGTTTTTCGCCCTAATTCTCGCCGCCTGGTGGATGATGTACAGCATGGCGATGCAGATGGATCTCGATCTGCTGGGCCGCCCTGGTGTCATGGGCGAACGCATGCGGCAGATGGATCCGGGCATGGATATGTATATGCCCATGGCGCGTTTCTTTCCACTGTTCGTGATGTGGGGCGCGATGATGGCGGCGATGATGGTCCCGACCATGGTGCCGACGCTACGCGCCTACGAAGACCTTATGACTTCGGCCAATGGCACGCGCGCGGGCTGGCTGGCGGTGCTTGCAGGCTACCTCGCGGTCTGGCTGATCTTCGCGGCGGGGATCGCGGGTTTGCAATTGCTCCTGCTGCACGGCGGCGTCATCGACATGCTCGGCATCGCCAAATCGCGCTGGACGGCGGCGGCGCTGCTTTTGGCTGTAGGCCTCTTCCAATTCACCCGCGCCAAGGAGATTTGCCACGGCGTCTGCCACTCTCCGATGATGTATTTCATGGGCCACTGGCGCCCCGGCGCCGCGGGCGGCTTTCGCATGGGGCTGGGCCTCGGTGCCTTTTGCGCAGGTTGCTGCTGGGGCTTTATGCTTCTGGGCTTTGCCGGCGGGGTAATGAACCTTGCTTGGATGGGGCTGGCCACGCTTTTCATGGTCATCGAAAAACTGCCCCAGATCGGGCATTACGTAACAAAACCAATGGGTTTCGCCCTGATCCTCGGCGCAGGTGTCGTGGCGGGTTGGCCCATGATCACAGGAGGATGATATGCCAAACAGAGAGATGACACCCGCCGATTGGGCGATCAAGGGCGAGCTATTCCTGAACTGCTCTTGCGATGTCTTCTGCCCCTGCGTGGTCAGCCTTGGCGCGCATCTGCCGACCGAAGGCCACTGCCATGCGTGGATGGGCATCGTGATCGACGAAGGCCATTTCGAGGGGGAGGATTTGGCCGGCCTGAACGTCGGGCTGTTGGTCGACATCCCGGGCCGCATGGGCGAGGGAAATTGGAAGGTCGCCGCCTATGTGGACGACCGCGCGAGCGAGGCGGCCTATGACGGGTTGCTGCAAATCTTCTCAGGCGCTGCGGGCGGCACCACGGGGTTGTTCACCATGTTGGTGAGCGAGATCATCGGCGCCGAACGCGCCCCGGTCGAAATCATTCGCGACGGCAACCGCCGGGTCATCAACATTGGCCGAAAGATCAACGGCGAGATCGAGATGTTGGCCGGTGCCGAACCGGGGGAGCCGGTGACGATCACCAACTCGAAATACTGGATGGGTCCGAATATCGTCGCTGCGCGTGGCGTAAAATCCAAGGTCCGGGACTATGGCCGGGTCTGGGATTTCGGTGGCAAATCGGCTGAGGTCTGCGCGATCGACTGGCAGGGGGCGCGGTGATCACCCCCACCTATGCCAAGGAAATGGCGCGCTATAATGCGTGGCAAAACAGACAGTTGTCGAATATCGTTCAGACTTTGGATGAAGCATCGTTAACGCAGGATCGCGGGGCGTTCTTCGGCTCCATCCTCGGCACGTTGAACCATCTTCTGTGGTGCGATCAACTCTGGCTGTCGCGGTTCGACCCTGCCGCGCCAAAACCGGAAGGCAAAGACACCGAGCTTTGCCCCTCAGGCGACGCTTGGGTTTTGGCGCGAGGGCACTGCGATCTTGCCATTTCTCAATGGGCGGCGGGGCTGGAGCAGTCAAGGCTGGATGGGGATTTAACGTGGCATTCCGGTATCTTGCAGCGCGATGTTTCTAAGCCGATGGCGGGATGTGTGGTGCATTTCTTCAACCACCAAACCCATCACCGCGGCCAAGTGCACGCCATGCTCACCAGCGCCGGATGTGACGCGCCGGTGACCGATTTCATCTTTATGCCGGAGGAGGGCTGATGGCCGAATTCTCTCCCTCGCGCCGGATCAGGCGCACGCCATTCTCTGCCGGGGTCGAGGCGGCGGGGGTGAAAGCCTATACGGTCTACAACCGGATGCTGCTGCCCACCGTATTTGAGAGTACCGAGGCGGATTATCACCACTTGAAGAAAGCCGTGCAAGTCTGGGACGTTGCTTGCGAAAGACAGGTCGAACTGCGCGGGCCCGATGCTTCTCGACTGATGCAAATGCTGACACCGCGCGACCTGCGCGATGTGGCGCCGGGCCGCTGTGTCTATGTGCCGATCGTGGATGAGACGGGTGGGATGCTCAATGATCCGGTGGCGGTGAAACTGGCCGAGGATCGTTGGTGGATTTCCATCGCCGATAGCGATTTGTTGTTGTGGGCCAAGGGGATATGCAACGGTTATCATCTTGATGTTTTGGTCGATGAGCCGGATGTGAACCTGCTGGCGGTGCAGGGGCCGAAAGCCGAAGACCTGATGGAACGCGTCTTTGGCGCGGGGGTGCAGGAGGTGAAGTTCTTCCGCTTCGGGGAGTTCCAGTTTCAAGGGCGCGCCATGAATGTCGCGCGCTCCGGCTACTCCAAACAGGGCGGCTTTGAGATTTATACCGAAGGGGCCGACATCGCGATGCCGCTTTGGGAGGCGCTTTTCGAGGCGGGCCGAGATCTGGATGTGCGCGCGGGCTGTCCGAACCTGATTGAGCGGATCGAGGGCGGATTGTTGAGCTATGGCAATGACATGACCGACGACAACACGCCCCACGAATGCGGTCTTGGCAAGCTCTGCGACACGCAGGCGGCGATGGGCTGTATCGGCCGAGATGCGCTGCTGCGGGTGGCAAAAGAGGGTCCGGTGCAACAGATACGTCCCCTAGAGATCGCGGGCGATCCGGTGCCGCTTTGTGATCGTGTCTGGCCCTTGATGGCGGGCGACAAGCGCGTGGGGCAGGTGACCTCAGCGGTTTGGTCCCCCGACTTTGGCGTGAATGTCGCCATCGGAATGGTGCGCATGACCCATTGGGACCCGGGCACGCGATTGCGGGCGCACACCCCCGATGGCGCGCGTGACGTGACCGTACGGGACAGTTTCTGGGCCTGAGGTCCGGTCGATTGAAACCTGAAAAGGAGATGAAAGATGAGCTTCAATGCGCTGATTGTAAACAAGGATGACGAAGGCAAGACCCAGGCCGAGGTCACCCAGATCACCGAAGACCAACTGCCCGAGGCCGAGGTGACGGTCGCGGTCGAATATTCCACCGTGAACTACAAAGACGGCCTATGCATCGGGCCGGGTGGTGGCTTGGTCCGCAACTATCCGCATGTGCCGGGCATTGATTTCGCCGGCACGGTCGAGACCTCGAATGACGACCGTTACAAGCCCGGCGACAAGGTGGTGTTGACCGGTTGGCGCGTCGGCGAGGCGCATTGGGGCGGCTATGCGCAAAAGGCGCGGGTCAAGGCCGATTGGCTGGTGCCGCTGCCCGAAGGGCTGAACACGCGGCAAGCGATGGCCGTGGGCACGGCAGGTTTCACCGCGATGCTGGCCGTCATGGCGCTAGAGGATCACGGCATCAAGAAGGGCCCGGTTCTGGTCACGGGTGCTGCGGGGGGCGTGGGCTCCGTCGCCACGGCGATCCTTGCCAACCTCGGCTATGAGGTGGCGGCGGTCACCGGGCGGCCCGAGACCGAAGATTACCTCAAGAGCCTTGGAGCGGCCCGGATCGTCGCGCGGGACGAGATCAACGAGACGGTCAAACGCCCCCTTGAGGGCGAGACATGGGGCGGATGCGTCGATGCCGTGGGCGGCGCGATGCTGGCCCGCGTGCTGGGTCAGATGGAATATGGGGCGAGCGTGGCGGCCGTGGGCCTTGCGGGCGGTGCGGCCCTGCCTGCCACGGTGATCCCGTTCCTGCTGCGCGGCGTGAACCTCTTGGGCATCGACAGCGTCATGCAGCCCTATGACAACCGTCTGCGCGCCTGGGAGCGGGTGGCCAAAGACCTGCCAATTGACAAGCTTGAGACGATGGTCCAACCCGCTGGGCTCAGCGACCTGCCGCAACTGGGGGCGGACATCCTGAAAGGGCAGGTCAAGGGCCGGGTGGTCGTCGACGTAAACGCTTGATATTGCCTCGGCGCGGGGCGGTGTGGTTAATGGTCCGCGCCGCCCCGACCGCCAGAAGGAGAGCATGATGGCCAGCTACGACGACGACAATATCTTTGCCAAAATTCTGCGCAAAGAGATCCCCAGCTTTAAGGTCTATGAGGACGACAAGACCTATTGCTTCATGGACATCATGCCCCGCGCCGAAGGGCATTGTCTGGTGATCCCCAAGTCCCCCTGCCGCAACATGCTCGACGCGAGCCCCGCACAATTGGCGGATTGTCTTGCGACGGTTCAGAAAGTCGCCAACGCCTGCCTGCGCGCCTTTGGCGCCGATGGCATCACGGTGCAGCAGTTTAACGAGGCCGCAGGCGGGCAAGAGGTCTTTCACCTCCACTACCACATCCTGCCGCGGCATGAGGGCGATAAGCTGCGTCCGCCCGGTGTCCAAGGCGACATGGACCGGATTCGCGAACAGGCCGATGCGATTGCAGCCGCGCTCGGGACAGGGTAGTCCCCCCAAACTTACGTCGCAGCAGATACCGAAAAGGTCGTTTTAGCCAAGTTTCCAAGGGGGCTTGGCCGCAATGGCTTGCCCAATGGCCGCAGGCCTCTATCCTGTTGCGCACGGATGAGAAAAACAGAAGGCCGCGTTTTGCGCGGTAATCTGTCATCAAAGAGGGAACAGATAATGAGCGATACCAATTCGCACGGCATCCCCGAGCCTGAGGGCAAGGCGGATGTGATCGATACCGATTATGAGATCGGTCAGGACAATATCGAACGGCAGATCGGGCCGTTCGGGCTGGATATTCACAACCCGGTCTTTCTAATCTCGGGGATCGCGGTCGTGGTCTTCGTGTTCTACACCATCGCATTGCCGGAACAGGCCGCCGCGATCTTCTCGGCCATGTTCAACTTTACCACCAAGAACTTCGACTGGTTCCTGATCGGCTCTGCCGACCTGGTGGTGATCTTTGCACTTTTGCTGATCGTCACGCCCTTTGGCAGTGTCCGCCTTGGCGGCAATGAAGCGGTCGCGGATTATACCTATCTGGGCTGGTTTGCGATGCTTTTCGCGGCGGGCATGGGCATTGGCCTGATGTTCTACGGCGTCTCCGAGCCTTTGACCCATTTCTCGACCTCCATGGGCGAGATCACGACAGAAAACGGTTTGCGCACCGACTGGGCCCCCTTGGGTGCCGCCACGGGTGACGAGGCCGGTTCGCTGCGCCTTGGCATGGCGGCGACGATCTATCACTGGGGTCTGCACCCTTGGGCGATCTATGCCATCGTCGCGCTGGCGCTGGCGTTGTTCACCTATAACAAAGGTCTGCCGCTGACGATCCGCTCGGCCTTTTACCCGGTTCTGGGCGAACGTGTTTGGGGCTGGCCCGGGCATATCATCGACACCATCGCGGTTTTCGCCACGCTCTTTGGTCTGGCGACGTCGCTCGGTCTGGGGGCCACGCAGGCGAACGCGGGTCTGAACGAATTATTCGGCATCCCAACCGGCACCACCTCCGAGATCGTGCTGATTTCCCTGATCACCGCCGTGGCGCTGGTCTCGGTTCTGCGCGGCCTTGATGGCGGTGTGAAGGTGCTGAGTGAGATCAACATGGGGCTGGCCGCCTTGCTGGCGCTGTTCACGCTCTTTGTCGGACCGACGATCTTCCTGCTGTCCTTCTTCTGGGAATCGCTGGTAGCCTATATCGAATATCTGCCCGCGCTGGCGAACCCGTTTGGCCGTGAAGACGTGAACTTCTCCCAGGGCTGGACGGCCTTCTACTGGGCATGGTGGATCAGCTGGTCACCCTTCGTCGGCATGTTCATCGCCCGCGTCAGCCGGGGCCGCACCGTGCGGGAATTCGTGATCTGCGTGCTGCTGATCCCCTCGCTGGTCTGTGTGCTCTGGATGTCGATCTTTGGCGGCACCGCGATCCATCAGGTGTTGAACGACGGCTACACCGCGGCGCAAGATGCGGGTCTGCCGTTGCAGCTGTTCAAAATGCTCGACGCGCTGCCGCTGGCTTCGATCACCTCCTTCATCGGCATCGTGCTGGTGGTGGTGTTCTTCGTCACCTCGTCCGACTCCGGGTCGCTTGTGATCGACACGATCACCGCAGGCGGCAAGGTCGACGCGCCGGTGCCGCAGCGGGTGTTCTGGTGCATCTTTGAGGGTGCCGTGGCCATCGCGCTGTTGATCGGCGGCGGTTTGGCGGCGCTGCAATCCATGGTGATCTCCACCGGGTTGCTGTTCACGCTGCTGCTGCTCTTCATGTGCTTCTGCATCTTCCGTGGCCTGCAGGACGAGCGTAGAATTCGTTAACCTGCACAGCCTTTGCAACACGGATGACGGCGGCCCTTCGGGGGCGCCGTTTTCTTTGGGCGCTTGACCTTGGCCGCGCTGCGGTCAACCTTCGCGCCATGCATATTGATTCCGAATGGGTCCGCGCCCAATTTCCCGCCTTCGCCGAGCCGAGCCTTCAAGGGCAGGCTTTCTTTGAGAACGCCGGTGGGTCTTACACCTGCCGCCAAGTGATCGACCGGCTGCATCGCTTCTACTCCCAGCGAAAGGTGCAGCCCTACGGCGCCTATGAGGCCAGCCGCCTTGGTGGGGAGGAGATGGACGAAGCCCGCACCCGCATGGCCGCGATCCTTGGCGTGACGCCGGAGGAGCTGAGCTTTGGCCCCTCGACCACGCAGAACACCTATGTGTTGGCGCAGGCTTTCGGCCAGATGATGCAGCCCGGTGAGGCGATCGTCGTGACCAATCAGGACCATGAGGCCAATACCGGCCCGTGGCGGCGGCTGGCCGAGCGGGGGATCGAGATCCGTGAATGGCAGATCGACCCTGAAACCGGGCATCTCGATCCGGCAAAGCTCGAAGACCTCTTGGACGAGAATGTCCGGCTGGTCTGCTTCCCGCATTGCTCAAATGTGGTGGGCGAGATCAACCCGGTGACCGAGATCACGGCGCTGGCCCATGCGGCCGGTGCTTTCGTCTGCGTCGATGGCGTCTCTTATGCGCCGCATGGATTTGCCGATCTCGGGGTGCTGGGGCCGGATATCTACCTCTTTTCCGCTTACAAGACCTTCGGGCCGCATCAGGGTGTCATGGTCATCCGCCGGGCGCTGGCCGAACTGCTGCCGAACCAAGCGCATCACTTCAATGGAGACGTGCTTTACAAGCGTTTCACCCCCGCCGGGCCGGATCACGCGCAGATCGCAGCCAGCGCGGGCATGGCGGATTATATCGACGCCTTCCACGCCCACCATATCGGCGGCACTGCCGGGGCCACGGCACGCGGTGTCGCTGTGCATGACGCAATGCGCGCCCATGAGACGGCTTTGCTGCAACCGCTGCTGGATGCCATGGCGGCGCGCAACTCGGTGCGAGTCATCGGCCCCACCGATGCGGCGACCCGAGCGCCCACGGTGGCCTTGGCGCTTGATCGACCGGGGGTCGAGATGGCGCAGGCATTGGCCGCACGCGGCATCATGGCAGGGGGTGGCACCTTCTACGCGGGCCGGGCGCTTGGTGCGATGGGGGTGGATGAGGCCAAAGGCGTGCTCCGCCTCAGCTTCACCCATTACACAACGCAGGATGAAATGGACAAACTGTTGAACGCGCTGGATGATCTGCTCTGATCCTTGACCCCGGCGCAGGGGCGCTATGTTTCGGGACAAGTGCAGGAGCAAGACCCCGAACGTGAGCGACAATTCCCCGATTATCATGTGGTTCCGCCGCGATCTGCGGCTGAGCGACCATCCCGCCCTGACGGCGGCCTGCCAGTCGGGCCGCCCGGTGATCCCGCTGTTCATCCACGACGCACAATCGGAAGCTTTGGGCGCGGCGCCAAAATTCCGCCTCGGGCTGGCCTTAGGCTGCCTTGGGGAGACTTTGGCCGAGAAGGGCAGCCGCCTGATCCTGCGCCGTGGCGATGCGCTTGAGGTGCTGCGCGAGGTAATCGAGGCCACCGGCGCGGGGGCGGTCTATTGGAGCCGCCTTTACGATCCCGCCGCGATCGACCGCGACGCCAAGGTCAAAGAGGCGCTAAAGGACGATGGGGCCGAGGCCTGCAGTTTTGCCGGGCATCTGATGTTCGAGCCTTGGACGGTTGAGACCAAGACCGGCGCTTTTTACAAAGTCTTCACCCCCTATTGGAAGGCAGTCCGGGGCCGCGATGTGGCAACCCCCTTGGCCACCCCGAGCGACATCCCAGCCCCGCCAAACTGGCCCCAGAGCGCCGCGCTCGACGATTGGCAAATGGACGCCGAGATGCAGCGCGGTCGCGACGTAGTGCGCCCCTATGTCCGCTTGGGGGGGGC
>NZ_SZNL01000001.1:17276-39489 GCF_005068605.1 Sulfitobacter sp. 15WGC | reverse complement strand
TGGGGGGGGCCGCGGCTCAGGCCCGGCTTGGCTCATTCATGGCCCATATCGTCGAAGGCTATGACGAAAGCCGCGACATGCCGGGCGAAGACGGGACCTCGGCCCTGTCGGAAAACCTGTCATTAGGTGAGATCAGCCCGGCCCAGTGCTGGCACGCGGGCCAGCGGGCCATGCAGGAGGGCAAGCGCGGGGCTGAGACCTTCCTCAAGGAACTCGCATGGCGCGAGTTTGCTTATCACCTGATGTATCACACGCCGCGCATCCTTGACCAAAACTGGCGCGAGGAATGGCAGGCTTTCCCATGGAACGAGGACGAGCGCCGCGCCGAGGTGCTGGCGTGGAAACAGGGGCGCACCGGGGTGCCTTTCGTCGACGCGGCCATGCGCGAATTGCAGGTCACGGGGCGCATGCACAACCGGGGTCGCATGATCGTGGCGAGCTATCTGACCAAGCACCTGATGTGCCATTGGCGGATCGGGCAAAAGTGGTTCGAAGAACACTTGATCGACTGGGATCCGGCCAATAATGCGATGGGCTGGCAATGGGCCGCAGGATCCGGCCCCGATGCGACGCCGTTCTTTCGCATTTTCAACCCCGAGACCCAGCTTGATCGTTTCGACAAGGGGCGCGACTACACCCGCCGTTGGATCGCCGAGGGCCGCGCGAAACCGAGTGACGAGGCGCTGGCCTATTTCGCCGCGATCCCACGCCGCTGGGGCCGGAGCCCAGAGGATGATTACCCCGATCCGATCGTCGATCTGTCAGAAGGGCGGGAACGGGCGCTCGACGCCTACCGCAACCGCGACTTTTAACTTTTTGCGAAACAGCAGCCTGCGGTTACAGTAGGCCAGAACAAGAACGGAACCGAGGTATGAAGCTTACGACCACCGAGGGGCAGAAAGGTCTGCCCCGCTATTTCCCGCAGGTCTTCGCCATGGCGCAGGAGATGCAGCACGGGCGGGTGGACTTTATCCTGCCTGATGGCCGCGTGTTCCGCGCCGAAGGAGCCAAGCCCGGCCCGGTGGCGGAACTGCATATCCATAACGATGACCTTTTCGCACGGTTGATCCGCGAGGGCGATCTGGGCTTTTGCGACGCCTATCTAGATGAGTGGTGGTCGACGCCGGACCTGCAAGCCTTCATGGATTTGGTCCATGCGGGGAATGAGACGGTCTATGATGGTTTCCCCGGCCAAGGGCTGCTGCGTCAGTTCGAGAAGTTCCGCTTTTGGCTTCAGCGCAACAACCGCAAACAGGCCAAGCGCAACATCAGCTATCACTACGATCTCGGCAATGCGTTCTACAGCCTCTGGCTGGATGATACGATGACCTATTCCTCGGCCATTTTCGAGGGCGACGCCCAGCAATCGCTGGAGGCCGCGCAGCGGGC
The DNA here is from genome assembly GCF_005068605.1 of Sulfitobacter sp. 15WGC. NCBI lineage: Bacteria > Pseudomonadati > Pseudomonadota > Alphaproteobacteria > Rhodobacterales > Roseobacteraceae > Sulfitobacter > Sulfitobacter sp. 15WGC. Next base: position 38,100 of record NZ_SZNL01000001.1, on the reverse strand, counting down.
GAAATACAAATCCATGGTCGATCAGATGGGCGTGCAGCCCGGCGATCATGTCTTGGAAATCGGCTGCGGCTGGGGCGGTTTTGCGGAATATGCCGCAGCCGAACGCGGGCTGAAAGTGACCGCGCTGACCATCAGCCAAGAGCAGTTCAACTACGCGCAGGAGCGGATCGCCAAGGCGGGCCTCTCGGACCGCGTGACCTTCAAACTGCAAGACTACCGCGATGAGACCGAGAGCTATGACGGCATCGCCAGCATCGAGATGTTCGAGGCGGTGGGCGAGAAATACTGGCCGGTCTACTTCGATACGCTGCACCAACGTCTGAAACCGGGCCGCGCCGCGACCTTGCAAATCATCACCGTCGCCGACCGCCGTTGGGAGGTCTACAAACGCGGAGTGGATTTCATCCAAAAATACATCTTCCCCGGCGGCATGTTGCCCAGCCCCACGATCCTGCGGGGGCAGGTCGAGCGGGCAGGGCTGGTGGTCGACCGGTCGATCGAATTTGGCAAAAGCTATGACATCACCCTGCGCCGTTGGCATGAGACCTTTAACGAGAAATGGGATCAGATCACCACGCTTGGCTTTGACGAACGCTTTCGCCGGATGTGGAATTTTTACCTCACTTCCTGTGCCGCGACATTTGACAGTGGCAATTGCGACGTGACGCAGATTACGGTACGGCGACCTGTGTGACCGCCCCTGCGGTCCGCCCCCGCAAGGAGCCGAAAAATGCCGACTGGTGCGCGACTTATGGCGGCGATCTCACTCGCCGTGCTGGCCTTTGTCCTGTCGGGCATGGTGGTGCCACTGATGCCGGAAAGCACGGATTTCGGGTATTTCCTGCCGCTTAACGTGGTGCTTGGCCTCATCGTGGGCTGGCGCGTGATGGGCCGGCGCGCGGGCCGGGGCATCGTGGCTGCGATCAACAACGGTTTTGCCGGGGTCTTCGTGCTGATGCTCTGGGCGATCTTCTTGCAGGCGGCGAATGAAATGGTTCGGCTGGCGTTGCGCAACCGCTATGACGATCCCTTCGAGGCCATCGTCGCCGTCTTCCAGATCGGCGCGGAATTCGGTCTGATGATCGCCACCGTGCCCATCGGCGTGGCGCTTGTCGTCGGGGGCATGATTGCAGGGCTTTTGACCGAATTTGCTTATAACCGTTGGCCCTGATCCCCATGCGACATCTCTTTATCTACGGCACCCTGCGGCATCTGCCGCTGTTGGAAATCGTGCTTGGCCGCTCCGCCAAGGCGATTGACCTCAGCCCCGCCAATCTGCCCGGCTACCAAGTCTCTGCCGCCGCCGAAGGCCCGTTTCCCACGATTGAGACGCGCGATGGCGCGCAGGCCGAGGGCTTGCTGGTGCGGGGCCTGAGCGCGGATGATTTCGCGCGGCTCGACTTCTATGAAGGCGCGTTCGACTATGATTTGGTCCCGGTGACACTTGCAGACGGGCAGGGGGCCGAGGTCTATCTCCCCCAGCCCGGGCGCTGGACCGCGCAGGGGCCATGGTCCTTGCCTGAATGGGAGCGTGATTGGGCCGCGCTTTCCTGCCACGCCGCGCGCGAAGTGATGAGCTATATGGGCAAGCGCCCGCGGGCCGAGGTCGATGCGATGTTTCCGATGATCCGCCGCCGGGCCCATCAGCAGGTGCTGGCGACACAGGGCATGCATGATCCGCTGGCGCTCGATGGCAAGGTCGAGGTGACCGACCGCCGCCGCGTTTACGCGAACTTCTTCGCCCTTGATGAAATCTCGCTGCGGCATGAGACCTTTGACGGCAGCATGTCGGCGCAGATTGACCGCGCGGTTTTTGTCAGCGCGGATGCAGCTTTGGTGCTGCCCTATGACCCGCTGCGCGACCGCGTGCTGCTGGTCGAGCAAATCCGCATGGGCCCGCTGGCGCGCGGCGATCATACCCGCTGGCAGTTGGAGCCCATCGCGGGCCATATCGACCCCGGCGAGACACCGCAGGCCGCCGCGCGGCGCGAGGCGCGTGAGGAGGCGGGGATCACCTTGGGCGCCTTGGAACCGGTCGGAAACGTCTATGCCTCCCCCGGGAATGCGACGGAATTCTTTCACATTTTCGTGGGATTGGCGGATTTGCCGGATCATATCATCGGCACCGGCGGTTTGGCTGCGGAGGGCGAGGATATCCGGTCGCATCTTATGTCATTCGATGATCTGATGGCCTTGGCCGATGCGCAGGCGCTGGCCAATGCGCCATTGGTGGCAAGCGCCTATTGGCTTGCCCGCCACCGCGAACGCTTGAGGTCCGAAGGCGCGACAGCTAAACCGGACGGAACATGAACTGGGGGCAAACATGCAGGTTGCTAAAGATCTGGCCGAGGCCATTGGAAACACACCGCTGATCCGGCTGCGCGGCGCGAGCGAAGAGACCGGCTGCGAAATCTTGGGCAAGGCGGAGTTCATGAACCCCGGCCAATCGGTCAAGGACCGCGCGGCGCTGTTCATCATCCGCGACGCCATCGCACGGGGTGAGTTGAAGCCCGGCGGCACCATTGTTGAGGGCACCGCGGGCAACACCGGCATCGGGCTTGCGCTGGTGGGCGCGTCGATGGGGTTCAAGACCGTCATCGTCATCCCTGAGACCCAGTCGCAGGAAAAGAAAGACATGCTTCGGCTGGCCGGTGCGGAATTGGTGCAGGTGCCCGCCGCACCCTACAAGAACCCCAATAACTTCGTCCGCTATTCCGAGCGTTTGGCCAAGGAATTGGCCAAGACCACGCCCGAGGGGGTGATTTGGGCCAACCAGTTCGACAATACCGCCAACCGGCAAGCCCATATCGAAACCACTGGCCCCGAGATTTGGGAACAGACCGGCGGCGAGGTCGATGGCTTTTGCTGCGCGGTCGGTTCGGGCGGCACGCTCGTCGGCGTGGCCATGGCGCTGCAACCCAAGGGCGTGAAGATCGCACTGGCCGATCCCGATGGCGCGGCGCTGCACAGCTACTATACCGAAGGCGAGTTGAAATCCGAAGGCAGTTCCATCGCCGAGGGCATCGGTCAGGGGCGGATCACCGCGAACCTCGAAGGGTTCAAGCCCGACTATTCCTACAACATCTCAGACGAAGAGGCGCTGCCGGTCGTCTTTGACCTGCTGGAGAATGAGGGGCTCTGCCTTGGTGCCTCCTCGGGCGTCAACGTCGCCGGGGCCATGCGTTTGGCGAAAGAGATGGGGCCGGGCCATACCATCGTGACCGTGCTGTGCGACTTCGGCACGCGCTATCAATCCAAACTCTTCAACCCGGAGTTCCTGCGCGAGAAGGGGCTGCCGACGCCCGCTTGGCTTGATGCCGCGCCGCAATCCATCCCAGGTGTTTTCGAGGATACATGACCCAAATGCTCCGCTTCGCCCTTGGCCTTACCGCGTTGCTGGTCTGGCTGACCGGCGCTGCTGTCGCACAGGAACCGGTTCTGCCGGATTTCGACCAATGGGAAACCGTCGCCTCTTCGGCTGAAGAGGCGGTGGACGCCCCCGATACCACCGAAACCATGCTGGAGGTGCAGCGCGCCCGGCTGGTGGATTACCGTGCCGAGTTCGACGCGGCGCGCAACCTGAATGCCGCGCGGATCAGCGCGCTGCGCGAACAATTGGCCGCGCTCGGAACCCCGCCCGAGGGCGAGGGGGCCGAGCCGGAATCCCCCGAAGTCGCCGCCAACCGTGAAGAGTTGAACCGACAGCTCAACACCCTGCTGACGCCGGTTCAGCGGGCCGAAGCGGCATATCTGCGCGCCGATGCGCTGATCGGGCAGATCGACGTGGCCCTGCGCGAACGCCAGACCGAGCAGTTGATGGAGGTGGTGCCCACGCCGCTCAACCCCGTCCATTGGCGCACCGCGATAGACGATCTGGCGACAGCGGCGGGCGAGATCGCCGCCGAAGCGCCTGACGATGCCGACACGGCGCGACGCAGCCTGCGTTCCTCTCTCCCTGCGGTTCTGGCTCTCACCATTCTGGGCTTGGTGCTGATCTTCCGTGGCCATCATTGGTCGACCGCGATTGTGGGTCGGCTTCAGCAATTCGGCGCGCGCGGCTTTGGCATCTGGCGCTTTGTCGTGTCTCTTTTGCGGATCATCCTGCCCACGGTGGGTCTGGTCTTACTGGCCATGGCCGTCTTGGCGACCGATTGGCTCGGCCCGCGCGGCTCAACCCTTGTGCAGCTGATCCCGGTGATCGGCGGCGCGATGCTGGGTGTTCGCTGGGTCGCCGAACGGGTGTTCTCTCGCGATGAGGACGAGGCGCTGATCCTGCTGCCCGCGGCTGAGCGCAAAGCGGTTCGTTTCTACGTCAGCATTATCACCGTCACCGTCATCATTGGCGCCATCATCACCGCCATTTTCGACGGCCAGCAACCGGCAGAAACCACCGAGGCCGTGCTGCGCCTGCCGGTAATGCTGCTGAGCGCCTTTGCCCTGTTCCGCATCGGGAAAATTCTGCGCGGTTATAGCGATCCGGTGACAGAAGATGTCTCCGCCGCCGAAGAGCCGCGGACCTCGACGCTGAACCGCGTCGTGCGCGGGCTGGGCTTGGGCGCGATGATCGTGGCCGTGGTGGCGCCCCTCTTGCTGATCAGCGGCTATTACAACGCCGCCGTTTCGCTGCTGCCGCCCTATGTCACCACGCTGGTGCTTCTGGGGCTGGTGATGACGCTGCAACGCTTCTTGGCCGATGTTTACGGTGCCATGACCGGGCAAGGGGTGCAGGCACGCGACGCGCTGATGCCCGTCTTCTTTGGCCTGATCCTGCTGCTGCTGTCGCTGCCTGTGATGGCGCTGGCATGGCATGGCGCGCGGGTCACCGACCTAACTGAGCTTTGGGCGCTGTTCAGCCGGGGCTTCGCCTTTGGCGAGACGCGGATCCGTCCCACGGATTTCCTCTCCTTCGCGGTGATCTTCGTGATCGGCTATGCCGTCACCCGACTGATCCAAGGGGCGCTGCGCAGCAACGTCCTGCCCAAGACGCGGATGGACATCGGCGGGCAGAACGCCATCGTCTCGGGGATCGGCTATGTGGGGATTTTCCTCGCCGCGCTGCTCGCCATCACCGGGGCGGGGATCGACCTTTCTGCGCTGGCCTATGTTGCCGGGGCACTTTCGGTCGGTATCGGTTTCGGCCTGCAAAACGTGGTGTCGAACTTCGTCTCGGGCATCATCCTGTTGATCGAACGCCCGATCTCCGAAGGGGATTGGATCGAGGTGGGCGGCCAGATGGGCTATGTGCGCGACATCTCGGTGCGTTCCACAAGGATCGAAACCTTCGACCGCACCGATGTGATCGTGCCCAATGCCGACCTGATCAGCGGCACGGTCACCAACTACACCCGCGGCAATACCGTGGGCCGCCTTATCGTGCCCGTGGGCGTGGCTTACGGCACCGACACCAAACGGATCGAAGGCATCCTGCAAGAGATCGCCGAGGCGCAGCCCATCGTGCTGACCAACCCGCCGCCCGCGGTCCTGTTCTTGAACTTCGGGGCCGATGCGCTGGAGTTCGAGGTGCGCTGTTACCTGCGGGACGTGAATTGGATGATGAAGGTCAAGAACGACATCAACCACGCCATCGCCGCGCGTTTCAAAGAGGAAGGGATCGAAATTCCCTTTGCCCAACGCGACCTATGGCTGCGCAACCCTGAGACCTTGCAGCACGCGACCAGTGCCAGCGTCCAAGACGGCAGCGACAAGGCGGAGCCGCAGGCATGACGAGCGAGCTCTACCGGACCGAGACCTATCTGCGCGATGCCCCGGCCCGCGTGGCGGCCCATACGCCCGAAGGGGGGGTGATCTTGGACAATTCCCTGTTCTACCCCACGGGCGGCGGGCAGCCGGGCGACAGCGGATGGCTGACCTGGGACAAGCAAGAGCTCACCATCGCGACCACGGTGCGCGACCGCGACAGCGGCGGCATCGCGCTGGTCCCGGCAGAGCCGCGTCCCTTGCCGCCGGTGGGGGCTTTCGTGAAACAGGAACTCGACTGGGACCGTCGCCATAAACATATGCGCGTGCATACGGCGCTGCATCTTTTGTCCGTCGTCATTCCACATCCGGTTACGGGCGGACAGATTTCGGCCACCCATGGGCGGCTCGATTTTAACATGCCCGATGCGCCGCAGGCCCGAGAGGAACTGGAGGAGGCATTAAATCACTTCGTCTCCCTCGACGCGCGGGTGAGCGAGGACTGGATCACCGAGGCCGAATTGGACGCCGCGCCCGAACTGGTCAAAACCATGTCGGTCGCCCCGCCCCGCGGACGAGGGGACATTCGCCTGATCCGCATCGGAGAGGCGCAAGACCCCATTGATCTACAGCCCTGCGGCGGCACCCATGTCGCGCGCACCGGCGAGATCGGCGGGCTTCGCCTTGGAAAGATTGAGAAAAAGGGCCGTTTGAACCGCCGGGTCTATGTTCATCTGGGCGGTTAGATAAATTTATCCTCTCTGGGGGGAATTCGCTCTTGCAACTCACTGCCCCCCCAAGCTAAACCCCGCCTCAACGGAGCGGTGGCCGAGTGGTCGAAGGCGCACGCCTGGAAAGTGTGTAGGCGGGAGACCGTCTCCAGGGTTCGAATCCCTGTCGCTCCGCCATTTTCCCTTTTTTCCAGAAAGAAGTTGTTGCCCATCGGGCCATGCGGCTCCGCCTGCAAGAAAAAAGCCCGGCACCTTTCGGGCCGGGCTCTCTCGGGTCTACCTATGACAGTTTAGCGGGAGTCGTTGCCCGCGCCGTAACCACCATAGGCGAAACCTTCGCCCAAGCTGCTCACGGGGCCGCTGGTCGAGAAGGTGGCGACCGGCGCACTCTCGTCCGAGAATGTTTCCAACCGCAGGTCAGCGGCGCGCTCATTAGGGCGGGTTTCACCGGCATCCGCGGCATGGACGACATCAGCCGTTAGGGACGTGTCCAAGCGCAGGTCTTCGTAGCGTGTCGACTGGCCTGCGAAGCTCGCGGTGGCGATCAGAGTGGCGGCGGCGGTTGCGATAAAGAGTTTCATTGTTCTAGTCCTTTCAGGTTTGGGAAAGGGCGTCGGCTTTCTCGCTCTGGGGAGAGGCGGGGATGTCGGGAGGCCCGTTCGATGCAATGATATTAAGGCGCGGTGAGGGGCGGTTACAAAGCAACTCGGATCACGGCCCGGTGTCAGAACGAGACCCGGCGCGACTGGATCGTAACAAATTGACATATCCGCATAAGATACTGTTTTTAATAAGTTATCACCATGCCGCGGAACGGGACTTATGACATTGGCCGGCCCCGCGAAGAGCGTTCAAGACCTGTTACACAGTCGTCGCAGAAACGTGTGTGCCGCCACCGCACCCAAACCTCTTTGGCCCGTGTGAAATGTTTCAATCCTACAGGTCGACAGAGAGGCACAAAAAAGCCCGAAGCGGATATTCTCCGCTCCGGGCTGCTTGATGTGGCCGAAAGAAAACTCAGCCGATGGGTTCGTAAAGCACCACGCGGGTGTTCATTGGCACGCGGTCATAAAGCTCGGCCATCTGATCGTTCACCAAACGGGCACAGCCGTTCGAGACGCGTTTGCCCAATGTGCTGGGGTCATTGGTGCCATGGATGCGCAGGAAGGTATCGCCGCGCTCCTCGGTGAAGAGATAGAGGGCACGCGACCCCAGCGGATTGTCCAAACCGCCTTCCATACCATCGGCGTATTTCTTGTATTTCTCCGGTTCGCGGTCAATCATACCCGGTGTCGGGGTCCAGCTCGGCCATTCCTTCTTGGCACCAACGTAGAACTCACCGGATTCATAAAGACCGGGGCGGCCCACGCCCACGGTATAGCGCCACGCCATATTGTCGGGCAGTGTCCAGTAGAGCGCGAAATTGTCGGGATCGACGTGGATTTCATAGGGCGGCGCGCCCGCCGCGATTGGCACTTTGCGCGGCATCATCTCTGGCGGCACGTCATAGCTCGGCATTTCCTTGGGCGGATGCGCCAATGCGGGCGTGGCAAGGCCACCGCCGAATGCGGCACCGCTGGCGGCTACACCGGTGATGAAATGTCGTCTCTTCATTGCGTCGTTCCCCTATTCTTCAATCTCGTGTTGAAAGGGAAACCGTTTCAGCGCCTTGCCGTTCCATCGCGCGAGCCGGATCACAAACTGTTGTAGCCAAGCGGCAGCGCGTCAAACCGACAGCCTGTCGATCACGCACTGCGCCCAACGGCCGGCGGATTGGCCAAAGCAATCGTGCAGGGAATCCACCGCCGTCACACTGCCGAGCGCCAGCCGCCCCAACAGGCAAAGGCCGGGCACGGGGCGTCCGTCAGGGGCGCGCAGCGTCCCGTCAGGCGCGGTCGCGGCGGCCAGATCGGATGACAGCTGGGAGAGCAAACCTTGGGAGATGAGATCGGGCAGGGGCGGTGCTGCGATGCTCGAGAGGTTCGGCGCAGGCAGCACCGCATCGACGATGACCGACACCTCCGCCGCGTGCCCCTCCGCCTGCAATGTCCAGCCTTGCGCGCTGTTCGTGATCTCTGGATTGGTGGCGAAGGACAGGTCGACCAGCCCCGCGTCGATCAGCGCCAAAAGCTCCCGGGCGGAGGCGAGGTGCGGGCCGTAGGAATATCGTTTCAGCCCCTCATCGAAGTCTATCAGCCGCTTGGCTGTCTGGGGCGACGCGTCGCGGGGATTGAATGCCGCACGCCATGTGTCTTGCCATTTGCGCCAGACTTGGCCAAGCGTGTAGCCAATACTCGGCGCGACCTCTCCGGCGGCCAGTTCTATCCCGTGACGCAGCGCCTTCATTGGAGGCAACTGGTCCTGCGCGCCGGGGTCTGACCATTCGACGTTAAGCCAGTCCGCGATTTCCGTCACCCGCACATTCTGAGGTGCAAGGATACGCGCGACCACGGGGAGGAGGGCGTCAGAGATCAACGAAGGCGCCGCCTCGGGTCCCGCATCGACCGCAGCGATGGCCGCTTCTGAGAAGCCCGTGGTCTCTTCCGATGTGGGATCGAACAGCGCGTCGAAGCCGGCAGCCTGTGGCTTGGGGAAGGGGGGTTGCCCGTTGAGCGAGAAGGGCAGAATGCGGCAGGGCTCCCGGCCCGAGGCATGATAACCCGCCGCGTCGAAGCGCCCGCCCTGTCCCATGGTCAGACCGCGCAACACATCATAGGTCGACAGCCCCAAGCCCCGGACCGCGACGTGCTTGCCCTGCCATGCCGCCGCCCGCGCGCGCAGATCCGCCGCTGGATAGCCTGCGCGACTTCTGCCTCGCGCCGCGCTGCGTGCTCTTGCCAATCGGCCCATTGCGCGTCCGGCTCGACAGGGGGCTGCCCGAGGGTGAGGAGCACTTCGTCATATGGCGCCTCCGCCCCGCTTTCCGATTGCACACGCCAACCCGCCCCCTCGGGCGAGATGCGGTCCACAGCGGCGGGGATCACCCTGCAAGTCACGCCCGTTTTCGTAAAACCCCGGGCAAAAAGATCCTCCCGCCGCGCCATGAGGTAGCGGCCCATTTCGGCGCGAGAGGGGAAACTGTCGGGATCTACGGCGCGGTCTTGCCACTCCGCGAAATGCCCGACCAGCGACCCCTTTGGCGGGCGGATCGCGATATCGCGGTTAGGGATGTTAAGCAGACAATAGGCAGGCTCGGAGGGGGCGAAGTTCGGACCCGCGCCGGGATGGGGGCCGGGTTCATAAATGTCGATCTGTATCCGCCCTTCGGTCCCCGTAAGCCGTTGCGACAGAGCCTCCAACGCGCCAAGGCGCGCGGCCCGAAACCGATCACCGCAATGCGCGCCGTCTTTATCTGCATTTCTCTCCCCGGCATGTGTTTGGCGCGACCGTAGAGCCGTACCACGGCCAGCGAAAGCCCACCGGCGACAATATCGCGCAACAAAAAAGGCACCCGAAGGCGCCCTTAACAATTGACTCATCCCGTCCGAGAGGCTGCGATCAGCCGCCCCAGCTGCGCACTGTGCCGCAGTCCATATGGGTGAAGTTGGAGCCGGAGTAGCGCCCGACGCCGCCACCGCGACAAGCCATCGCCGCGCGGGCCACCTGATGCACCGAGCGCGAGGCGAGGCGCAGGTCAGCGGCCTGACCTTTGAGGTGCAGCGAATTCTTGGCCACACCGCTGGAACGGGAGCGCAGCATCGCGTTGGTTTTCGGGCTGCGGTAGCCGGAGAGGAGCATATAGGGCTCGTTCACATCCAGCAGATTATGCGACGCGGCCATGATATCGATGGTGCGCAGGTCCATGTTGATGACATCGTCGGTCCGCCAGTCGCGCATGAAGTGGTTGATCTCGGCAAAGGCGTCTTTGATATAGTGACCTTCGATCCAATAGATCATGTCCAACCGCTCACCGGTGCGGCCCGAATACATGCGGATGCGGCGAATGTCGCCTGCGCCCCGCAGAAAGCCTGCCGCGTTCGAGAAGGTGGGAGCTGCTGCAACGGTGGTTGCTGCGAATGCGCCGAGAAGGGCGCGCCGGGTCATCCCCGAGGAGCTTTTGCCTGTCATGTGTCTCTGTCCCGTCGTCTGCCTAAGTTACCCAAGATGTTACATGGGCCATTCATCTCATCCCCAGATGCAACATTGTTATTGCATAGCGGGAAAACCTGACCAAGGGCTGAATCGGAATGGTTCCCGAGTGGTTCAAATTTAGGCAAGTTTTTGCGCAATGCGGTTAAAAAACTCAATGTTTGCAGGGGCAACCGATGCGCAATCCGCACAGGCCATCACGCGTTTTTCCTGCGAACGGAAATTTGAATGGACTTGCGCGTAGTATTATTGGCAAACCGGGCAGGCAATAGGGTCGCGCGGCGGCAATGGTATATTCACGGGGTACGACATGGGATTCAGCGCGACTTTTTCACGGCAACTGTCCAAATTTATCGCAGGGTTTGCCCTGTTGATTTCGGCCCTGGTCCTTGCCGCGCCTGCCACGGCGCAGGTCACCGCCTTCAAACAAGCCGTCGCCGAAGCTGCTGCCCAAGACGATGACATCGCCGCCTTCTACCGTGAGAACGATTATACCGCCATCTGGACAGGGGCAGCCGAAGAACACCGCGCGCGCCGGTCGGAACTGATGCGGGCGATCACCACGGCGGATGATCATGGCCTGCCGGTCACCCGTTACAACCCCGATGCAGTGTTGGAGATGCTGCGCACGGCCGAGACCCCGCGTGATCGCGGATTCGCCGAGGTGGAGTTGAGCCGCGTGTTCCTGCGCTATGCCCGCGACGTGCAGACCGGTGTGCTGATCCCCAAACGGATCATCAGCCAGATCGTGCGCGAAATCCCCTACCGTGACCGGAAGACCTATCTGCAAGACCTGCCCGAATCCACGCCCGCCGCTTATTTCCGCGCCCTGCCGCCGCGCAGCCTTGAGTATAATGCGCTGCTGAAAGAGAAGATCGCGATGGAAAAGCTGCTGTCGCAGGGCGGCTGGGGCCCCTCGGTGCCTGCGGGCAAGCTTGAGCCGGGCGATACCGGGAATGACGTCATTGCCCTGCGCAACCGTCTGATCGCCATGGGCTTTCTGGAGCGGTCCAATGCCGTGGGCTATGACGCCAGCCTGACCGAAGCCGTGCGCCAGTTCCAAGAGGCCCACGGGCTGAACACCGATGGCGTTGCCGGTCCGGCCACGATGAAACAGATCAACATTGGCGTTGAGCAGCGGCTGCAATCGGTCATGGTCGCACTTGAGCGTGAGCGTTGGTTCAACACCGACCGCGGCAAACGTCATATCCTTGTGAACATCCCCGATTTCTCGGCCAAGATCATCGACGATGGCAAGATCACCTTCCAGACCCGCTCGGTGGTAGGGGCCGCGCGCGAGGACCGCCCGACGCCCGAATTCTCGGACGTGATGGAGCATATGGTGGTCAATCCCAGCTGGTATGTGCCGCGGTCGATCGTCACTGGGGAATACCTGCCGCAGCTCAAGCGCAACCCCTATGCGGTCAACCATATCGAGATTACCGACAGCCGGGGCCGCAAGGTGAACCGCGGCGCGGTGAACTTTAACCGCTACACCGCGCGGACCTTCCCCTTCTCCATGCGCCAACCGCCCAGCAAGACCAATGCCTTGGGTCTGGTGAAGTTCATGTTCCCCAACAAATACAACATCTACCTGCATGACACCCCGGCCAAGAGCCTGTTTGCCCGCGACGTGCGTGCCTTCAGCCATGGTTGCGTGCGTCTGGCCGAGCCCTTTGAATTCGCCTATGCGCTGCTGGCCCCGCAATCGGCAGACCCGGAAGGTGAGTTTCAGGCCATTCTGCGCAGCGGGCGCGAGACGCGCGTCGTTCTCGAAGAGCAGGTGCCGGTGCATCTGATCTACCGCACCGCCGTGACCAATGCGCGCGGCCATACCGAATACCGCGATGACGTATATGGCCGGGATGCGCTGATCTGGAACGCGCTCTCCAAGGCGGGGGTGGCCTTGCGCGGCGTTCAGGGGTAACTCTCGGGCGCGCAACAAGTAAGGGCCGCCCGAAATGACCTATAGTGTTCAGCAAATCGCCAAAGCCGTCGGCGCCAGCGCCGAGGGCGACATCGAACTCAAGGTAAGCGGCGTCGCGGAACCCGCCAGCGCCAAATCGGGCGAAATGGCGCTGGCGATGGACCCGCGCTATGCCAGCAGCCTTTCCGATGGCGCCGCCGAAGTGGCGATGCTTTGGGAAGGGGCTGACTGGCGCGCTCTGGGCCTCAAGGCCGCGATCTTGCCCAACCGTCCGCGCTATGCGCTTTCCGGCGTGACGCGGATGCTCGACAAGGGGCAGGGGTTCAAGCCGGGCATTCACCCCACCGCCGCGATCGACCCCGAGGCCGTGCTGGGCGAAGGCGTCTCGGTCGGCCCCTTGGCGGTGATCTCTGCCGGGGCGCGGATCGGCGCGGGCAGCGTCATCGGGCCGCTGTGTTTTGTTGGCGTGGATGCGACATTGGGTGACGGCTGTTTTCTGCGCGAACATGTCAGCATCGGCGCGCGGGTCACCATTGGATCGGGTTTCATCGCGCAGTCGGGCGTGCGCTTGGGCGGCGACGGTTTCTCTTTCGTGACGGCCGAGCTGTCCACCGTGGAAAGCGCGCGGCAAACGCTCGGCGATCAGGGCGATGCCGCCCCGCAGCCTTGGACCCGTATCCATTCGCTTGGCGCTGTGACCATCGGCGCGGATGTCGAAATGGGCATGGGTTCCACCATCGACAACGGCACCATCCGCGACACGCAGGTCGGCGACGGCACCAAAATCGACAACCTCGTGCATATCGGCCACAACGCGGTGATCGGCAAAAACTGCCTGCTCTGCGGGCAGGCGGGCGTTGGCGGCTCGACCCGCGTGGGCGACAATGTGGTGCTCGGCGGGCAGGTCGGTCTGGCCGACAATATCACCATTGGCGACCGGGTGATCGCGGGCGGGGGGACCATTGTGCTCTCCAACGTGCCCGAGGGACGCACCATGTTGGGCTACCCCGCCACCCAAATGAGCAAGCAGACCGAAATCTACAAAGCGCTGCGCCGTTTGCCCAAGCTGCTGCGCGATGTCGCGGCCCTGCAAAAGGTGGTTTCCAAAGCCGACAAGGCTGACTAAACCTGCCGCGGACATATGTTGGGGGACGCCGCATGAACACTCAGGATCAGGTCATTACCATCCTCGCCGAACAGGCCATGATCGAGCCGGAGGATGTCACGCTCGACAGTACGCTCGAAGACCTCGGGATCGACAGCATGGGGGTTGTGGAATGCATCTTTGCGATTGAAGAGACATTCGACATCAACGTGCCTTTCAACGCCAACAGCCCCAGCGAAAGCGATTTCGACATCTCGACCGTGCGCAGCGTCGTCGCCGGGGTCGAACGGCTGCAAGCCGAACAGAGCTGATCGATGCGGCGCGTTGTCATCACCGGCGCGGGCACGATCAACGCTTTGGGCCTGTCGGTGCCCGAGACGCTGGCGGCCATGCGCGAGGGCAAATGCGGCATCGGTCCGCTGGAGTTCCGGGATGTGGAGCGGCTGGCCATCCGCATCGGCGGTCAGGTGCGCGGGTTCGAGGCCGAGGGCCGCTACAACCGCCAGCAAATCGCGCTCTATGATCGGTTCACGCAATTCACCCTCACCGCCGCGCGCGAAGCGATCGAACAATCGGGCCTGACCTTCACCGATGACTTGGCCGCCCGCGCAGGGGTGGTGCTGGGCACGGCGGGGGGCGGTGTCTCGACATGGGACGATAATTACCGCGCGGTCTACGAAGAGGGCAAAAACCGGGTGCATCCCTTCGTGGTGCCCAAGCTGATGAACAACGCCGCCGCCAGCCATGTCAGCATGGAATGGAACCTGCGCGGGCCGTCTTTCACCGTCTCCACCGCCTGTGCCTCGTCGAACCACGCCATGGCGCAGGCCTTCGCGATGGTTCGCTCAGGCAGGAGCCCGGTGATGGTGACGGGCGGATCGGAATCCATGCTCTGCTTCGGCGGGGTGAAGGCTTGGGAAGGGCTGCGCGTGATGAGCCGCGATGCCTGCCGCCCCTTCTCAGCCAATCGCAACGGAATGGTGCAAGGCGAGGGCGCGGGTGTCTTTGTCTTTGAAGACTATGAACACGCGCGCGCGAGGGGAGCCGAGATCCTCTGCGAAGTCGCGGGGTTCGCTATGACCTCGGATGCCAGCGATATCGTCATGCCCTCCAAGGCGGGAGCCGCGCGGGCGATGCAGGGCGCACTGGCCGATGCGGGGATCAACCGCGAAGAGGTCGGCTATATCAACGCACATGGGACTGGAACGGCGGCGAATGACAAGACCGAATGCGCCGCCGTGGCGGATGTCTTTGGCACCCATGCGGACCGGTTGATGATCTCTTCCAGCAAATCGATGCATGGTCATATCATCGGCGGCACCGGCGCGGTCGAGCTTTTGGCCTGTATCATGGCGCTGCGCGACGGGGTGATCGCGCCGACCATTGGCTATGAGGAACCCGACCCGGAATGCGCGCTCGACGTCGTGCCCAATGAGGCGCGCGAAGCGCAGGTTGATGTGGCGCTCAGCAATGCTTTTGCCTTTGGTGGGATGAACGCCGTGCTGGCGCTGCGCCGCGCCTGAGCGACGCCCGGCCATAAAAAAATGCCGCCCCCGAGGTCGGGCGCGGCATTCAAATCGGTAAAATCCAGTCTTACTGCTCGATCACCGAGACTTCGTCGTAGCTGGCAGTGAACCCGTCGAGCGAGAGGGTCAGTTTCACTTCCTGATCCGGGGCCAGAGCGGGCACGATGGTCAGCACCGCTTCCTTGCCGCGCTTGAAGGCGCCGATATCGGCATCGGTCAGACCCATGCGCACATAGCAGCCCACGGGGTTGCAGAAGGCATAGGGATAGCGGCGGGCCTTGCCACCGTCGACCGACAGGGTCAGCTGCGCGGGCAGGGCGGTCTCAAGCGGGACAACAACCGTGGCACCGGCCTTGGCCTGACCACCGCCGGGCAGACGGAAGAGCGAGACTTCGGCAACCGGCGCGCCTTCGCCATCGGCGAGGAGTTGGTACATCTGGCAGGGGTCGACCTCTTCCTCGGTCTTGATGCAGCGCATCTCCCAAGCACCGATTTCTTTCTTGGTGTAGGGCTTGCCCAGATCGGGGTCTTTGTCCGCATCTTCACCAAGGCTCAGCTGCTCTTCGATCTGCGAAGCATTGCCGCTGGTGCCGGGCTGGGGCTGCTGCTCTTCGGTCTGGGCGGTGTCTTCTTCCGTGGCGGTCTGGGCGAAAGCCGTCATTGGGGCCGTCAGTGCAAGCGCTGCACAAAGCGGCAGGGCGGTCATAAACTTGCTCATGTCATATCCACATTTGTTGCGTTACCGCCCCTTACCACGCCGCCCCGGGATTGTCAGTGGCCAGAGCCGCATTTCGATCAAGGTTCGGGCAATTTCATGCCGACCCCGCAGTCGCGGTTTTCCCGCGATGTCAGAGGCTTAAACGCCAGAAATGCAAAAGGGGACGCAGCGCGCCCCCTTTCGGTGTACTTTCTCCCCGTCGGACTGGGCCGACTTATTAATGCCACGTTAGGCAAGCGCGTGATGCCGGTCAACAGGAAAAATGCGACAATCTGTCAGGGTTTTAGCACGGCCCCTGGCAGAAAAAGGGCCGCACCCGAAGGCGCGGCCAAGTCTAACAGGGAGGAAGTACACCCACCCGATGAAAGGACATGCGAGCGGGATGCCTTCACTATGGCGCGCAAAGGTTAAGTTTGTATGCTCTAGTGGAACGGACGAATGGCTAAAATTGACAGAAAGGCCCCAGCGTGAGCAGTGACATCTTTATCGGCGGCGGCGGTCCCGACCATGCGACAAAGCAATTCCTCGATCTTGGCTATGCCAACCGTCACGGGCTGATCGCGGGGGCGACGGGCACGGGCAAAACAGTGACGCTGCAAATCCTTGCCGAGGGTTTTGCCAATGCCGGGGTGCCGGTGTTCCTATCGGATGTGAAGGGCGATCTGTCCGGCCTTGCCGTCGCGGGGAGCGAGGCCGCCAAACTGCACGGCGCTTTCACCGAACGCGCGGCCAAGATCGGCTTTGACGACTATCGCTATCAATCCTTCCCGGTCACCTTTTGGGATCTCTTTGGTGAGCAGGGCCACCCTGTCCGCACCACGGTTTCCGAGATGGGGCCGCTGCTCATCGCGCGGTTGCTCAGCCTGTCCGAGGCGCAGGAGGGCATCCTGAACATCGCCTTCCGCGTGGCCGATGAGGAGGGGATGCCGCTTTTGGACCTGAAAGACCTGCAATCCCTGCTGGTCTGGGTGGGAGAGAATGCGAAGGACTTGGCGCTGCGCTATGGCAATGTCTCGACCGCCTCCGTCGGCACCATTCAACGGCGGCTGCTGGTGCTGGAGAACCAAGGCTGCGCGCAGTTGTTTGGCGAGCCGGCGCTGGCGCTCTCGGACCTCATGCGCGGCGATGCCGAAGGGCGCGGGCGGATCAACATCCTCGCCGCTGACAAGCTCATGGCCTCGCCCAAACTCTATGCGACTTTCCTGCTGTGGCTCATGTCCGAACTGTTCGAAGAACTGCCTGAGGTGGGCGACCCCGACAAACCGAAACTCGTGTTCTTCTTTGACGAGGCACATCTGCTGTTTGACGATGCGCCCAAGGCGCTGGTCGATAAGGTGGAGCAGGTGGCGCGGCTCATCCGCTCCAAAGGCGTCGGGGTTTATTTCGTGACCCAGAACCCCGCCGATGTGCCCGACGATATCCTCGGCCAGCTTGGCAACCGTATCCAGCACGCGCTACGCGCCTTTACCGCGCGGGACCGCAAGGAACTGCGCCAAGCCGCCGAGACCTACCGCGAGAACCCGCGCTTCGACACCGAAGAGGCGATCCGCGAGGTCGGTGTTGGGGAGGCCGTGACCTCCATGCTGCAACGCAAGGGCGTGCCGGGCGTGGTGGAGCGTACCTTGATCCGGCCCCCGTCTTCGCGGCTCGGCCCGATCACTGTGGCGGAGCGCGCGGCGGTGCTGGCGGACTCTGATTTAGCAGGGAAATACGAGACCGTGCAGGACCGCGAGTCAGCCTATGAAATGCTGAAGGCCCGCGCAGAAGCGGCGGCCAAAGAGGCGGAAAAGATCGAAGCCGCGGCAGAGGCCGAGGACGCAGCCGCGCGAGAATTCCAGAAGGCCCGCCGCTATGGCGGGGCACGCAGCGGCGGCAGCCGGACAAGCCGCAAGGCGACGGACGGTTTCGGCGATGCCATCGCGAGCGCGGTGATCAAAGAACTGAAAGGCACCACCGGGCGCCGTATCGTGCGCGGCATCTTGGGCGGATTGTTCAAGGGGCGCTGAAGCGGCCTGAGAAATGAAAAAGGGGCGCGGTATTGCAACCGCGCCCCTTTTTACATCGTGAAGCTCAGCGGGATTCACCGCTCGGGGATCAACCCGCGCGGGCTGAAGCGCAGGACCAGAAGCAGCACAATGCCCATGGTCAAAAGCCGCATATGCGCCGCGCTCTCGATCAGATGGGCCTTCAGGGCCGACCCTTCGGACATGCCCGCGGTGATCAGGTTCATCAGCCACAGGCCCATCGGCTCAACCTGCACCCAGAGGAACCAGATCAGGAAGCCACCAAGGATCGCGCCGAAGTTGTTGCCCGAGCCGCCAACGATCACCATCACCCAAATGAGGAAGGTAAAGCGCAGCGGCTGGTAGGTGCCGGGCGTCAACTGGCTATCCATCGTCGTCATCATCGCCCCCGCGATCCCGCAGATGGCGGAGCCGAGGATGAAGACCTGCAGATGCCGCGCTGTCACGTCCTTGCCCATGGCCTCCGCCGCGACCTCGTTGTCGCGGATCGCGCGCAGCATCCGGCCCCATGGGGAATGCAGCGCACGCTGGCTCATCCACAACAGGACGATCAGCACCGCCGCGAAGAGCGCGATATAGAGCAGTTTGACCCAGAGCGTCGAGGCGTCCACGGGATCAAAGCCAAGGCCCGCCGCACGTTCCACGAAGGCGGGGTTGTTTTGCAGGTCAATCTCATAAGGCACGGGGCGGGGCAGGCCGATCACGTTCTTCACGCCACGGCTCATCCAGTCTTCGTTCTTTAGGACCGCGATGATGATCTCGGCAATCCCCAGCGTCGCAATCGCTAGGTAATCCGACCGCAGGCCAAGGGCTGTCTTGCCGATCAGCCACGCCGCGCCAGCGGCAAAGAGGCCGCCCACTGGCCATGAGATCAGCACCGGCAAGCCAAGCCCGCCGAGATAGCCGGTTTGCGCGGGGTTAATCGCCTCGACCGCCTGAACGGCGGGGTCAAGCAGGCCACGGAAGATGAAGAAGCCGATGACCAAGACCGCGATCACCGAAAGCGTGCGCAGCGTGCCCGGCGCCATCCGTTTCATCAGCATGACCGCCGCCACCACGGTGGCCGCCCCAAGCGCCAGCGCCCCCAGAATGGCGAAACCACCGGTGGACCAAGCGCCCTCGGTCGGGGGCATGGAGACCAGCACAGCCGCCAAACCGCCAAGCGCCACAAACCCCATGACGCCCACGTTGAACAGCCCCGCAAAGCCCCATTGCAGGTTCACCCCAAGCGCCATGATCGAAGAGATCAGACCCATGGCGATGATCAGCAGAGCCGAGTTCCAGCTTTGCGCAAAGCCGGTGTAGATGATCATCAAGGCGATGATCGCGAAAAGAATCGTGTTTTTCACAGTCTGGGTCATACCGATTTCCCCTTGAACAGGCCGGTGGGCTTGATCAGCAGAACGATCAGAAGAATGACGAAGCTGACCGCAAATTTGTAATCCGTGCTCATGAGCTGCACCAAGCCGTCCGGCTGCAACCCTTCGGGCATCACATAGCCCAGCACCTTTTTCCACGCGTAGGTGATCGTGACCTCGCTAAACGCGATCACGAAACCGCCCGCGATGGCCCCGACCGGCGAGCCAAGCCCGCCGACGATGGCCGCCGCGAATATCGGCAGCAGAAGCTGGAAATAGGTGAAGGGTTTGAACGACTTATCAAGGCCGTAGAGTGTGCCCGCAATCGTCGCCAAGGCGGCCACGATCATCCATGTGATCATCACCACACGCTCGGGGTTGATGCCGGACAAGAGCGCCAGATCCTCGTTATCGGAATAGGCGCGCATGGATTTGCCCGCTCGCGTCTTGTTGAGGAACCAAAACAGCAGTGCGACGACGATGATCGCAGTGACGATGGTGATGCCTTGGGTGGTCTTAAAGGCCAGACCCTCGCGCAGGCCGGTCATTTCCTTGAAATCCCGCGCCGACATGATGAAGCGCTGGCCGTCGAGGAAGTTCTGATCATCCGCGCCGATGATGAAGCGGGTGATGCCGTTGTAAATGAAGGTCACGCCGAGCGAGACGATCACGAGGATCACCGGCTTGGCCTTTTGTTCACGGTAGAACTTGTAGACCACCTTGTCGGTGCCGAGCACCAGCAACATGGTAAAGGCAATGCCGAAGGGCAGGGCCAGAAGCGCCGTCGGCAGCACGCCGAGGCTCAGACCCATAGACTGGAACAGCCATGTCATCAAGATCGTCGCCATGGTGCCCATGGCCATCGTGTCGCCATGGGCGAAGTTGGAAAACCGCAGGATGCCGTAGACCAGCGTCACGCCAAGCGCGCCAAGCGCCAGCTGCGAGCCATAGGCAATGCCCGGAATGAGCACATAGTTCGAAAGTGCAATGAAAGCGTTGAGCAGATCCATGTTCAGCCCCCCAGAAACGATTTGCGGACTTCAGGATCGGCCAACAGCTCTTTGCCGGTGCCGGTAAAGGCATTCGTCCCCTGCACAAGCACATAGCCTTTGTCCGCGATTTCAAGCGCTTGACGGGCGTTTTGTTCGACCATCAGGATCGGGATGCCGGTGCGGGCGACCTCGATGATCCGGTCGAAAAGCTCGTCCATGACGATGGGCGAGACACCCGCCGTCGGCTCATCCAGCATCAGCACCTTGGGCTGGGTCATCAGCGCGCGGCCCACGGCCACCTGCTGGCGTTGCCCGCCCGACAGTTCACCCGCCGCCTGATTGCGCTTTTCCTTGAGGATCGGGAAAAGGTCATAGACCTGCGCCATCGTATCGCGAAAGTCATCGCGGCGGATGAAAGCGCCCATCTCAAGGTTCTCTTCGACCGACATGGAGGTGAAGATGTTCGAGGTTTGGGGCACGAAACCCATGCCCTTGGCCACCCGGTCCTGCGGGCTGAGTTCGGTTATGTCTTCACCATCCAGCCGCACATGGCCCTTGCGCATGTCGAGCATGCCGAAGACCGCCTTCATGCCGGTGGATTTGCCCGCGCCGTTGGGGCCGACGATCACCGCGATCTCGCCGCGGTCGACCGCGATG
>NZ_SZNL01000001.1:0-17180 GCF_005068605.1 Sulfitobacter sp. 15WGC | reverse complement strand
TGTCTTCACCATCCAGCCGCACATGGCCCTTGCGCATGTCGAGCATGCCGAAGACCGCCTTCATGCCGGTGGATTTGCCCGCGCCGTTGGGGCCGACGATCACCGCGATCTCGCCGCGGTCGACCGCGATGGTGCAGTCATGCAGGATGTCGGGGCCGTTGCCGTAGCCCGCCGTCATGCCGTCACCAATCAGGAAGGGGCCGCCGGGGGCGGGGTGGGTTTTGCCGCTGGCCTTGGGCATGATGCTGCCTTGGCCCTTCGCGTTGCCGACCGACCAATCTTTGTTGCCGCGGTCGCCGTAGGGATCATTGCTCATGCGCCTACCTTGTCCTTGTTCTTCAGCCCGGTGCCGAGATAGGCCTCGATCACCTGTTCGTTCGCCTTGATCTCATCCAACGTGCCTTCGGCCAGCACGTGGCCCTCGGCCATGCAGATCACCGGGTCGCAAAGGCGGCCGATGAAATCCATGTCATGCTCGATCACGACGAAAGTATAATTGCGCTCTTGGTTGAGGCGGATGATCGCGTCACCGATGGTGTTCAGCAGCGTCCGGTTCACGCCCGCGCCGACCTCGTCGAGGAAGACAATTTTTGCATCCACCATCATGGTGCGGCCAAGCTCTAGCAACTTCTTCTGTCCGCCCGAGATCTGGCCCGCCTTCTGTTCCGCCAGATGTTCGATGGTCAGAAACTCAAGCACCTCATCGGCCTTGGCCTTGAGCGCGCGTTCTTCATTGGCGATGCGTTTGGTGCCGAACCATGTGTTCCACAGCGTCTCGCCCGACTGGTTGCCCGGCACCATCATCAGGTTCTCGCGGCAGGACATCGAAGAAAACTCATGCGCGATCTGGAAAGTGCGCAGCAGCCCCTTATGGAAAAGCTCATGCGGGGGCAGGCCGGTGATGTCCTCCCCATCCATGGTGACGCGGCCCGATGTGGGCTGAAGCACGCCGGCAATTACGTTGAACAGCGTGGTTTTCCCCGCGCCATTGGGGCCGATCAAACCGGTGATCGATCCTTTCTCGATCGACAGGCTCGCCCCGTCGACGGCGTGAAACCCGCCGAAGTGTTTGTGTACGTCGTCTACGACGATCATATGTCCATCCCCGTGTCCGCCACCTTGTGGCTGGTTTTTATTGGTCGTCATATGGGCCGCGCAGGCAGATGCGCGCCGCCATACCTGTTTACAATGTGCTGAGATTCTTGGAAGGGACCGCTGCGGTCCTGATCTGAAGAAAGCCCTGCGCTGCCTTGTCAGAGGCAGATTGCGCCGTATTGCCAAAATCACGTTCAGCAAAATACATGCCCAAAGCCCTGACCGAGACGGCCATACGTTGCTTTTTCATCCTGTCCTCCCAGACGGGACGTGTTTTCCACGTCCTCAATAGGGGATTTGTACTGGCTGCATCCCCGGAAGAAAAGCCGATTTCCTAAGCAAAAGGCCCGATCGCACTGCGACCGGGCCCCTCTTAGCGGTTAGATGGTAACGCGGATCAGCGGTAGCCGACCGTGACCATCTTGCCGTCCTTCATCTCGATCTCGCGGTAGTTGCCCGCGCTCTCGCCCGGTCCGATCAGCTCGACCGCCGAGGCACCGACATAGTCCACGTCGCCGCCGTCTTTGATGATCTGAAGCGCTTTGCCCAGTTCACCCGGCAGGATTTTTTCACCCGGGGCATTGGCGACTTCCATCACCTTTTCCTTGTACTCCGCCGGATCATTGGAGCCTGCGGCCTGCATCGCCAGCAGCATCAGCGCCGCCGCATCATAGGATTCAGGCGAGAAGGCGTTGGTCGGCTCAAAACCGGCTTCCTTGCCCATCTTCTTGTAGTTGTCCGGGCCTTCGCCAGCCGCACTCGGGTTCTGACCAAAGGAGCCATCCGCGATCTCGGCGAATTTCTCTTCCAGCGTGTCGGAGACCATGCCATCGGGGAACATGAAGACGTCGAATGCACCGGCGTCCAGCGCACCGTTCACGATGCCCGCGCCACCTTGGTCGACATAGCCTGCCACGACCAGAACCTCACCACCGGCAGAGGCCAGCGCGCCGACTTCGGCGGAGTAGTCCGCTTTGCCGTCTTCATGCGAGGTGTTGATGGTCACGGTGCCGCCGGATTCTTTGTAGGCGGTCTCAAAGCTGTCGGCCAAACCTTTACCATAGTCGTTGTTGGTATAGGTGACGGCGACTTCCTTGATGCCACGGTCGTTCAGGATGTCGGCCATGACCTGACCCTGACGCGCGTCCGAGGGCGATGTGCGGAAGAACAGGCCGTTGTCTTCGACCGTCGACAGGGCCGGGGATGTCGCAGAGGGCGAGATCATCACGATGCCATTCGGAATGGCGACGTTCTGCAGCGAGGCGGTGGTTTCACCCGAGCACATGCCGCCCACGATGCCGCTCACGCGGTCGGAGGTGATCAGACGCTCAGCCGATGCCACGGCCAAACCCGCGTCGATACAGCCGGTGTCGCCACGTTCAGACGAAACGGTGGCCCCGTCGAGGAACATGCCGCTCTCGTTAACCTCGGAAATCGCCAGTTCGGCACCGGCGGCCATGTCATTGGCCAACGATTCCAGCGGGCCGGTGAAGCCCAGCAGAATGCCGATTTTGGTGTCTTCCGCATGCGCGCCCGTGGCGAGCAGAGCAACGGCCGTTGTGGCCATCAGTATTTTTTTCATTTGGTACTCTCCCTTAGTTGAACTCTCGTTCTGATCGAACGTTAGGTCGTGGTTTCGAAAAAGAAAAGGCGATTTATAAAGTGTTTTTCGCGGGCGGGTTTTCGCGTGGACCGGGAACGATGGTGGAAATGGGCGGTGCGCTGGCTATGTCTTGATCCAAGCCCCCATGCCCAAAGGAGCCTGCCCATGACCCGCGCAAAACACCTCGCCACTGCCGCCTTCATCAGCCTCGGCAGCCTCTGCGCTGCGGGTGCCGCCACAGCGCAGAGCGGTCTCACGATCACCCCCGTGGCCGAGGATCTCGAAGCCCCGTGGGGCGTTGCCCCCTTGCCCGGTGGCGGTCTGTTGGTGACAGAGAAGGCCGGGCGTTTGATCTATCAAAAGAACGACACGCGGCACGAAGTCTCGGGTCTGCCGGAAGTGGCCGTGGTCGGGCAGGGCGGTCTGTTGGACATCACCTTGGCCGGGGATTTCGCGCAGAGCCGCCTGCTGTTCCTGACCTATGCCAAACCCCAAGAGGGCGGCGGCGCGGGGACCGCTTTGGCCAGCGCGCGTCTGTCAGAGGATACCCGCAGTCTGGAAAACCTGACCGAGCTTTTCGCCATGAAACCGGGCAGCAGTGGCGGCCAGCACTTCGGCTCGCGCGTGGTCGAAGCGCCGGATGGCACGCTGCTGGTGACCATTGGCGAACGCGGCGATCGTCCGGCGGCGCAGGACCGCAGCACCCATAACGGCAGCATCATCCGTGTGAACCGCGACGGCTCGGTTCCCGATGACAATCCTTTTGTCGACACGCCCGACGTGCTGCCTGAAATCTGGTCCTACGGCCATCGCAACCCACAAGGGGCGGGGCTGGATCTGGATGGGCGGCTTTGGGTGTCGGAACATGGGGCCAAGGGCGGGGATGAGGTGAACCGCATCACCAAGGGCACGAACTACGGCTGGCCGGTGATTTCCTACGGTGAGCACTATTCGGGCGCGAAGATCGGCGAGGGCACGGCGAAAGAGGGGATGGCGCAGCCCGAATTCTACTGGGACCCGTCCATCGCGCCTGCGGGGCTGATGGTCTACTCCGGCGCGCTTTTCCCTGAATGGGAAGGTGACATCTTCGTCGGTTCGCTCAAGTTCGACTATATCGCCCGGCTAAGCGGCACGCCGCTGGAAGAGGTGGCGCAAATCAAGACCGACGAGACCGCCCGCGTGCGGGATGTCGTAGAAGGGCCCGAGGGTGGGATCTGGTTCATCTCAGAGGTCAACGGCACGGTCTACCGGATCACGCCCTGACCCTCAGGCGGGCTGCCGGGTGGATTGGCTGCCGCGTTCACGATAAGGCGTGGTCTGGTAATGCGCCCGGTAGCATTTCGAGAAATGCGAGGGCGAGGCAAAGCCGCAGGCCAGCGCCACGTTGATCACGCTCATATCCGTCTGCATCAGCAGGTTGCGCGCCTTTTGCAGCCGCAATTCCATATAGTAACGTTTTGGGCTGCGGTTCAGGTAGCGGCGAAACAAACGCTCTAGCTGGCGGGTCGACATGCCCACGTCGCGGGCGAGGATGGAGGGGCTGATCGGCTCTTCGATATTGCGCTCCATCTGCTGGATCACTTGGGAAAGCTTGGGATGGCGCACGCCGATTCGCGTGGGCACCGACAGGCGCTGCGTGTCTTGGTCGGTGCGGATCGAGGAATAAATGAGCTGATCCGCCACGGCATTGGCCGTCTCCTCTCCATGATCATCGGCGATGAGTTTCAGCATCATGTCCAAAGAAGACGTGCCGCCCGCTGTGGTCAGTCGGTTGCCGTCGACCACGAAGACCGATTTCGTCAGAATGACCTCTTCAAATTCCTCGCCGAAACTGTCCTGATTCTCCCAATGGATCGTGGCGCGTTTGCCGTCGAGCAGCCCCGCCTTGGCCAGCGTATGTGCCGCGGTACAAAGCCCGCCAACAACCAGCCCCTTGCGCGCCTCGCGGCGCAGCCATGCCAGCAGCTTCTTGGTGGTCGCGGCCTGCACGCCGATGCCGCCGCAGATCATGATGGTATCGTCGCGGCCCAACGCCTCAAGCCCGCCGTCCAGTGCGAAAACCGCGCCGGATGAGCTTACACAGGTCTCACCGCTTTCCCCCACGACCTGCCATTCATAGACCTCGCGTTCGAGCATGCGGTTGGTGATCCGCAGGCATTCCACCGCCGAGGCAAAGCTCAGAAGGGTAAAATTCTCCAACAACACAAAGACGAAGCGCCGCGGCTTGTCGGTCTGGGGGGGCATGCGGGTGGCCGGGCGCGGTTGGGACATCACGGCGTCTTTCTATTCAGGTCGTCTCTGCCGACATGTGCCATGGCCGCCAGAACTTGCCGGAAACATTGCCCACGGGCCTGTCGCCACGTCAATAGGGCGCATTTCGGTTCTGGTCACTTTCCCCGCGCCTTTGTATAGAGAAAGATCACGAAGCGCCGACACTCGGCGCTGTGGAGCGGAGTAGAAAGATGACAGACTGGAGCACCTCGAGCTGGCGCAGCAAACCGCGCGTCCAGATGCCCGATTACCCTGACCAAGCCGCATTGGAAGCGGTTGAGGCACAGCTGGCACGCTATCCGGTCCTCGTTTTTGCGGGCGAAGCACGCCGGTTGAAGAAACATCTGGCCGCCGCGGGCCGTGGCGAAGCCTTCCTTTTGCAGGGCGGTGATTGCGCCGAAAGCTTTGAACAGTTCAGCTCGGACGCCATTCGCGACACCTTCAAGGTGATGTTGCAGATGGCCATCGTGCTGACCCATGGGGCCAAGGTGCCGGTGATCAAACTGGGCCGCATGGCCGGTCAATTCGCCAAGCCGCGCTCGGCCCCGACCGAAGTGGTGGATGGCGTGGAACTGCCCAGCTATCGCGGCGATATCATCAACGATCTGGCCTTCAACGAAGCGGCCCGTATCCCCGACCCGCAAAAGATGCTGCGCGCCTATACGCAGGCCGCCGCCACGTTGAACCTGCTGCGCGCCTTCTCGACCGGGGGCTATGCCGATGTGCATCAGGTGCACGGCTGGACGCTGGGCTTCACCGATGACGAAAAGGCCGAGAAATACCGCGAGATCGCCAACCGCATCTCCGACACGCTTGATTTCATGGCCGCCGCAGGGGTGACCGCCGAAACCGCGCATACGCTGCAATCGGTGGAATTCTACACCAGCCACGAGGCGCTGCTGCTGGAGTATGAAGAGGCGCTTTGCCGCCGTGACAGCCAAACCGGCAAGTGGCTCGCAGGCTCGGGTCACATGATCTGGATCGGTGACCGCACGCGGCAGCCCGACGGGGCGCATGTGGAGTTTGCCAGCGGCGTGCAAAACCCGATTGGCCTGAAGTGTGGTCCCTCGATGACCAGCGATGACCTCAAGCGTTTGATGGCTAAGCTGAACCCCGAGAATGAAGGGGGCCGTCTCACCCTGATCTCGCGCTTTGGTGCGGGGCAGGTGGGCGATCACCTGCCGCGTTTGATCAAGACCGTTCAGGAAGAGGGCGCCAATGTCGTCTGGACCTGTGACGCGATGCACGGCAACACGATCAAATCCTCCACGGGCTACAAGACCCGGCCCTTCGATTCCGTGCTGCGCGAAGTGCATGAATTCTTTGCCGTGCATAACGCCGAAGGTTCCGTCCCCGGCGGTGTGCATTTCGAGATGACCGGCCAAGACGTGACCGAGTGCACCGGCGGTGTGCGGGCGGTCAGCGACGAAGACCTGTCCGATCGCTACCACACGGCCTGCGACCCGCGGCTCAACGCCAGCCAATCGCTGGAACTGGCCTTCCTCGTGGCCGAGGAACTGTCGAACCGCCGCGTGGCACAGACGGCGCGGGCGGCAGGGTAACAGCCTCGGCCTGCACTTGATTGTGACGAAAGAGACGCCGTCCCGCTAGTTGCGGGGCGGCGTTTTCGCGTTCCGAGGGCGGCGGACGGGCTATTCCTGCTCTGACTTCACTAGGCGGAGATAGGGCGGGATGTCACCCGATGGGGCGGCGGTGAAGCTTGCCTTCGGCTCTGCGAATCCGGTTTCGCGTGGCAAAAGCGGCTGCTGCAAGGGATCGGCATGGCGCACAGGTTTGGCCACCCCGCCAAAGGCGCTCTGCCGCGTGGCCTGCGCCAGATCGAAGCGCCGCGGGGTTTGGCCGATCTCCCCCAGCACGACGAGACAGCCCAGCACCCGACTGACATCGCCCAGGTCGCTTTTCAGCGGCAAGAGCAGCATCCGCCCCGTCAAGGCAGGCCGCCCATAGCTCGCCGCCGCGCCCAAATGCAGTGTGATCTGGCCGGGCATCTGAAACACTTCTTCCAGCGCTTCGCTGACGCGGGGGCGCGACTGCGTGCCGAAAAAGGCGGTGATCGGCATGCCGCGCACCTCCATCCCCATGAGGTCACGCAGATGGCCGCCCGCAATCCGCAACCGTCCGACACCCACGGCGACACGTTCGAGGATAAAGGCATATTCCAATGCCTGCTCGATCCCGCGCGGTCGATATCCGACCGCCGCGGCATCAATCTGTTGCCGCGCAGGGCCTCCCAATAGGCTTCGACCTGCGCCAGCGGGCCATAGCCAACATGCGTCCGATGATCTGACATGGCGACAACATTCTGCGCGGTGTGGCCTGTATTGCCCATTGAAACTCACCCATAAGGACTTGGCCAATACAGCAGCCGTTTTTGAAACGACAGCGGCACAATGCGGCCGAAATGATTACCAAATCATTAATACCGCAGGCGGTTAAGGAATTCGTCATGCTTTCGCTGAAGTGGTTAACGCGTGAGCCATGGGATCCGCCGGGCGAGGGGCCGGGGGCTTGCCCCTCGCGGGGGTTTCGCCGTAAGGCAGGACATGACCGCCCTTGCAAGGAACGCGCTGATGATCAGGTCCATGACAGGTTTCGCCTCTGCCTCCGGCGCTTTGGAGGGTTGGAGCTGGTCTTGGGAACTACGCGCGGTCAATGGCAAAGGGCTAGACCTGCGGCTGCGCCTGCCCGATTGGGTCGAGGGGCTTGAGGCCGCCTTGCGCAAGCAAATTTCGGCGGAGGTGGCCCGGGGCAATATCACCTGCAACCTGCGCATCTCCTCGGCTGAGAGTGACGGCAGCTTGCAGATCAACGAGGCGCATGTCGACACGCTGCTGACCGCCCTGCATGAGATCGAGGCCCGTGCGATGAATGCCGGCGTATCGCTGGCGCCCTCGCGGGCGAGCGACATTCTTTCCATGCGCGGCGTGTTGGAACAGGCCGATCAGGCACAGGACATCGACGCGCTGCGCGCCGCATTGCTGGCGGAAGTGCCGACCCTGCTGCGTGATTTCAACGAGATGCGCGCGCAGGAAGGCGCGGCGCTGGCCGATGTGATGCAAGAGCAGTTGACCGAGGTCGAAAACCGCGCCGCCGAAGCCGCCGCTTTGGCCGAGGCCCGTAAGGAAGAAACCGCTGCCCAGTTGCGCCGCAACCTTGCCCGCGTGCTTGACAACAGTGAGGGCGCGGATGCGGACCGGGTGGCGCAGGAGCTGGCCTTGATCGCGGTCAAGGCCGACGTCACCGAAGAGATCGACCGCCTTGCCGCCCATGTCGCCGCCGCGCGCGCGCTGATCGGGCAGGGCGGGCCGGTGGGGCGCAAGCTAGATTTCCTGATGCAGGAGTTCAACCGCGAAGCCAACACGCTCTGCTCCAAGGCGCAGAGCACCGAATTGACGACTGTCGGTCTGGCCCTGAAGGCGGTGATCGACCAAATGCGCGAACAAGTGCAAAATGTGGAGTAAGACGTGACAAACCCAAGCCGACGCGGCCTTCTGATCATCCTCAGTTCCCCCTCCGGGGCGGGCAAATCGACCATGGCCCGCGCACTGCGCGCATGGGATCCGACGATCAACTTCTCGGTCTCCGCCACCACCCGCGCCCCCCGCCCGGGCGAGGAGGATGGCAAGGATTACCGCTTTGTCGGCGAAGAGGAGTTCCGGCAGGCCGTGGCCGAGGGCGAAATGCTGGAACACGCCCATGTCTTCGGCAATTTCTACGGCTCCCCCAAAGCCCCCGTGCAGGCGGCGATCGATCAGGGGCAGGACATCCTTTTCGACATCGACTGGCAGGGCGCACAGCAGATCCGCAACTCCGACCTGAACACGCATACGCTGTCGATCTTCCTGCTGCCGCCCTCGATCACCGAGTTGAAACGCCGTTTGGAAAGCCGGGGCCAAGACGATGCCGAGACGATTGCCAAGCGCATGGGCAAAAGCTGGGATGAGATCAGCCATTGGGATGGCTATGACTTCGTGCTGGTGAACGACGATCTCGACCAGACCGAGGCGCGGCTGAAATCCATCATCACCGCCGCGCGCCTGCGGCTGAGCCAACAGCCCGCCATCAAGGATCACGTTCGCCGTCTGCAATCCGAATTCGAGGAATTGAAATGACCCTCTACGCCCTCGCCGATGCCCGCCCCGAAGTCTCCCCCGATGCATGGGTCGCCCCTGATGCGAATGTCATCGGCAAGGTGACGCTCGGCCCCGAAGCCTCCGTCTGGTTCGGCAGCACCCTGCGCGGCGACAATGAGATGATCACCGTGGGCCGCGGCAGCAACGTGCAAGAGAATTGCGTCTTTCACACCGATATGGGTTATCCACTGACCGTCGGCGAAGATTGCACCATCGGTCATAAGGTCATGCTGCACGGCTGCACCATCGGCGACAACTCTCTGATCGGCATGGGGGCCACAGTGCTGAATGGTGCCAAGATCGGTAAGAACTGCCTGATCGGGGCAGGGGCGCTGATCACCGAAAACAAGGTGATCCCCGATGGGTCGCTCGTCATGGGCGTGCCGGGCAAAGTGGTGCGTGAGCTTGACGCGCGGGCGATCCAACAGTTGACCGCGAGCGCCAAACACTATGCCGAGAACGCCGCGCGCTTCCGCCGCGATCTTGAACCGCTCTGACATGGGCAGCACCGCCGTAACCCTTTCCGATGTGGTGGCGGCGCTGCCGCTGCCGAGTGTGGCCATCAATGCCGAAGAGCGGATCACCGTTCTGAACGCCCCTGCCGAGGATCTGCTGGGCAAGGGGCTGCTGGGCCGCCATTTCGTCACCGCGCTGCGCCAGCCGGGGCTGGTCGAAGCGGTCGAGCGCTGTCTCGCGGGCGCGGGGCCCTGCCAAGCGCGCTTTACCAGCACCGGCGGCGAACATGGCACTACCTATGACGTCAGTCTGCGCCCGGTGGGGAACCACGGGATTGTCCTGCTCAGTTTCAACGACGTGACGGAGATGGCGCAGGCAGGCCAGATGCGCCGCGATTTCGTGGCCAATGTGAGCCATGAGTTGCGCACCCCGCTTACCGCGCTCATCGGCTTCATTGAGACGCTGCAAGGCCCGGCACGCGATGACACGGCGGCGCGCGAGCGGTTTCTGGGGATCATGGCGCAAGAAGCCGAACGAATGAACCGGCTGGTGGGGGAGCTTTTGTCACTCAGCCGGGTGGAGGCCGAAGAACGCGTGCGCCCCGAGGCCCCGGTTGATGTGTGTGATGTGCTGCGCGGCACCCTACGCAACCTCGCGCCGCTGGCGGTCGATAGCAATGTGACACTGGCGCCAAAACTGGGCGATGCACCGGCCCTTGTGCTGGGTGATGCGGATCAGTTGGTGCAGGTCTTTACCAATCTCATCGAGAACGCGATCAAATATGGCGGGCGCGACAACCGGGTTGAGATTTCGGTCAAACGCACGGCCCATGACCCGGCGATGCGCGGCCCCGCGGTTTACGTAAGCGTGCGTGACCATGGTCCCGGGATCGACGCGATTCACCTGCCGCGTCTGACCGAACGGTTCTACCGGGTCGACAGCCACCGCAGCCGTGCGCTTGGCGGAACGGGCCTGGGTCTGGCCATCGTCAAACACATCATGAATCGCCACCGCGGGCGGCTCAAGATCACCAGCACCCCCGGCGAAGGGGCCGAATTCCGCGTGATTCTGCCGATGAAACCGGGTTCTGACTGATTTTTGCAGAAATTTGGTGATTCAGGCCGACTGTCATGGAACTGTAACGTTGCTGTCACAAAAGCACAGCACCGCCTTCATAGACGGGGCGCAGATCACCATGGGGTGGTCACCAATTCGCATCTGACAGGAGATATCATGTCACTCGCAAAACTCACCACTTCCGCCCTGGCGATTGCCGCCGTATCCGCAACCGCTGCTGCCGCGCGTGACCAAGTACAGGTTGCCGGTTCCTCGACCGTGCTGCCCTATGCCTCCATCGTCGCCGAAGCCTTTGGCGAGAACTTCGACTTCCCGACACCGGTCGTGGAATCGGGCGGCTCCTCGGCTGGCCTCAAGCGCTTCTGCGAAGGCGTGGGCGAGAACACCATCGACGTGGCCAATGCCTCGCGCCAGATCAAAGACGCCGAAGTGGCGGCCTGTGCCGAGAACGGCGTGACCGACATCATCGAAGTGCGCATCGGCTATGACGGCATCGTCTTTGCCTCCGACATCAATGGCGAGACCTTTGAGTTCACGCCGGTCGATTGGTACAAAGCCCTCTCCGCCAAAGTTGTCGTCGACGGCGAAGTGACCGAGAACCCCTACACCACATGGGATCAGGTCAACCCCGACTTCCCCGCTCAGCCGATCCAAGCCTTCATCCCCGGCACCAAACACGGCACGCGCGAAGTTTTCGAAGAAAAAGTGATCCTTGCGGGCTGCGAAGAGACCGGCGATCTTGAAGTTTTCGCCGAAGCGGCGGGCGGCGACGAGAAAGCGGCTGAGAAAGAATGCATCAGCCTGCGCACCGACGGTAAGTCCGTGGACATCGACGGCGACTACACCGAGACGCTGGCGCGCATCGAGAGCAACCAAGACGGCATCGGCGTCTTCGGTCTGGCCTTCTACGAGAACAACACCGACAAGCTGCAAGTTGCCACCATGGGCGGCGTCGAGCCGACCACCGAGAGCATCGCCTCGGGTGACTACCCCGTGTCGCGCCCGCTGTTCTTCTACGTCAAGAAAGCCCACATCGGCGTGATCCCCGGCCTTAAGGA
This sequence comes from Sulfitobacter sp. 15WGC, assembly GCF_005068605.1. NCBI lineage: Bacteria > Pseudomonadati > Pseudomonadota > Alphaproteobacteria > Rhodobacterales > Roseobacteraceae > Sulfitobacter > Sulfitobacter sp. 15WGC. The sequence goes on along the minus strand of NZ_SZNL01000001.1, from coordinate 5,466 downwards.
ATACGCTGAGTTCTTCGTCGCCGACGAAGTTGCCGGCCCCGACGGCCCGCTGGCCGAATACGGTCTGGTCTCCGACCCTGAACTGGCCGACACCCAGTCCGTGGTTGCCGATGAAACCGTGATGGGCAGCGGCTCCTAAGCCTTTACCCTTATCGCCGGGGGCGGGTGACTGCCCCCGGTTTTTCGCTTTTTGATCCACCGGGGGACATGTGGGACAAATACTGACAACAGGCGCGGTGCTGCCGCTGGTCATCCTGATCGCGGCACTGGCACTGGGCGGGTATTTCCTTGCGCGGCGTCGGGCTTTGGCCTCTGCCCAAGGTGACAGCCGCAAGCTGCATTCGCTGCCAAGCTACTACGGCTACAATGCGGTGATGAGCGTGGCGGTGCCCGCGCTTTTGGTTTTGGGACTCTGGCTGCTGATCCAGCCGATGCTGGTGCAATCTTCGGTGGTCGATATGATCCCCGCCGAGGCTGTGCCCGAAGGTTCCTCCGTCAATCTGATCATGAGCGATGTGCGTCGTCTGGCCGATGGGCTGGACGCGTCCGTCTCTTCCGGCGCGCTTAGCGCGGCCGATGCGACCGATCTTTCCGCTGCCGATGACCTGCGCGCATGGCTGGGCGAACAGGGCGTTGCCTTGGGGGCCGAGATCAGCCCCGAGGTGCTGCAAGCTGCGCAGACTTACCGCGAGATGACGGCGACGGGCAATTTCTGGCGCAACATCATCGTGGCGCTGATCGCCTTGGCCGGGCTGGCCATGGTCTACCGCGAAACCGATGCCACCTTCCGCGCCCGCAACCGGGTCGAAGGGGGCGTGAAGGCGCTGCTGATCCTCGCGGCGTCACTCGCGATCCTGACCACGGTGGGCATCGTGTTGTCGATGCTCTTCGAGACGATCAATTTCTTCAACCTGCACCCCTGGACCGACTTCTTCTTCGGCTCTTCCTGGGCGCCGAATTTCCGCGGCGACAGTGACCTGTCGATCCTGCCGCTGCTTTGGGGGACGCTGTATATCTCGCTGATCGCGCTACTGGTGGCCGTGCCCATCGGGCTTTTCGCCGCGATCTATCTCAGCGAATATGCAGGCCCCAAGGTGCGCGCCACAGCCAAGCCGCTGCTCGAAATCCTCGCAGGCATCCCCACAATCGTTTACGGCCTTTTCGCGCTGCTGACGGTTGGGCCGTTCCTCGTCCAAGTCTTCGGACGCGGGGAAGAGGGGCTTCTGGGCGTCGATTGGATGTCGGGGGCGACCTCGGTTCTGACCGCGGGGCTGGTCATGGGCATCATGCTGATCCCCTTTGTCTCCTCCCTGTCGGACGACATCATCAACGCGGTGCCCCAATCCCTGCGCGACGGCTCCTTCGGGCTGGGCGCGACCCAGTCCGAGACGATCCGCCAAGTGGTGCTGCCTGCGGCGCTGCCGGGCATCGTGGGCGCCGTGCTGCTGGCCGCGAGCCGCGCCATCGGTGAGACCATGATCGTGGTGCTGGGGGCAGGGGCCATCGCCCGCATCTCGGCCAATCCGCTGGAAGCCATGACCACCATCACCACCCGCATCGTCAGCCAGTTGACCGGGGACAGCGATTTCGCCAGCCCCGAGACGCTGGTGGCCTTCGCCCTTGGCCTGACCCTCTTCGTCCTGACCTTGGGCCTGAACGTGCTGGCCCTCTACATCGTGCGCAAATACCGGGAGCAGTACGAATGAGCGATATCCCCAACCCCGCAGCCCCCATCGCAGACCCGCGCGGAGCCTCCCTGCTGGTTCAAGACGGACGCACCAAACGCCGCAACGCTTCCGAGGGCCGTTTCAAGCTCTATGGCATCATTGCCATCGTGATCGGCCTCTTGATGCTGCTGACGCTGCTCTTCACCATCATCTCACGCGGGACCGGCGCGTTTCAGCAGACCTATGTGACGCTTTCCGTGCCGCTGCTGGAAGACAAGCTCGACAAAAACGGCAACCGCGATCTGGAAGACATAAAGAAGGTCTCGACCTTCGGATATTCACCGCTGCTGAAATCTGCCTTTGAAAACAAGGTCGAAGCGGGCGAGGTTGAGACCGATCTCAAGCCCAAGGCGATGGCCGATATCCTGTCGAAAGACGCCGCTGCCCAGTTGCGCAACTACGTCTTGGCCAACCCCGAGTTGATCGGCACGAATGCCGAGTTCGAGTTCCTGACCAACAGCCGTGTCGATGGCTACCTCAAGGGCCGCGTGACCCGCGAAAGCATCGCCAATGACAAGAACATCAGCGCCAAACAGCTTGATCTGGTCGATGCGTTGATCGCCGACGGCAGCATCGAAAAGCGGTTCAACCTCGACTTCATCACAGGCGCCGACGCCTCTGACGCGCGGCCCGAAGCGGCGGGCATGGGGGTGTCGATGATCGGCTCTTTCGCGATGATGCTGGTGGTGCTGGTGCTGGCGCTGCCCATCGGGGTCGCCGCGTCAATCTACCTCGAAGAATTCGCGCCGAAGAACTGGATCACCGACATCATCGAAGTGAACATCTCAAACCTCGCCGCGGTGCCCTCGATCGTCTTTGGTATCCTTGGTCTCGCGGTCTTCATCAACTACATGCACCTGCCGAACTCGGCTCCGCTGGTGGGTGGTCTGGTGCTCACCCTGATGACCCTGCCGACGATCATCATCTCGACCCGCGCCTCGCTCAAATCGGTGCCGCCCTCGATCCGCGACGCGGCGCTTGGGGTAGGGGCCTCGAAAATGCAATCGGTGTTCCACCATGTGCTGCCCCTCGCCGCACCGGGCATCCTGACGGGGACGATCATCGGGCTTGCCCAAGCCCTTGGCGAAACGGCACCTTTGCTGCTGATCGGCATGGTGGGCTTCATCGCGTCCAACCCGCCCGACAGCATCGCCGAAGGGCTGATGGCCCCGAACTCCGCCATGCCGGCCCAGATCTATGAATGGGCCAAACGCGCCGACCCGGCCTTCTACGAACGTGCTTGGGGCGGTATCATCATCTTGCTGGTGTTCCTGATCACGATGAATGCCATCGCCGTGCTGCTGCGCCGCCGCTTTGAGCGTCGCTGGTAAACCAAGGACGGGACCATGAAAGACAACAGATATTCGGAGAGTGACGTGACAACCCAACCCGTCAAGATCGCGGCCCGCAACGTGCAGGTCTACTACGGTGACAGCCACGCCATTCGCGACGTGGACATCGACATCAACGACAAAACCGTGACCGCCTTTATCGGCCCTTCGGGCTGCGGCAAATCGACTTTTCTACGTTGTATCAACAGGATGAACGACACAATTGATGTGGCCCGCGTGACCGGCGACATCCGCATCGATGGCGAAGACATCTATGACAAACGGGTCGACCCGGTGCAGCTGCGCGCCAAAGTGGGTATGGTTTTTCAAAAGCCAAACCCCTTCCCAAAGTCGATCTACGACAACGTGGCCTACGGCCCGCGCATCCACGGGCTGGCCCGCAATAAGGCAGACCTCGACGATATCGTCGAACAAGCCCTGCGCCGGGGCGCGATCTGGAACGAGGTGAAGGACCGTCTGCACGCACCGGGCACCGGCCTCTCGGGCGGCCAACAGCAGCGTCTGTGCATCGCCCGCGCCGTGGCGACCGAACCCGAAGTGCTCTTGATGGACGAGCCATGCTCGGCCCTTGACCCCATCGCCACCGCGCAAGTCGAGGAATTGATTGACGAATTGCGGCAGAACTACTCCGTCGTGATCGTCACACACTCCATGCAACAGGCCGCGCGGGTGAGCCAGAAAACCGCCTTTTTCCACCTCGGCAACCTCGTGGAATTTGGCGACACCGACGACATCTTCACGCGGCCCCAAGACCCGCGCACCGAAAGCTACATCACCGGCCGTATTGGATAATATCATGTCAGATCAACACATTGCATCAGCATTCGACCGCGATCTGGAAGCCGTTCAGGCGCAGATCCTCAAAATGGGCGGGCTGGTCGAAGACGCCATTCGCCGCGGCGCGCAATCGCTGGAAACCCGCGACGAAGAGCTCGCCAATGAGGTGCGGGCAGGGGACAAGGCCATCGACGGACTGGAAGAGCAGATCAACGAAAGCGCCGCCCGTGTCATTGCGCTGCGCGCGCCCACCGCGATCGACCTGCGTCTGACGCTGAGCGTCATCAAGATTAGCGCCAACCTCGAACGTATTGGCGACTATGCAAAAAACATGGCCAAGCGCACCAGCGTCCTGAACCAGATGGAGCCTGTCAGCGACAGCACCGGCGCGATCCGCCGCATGGCTGGCGCGGTCGAGGCAATGCTGAAAGATGCGCTCGACGCTTATATTCAGCGCGACGCGGATCTTGCGCGCGATGTGATCACCCGCGACGAAGATGTCGACCAGATGTATAATGCGCTCTTCCGCGAATTCCTCACCTTCATGATGGAAGACCCGCGCAGCATCACCGCCTGTATGCATCTGCATTTCATCGCCAAAAACGTCGAACGTATGGGTGACCATGTGACGGCCATCGCCGAACAGGTTGTCTATCTGGTGACCGGTGAGACGCCCGAGGACGACCGGCCCAAGGCCGACCGCACTTCGATCACCGCGAAGGACTGAGACGATGGACGTCACACGACCCCAGGTTCTGCTGGTAGAAGATGAACCCGCGCAACGTGAGGTACTGGCCTATAACCTCGAAGCCGAAGGCTTTGAGGTGCGCCGGGCCGAAGACGGCGAAGAAGCCATGCTTCTGGTCTCAGAGGCCGCGCCGGATTTGGTGATCCTCGATTGGATGATGCCCTTGATGAGCGGCATCGAAGTTTGCCGTCAGCTCAAATCGCGCGAGGCGACGCGGCATATTCCAGTTATCATGCTCTCTGCGCGTTCTGAGGAAGTGGATACCGTGCGGGGCCTGGAAACCGGCGCGGATGACTATGTGATCAAGCCGTACAACCTGCGCGAACTCATGGCCCGTGTGCGCACGCAGTTGCGCCGCACACGTCCCGCAGCCGCAGGCGCGCTGCTGAGCTTTGACGATATCCAGCTCGACCCGGAGCGTCACCGCGTGAGCCGCGCGGGCAACGAGCTGAAACTGGGGCCGACGGAGTATCGGCTGCTAACAACGCTGCTGGAGAAACCCGGGCGCGTGTTCAGCCGCGATCAATTGCTCGACCACGTTTGGGGCCGCGACATCTATGTCGATACGCGCACGGTGGACGTTCACATCGCGCGTTTGCGCAAAGCATTGACGCGCGAAGGTGGCGGAGACCCGATCCGAACCGTGCGCGGCGCGGGTTACGCCTTGGGTTAAACTGATCCAGCCCCTCGCAGGACCCGATTTATTTACATAACACTGATTATCAGTTTTACAGATGTAGCCGCAAAGCAGTAATGTCACCCATCGGCAAAGCAGAAGTGTCACTCTCCTTGCATACGGTAGCGAGGATTAGTGGACATGGGATGGGTGACGATGAGCGAGCGCGAGTTGAACCGCGTTGAG
>NZ_SZNL01000019.1:0-63897 GCF_005068605.1 Sulfitobacter sp. 15WGC | reverse complement strand
TTCTGAGGCAGCAAAGAAAACTGCAAAGGAGGCCAAAACATTGACCGCATCATAGACCACGACGCATAACTGAGGGTGGGTCAAATCTCGGTGAAAATACCGGGTCAGTTCTCAGTGACAATCAACAGCGAGGTGCTCTTTCGAGGCGTCGAACCAGTCGTGGACGGCTTGATAGTCGGACGGCACCCCGCCGAATTTCCGGGCAGAGCTTTCAGCATGATGAAGCGGATGGGCCATCTCAAAGACCCTCATCATAGCTGTGCGAGCATTCGACATAGCGGTCCGCGTGATCGAGGGTGATGCTGTCTAGTGCTATGTCCCAGGTCAGCGTGCCGTAGCCGCCCTCGTTGTTTTCGAACCCCGGGTGATGGTGATAGGCGAGCGACCAGGCGAAATCGCCAACTTCTGTGACAAGCGGCTCCGGCAGGTTGACCTCTGCAGGCCGCACCGTCACATCCTCGACATTGCCGGAGTCGCCATAGCCTTCATATTCGGCAGTGACCTCGCTGATGCCAAGCGCACGTAGTTGCGCGAGCAGCTCCACTCTGGATGCCTTCAAGGTGGTTTCGCGCTCTGCACGCCACTGAGCCGCCATTGCGGCATAGTCGATTTGGGGATTGGTCATGGGTCTGTCCTCTCGTCTGAATTTGGGGGGACCGGGCGTGGCATTGGTCTGCACGCGCCCGGAAAGCGCAGACCGGTGAAACCCAGATCCGCGACGCCCGACCGGAAGCCCGCTTTGACTTTTCAGGCGGCTTGTTCTGCCGCTCTGGCGGCTTCCTGCCCCACGATCCGGGCCAGAATGCTTCCCGTATCGATCCCGTCACCATGCGGCAGGAACACCCGCAGCTGGAAGGCGATGATCTCGGTAAAGCAGCCGAGGGCCTTGAGGCCGTCGATCATGCCCCGATCCGCGCCGCCCAGCTCGAGGCGCATCTCGCCTGCGACACGGCGACGGGTCAAGGTGAGACCCCGGCCCAGATCGACAGGCGCGGTGGTGCCGAGGGCGGTGGTCAACATCTCCTGCGGTGTTTGCGGGTTTGAGACGAGGAAGCGGGCGCGCAGCGCGGCCGCCCCTTCCTCGCTCAGCGTGCGCCCGATCATCGCGGTCGCCCCGTCGGGCGTGACGCGGTAAATGCGCTCATTGGTGGTCGGTATGTCCTTCCAGATCGGCAACAGCAGCCCGGTCAGCAGGTAGAGCTTGGTCGTGGTGGTTTTGGGAAGGGCAACAGCCTCTTCACCCCAGAGCCGCGCAAACTCAGGCCTGTCGATCTCTTCCCAAGTCGAGGACTCAAACCGCGTCTCCTCCAGATAGCTCGACCCGTTGGGCCGCACCGCCTTGCGCATCAGCGTGACCATGTCCTCGTCATACATCTGCATGGGCCGCGCCGAGATGAGCGCCGCGCGACCGGAGGCGCGATTCACCATCGGCAGCTTGTCCGGATTGCGCGATATGGCCTCTTCGGCGTCAAGGACATGCACTGGGTCCGTCACCTCAAGTCCGATAATCCGCGTCACCGCGCCGGATTTCGGGCAGGTCCAGAGATCCTCTGTGGAGACCTGTTCGATCCTTTCGCCACGCAGGGTTTCGACGCCGAGATCGAGGGTGCCCGCCGCGCGCGCCCGTTCAGTCTGATCGGCAATCCGGCGCATGAACTCGGCAAAGAGTGCGTTCTGCATGTGGATGGGCAGGGCAAGCACCCGGTTGAGAAACCGCTGGATCGGGGGAAGCTCCTCAAGGAGCACCCCGTCCTTGTCGATCAGCCGCAGGGCCGTCCAGTCGGTGAAGCTCTCGTAGCTCATCGCCTCAGCGCGCCCGGCGGCAAGATCGGCGAAATACCCACGCAGCGCCGCCCGCGCGATCGGACTTTCGAGATTGTCCTCCTCGCGGAACATGCCCTGCGAGCCGGTTTCGCGCTGGCCCTTGGTCAGGGCCCCCAGCTGGTCGAGGCGCTTGGCAATCGTCGAGGTGAAGCGCTTCTCGCCATGCACATCGGAGGTGCAGACCCGGAAGAAAGGCGCGCTGACCTGGGCAGAGCGATGCGTGCGGCCGAGCCCCTGGATGGCCGCATCGGCGCGCCAGCCGGGCTCCATTAGATAGTGCCGCCGCCGTTTCTGGTTCTTCGCCGTTTGCGCCGCATGGTAGGACCGGCCCGTACCGCCCGCATCGGAGAAGATCAGGATATCCTTTTCGCCGTCCATGAAGGCTTGGGTTTCGGATGAATTGCTGCTGGCGGCGCGCTTCTCGATGAAGAGATGACCATCCTCGGCCTTGAGGGGCCGGATCGACCGCCCCGTGACTTCTGCCACGGCCTCATCGCCAAAGGCCCAGAGGATCTGGTCGAGCGCCGAGGGGATCGGGGCAAGCGTCATCAACTCCATCATGGCCGCATCGCGCAGGGCGAGCGCCTCGCGCGAAACAACGAGCGCGCCGGTCTCATCCCGCAAAGGTTCCGCCACCATGTTGCCGTCGATCTCGACCAGCTTTTGCGCATGAATCGGGAAGGCCTGTTCGAGGTATCCCAGAACATAATCGCGCGGCGTCAAGGCACCCTCGACGAGTTCATCCTCCGGGTCCATTGTCTCAAGTCGGCGTTTCAGCAGGCTCTCACCCGTCGAGACTACCTGGATGACGCAAGCCTTGCCCGCCGCCAGATCGTCCTTGATGGCGTGGATGATGCTTGGAGCCTTCATGCCCATTAGGAGATGGTTGAAGAAGCGCTGCTTCGTGCTCTCGAAGCGGGACTTGGCCGAGGCGCGTGCGGCCGACGCATTAGTTTCCCCCGAGGCGTCGTTGACGCCGGTCGCAGTCAACGCCGCCTCGAGATTGTGGTGGATCGTCCGAAACGCGCCCGCATAGGCGTCGTAGATCTCGATCTGGGCCGGGGTGAGCGCGTGTTCGAGCACGTCATATTCCACCCCATCAAAGCTGAGGGCACGCGCCGTGTAGAGCCCGAGCGTCTTGAGATCGCGCGCCACCACCTCCATGGCGGCGACACCGCCGGCTTCCATCGCCGAGACGAAACTCTCGCGGCTCGGGAAGGGGTATTCCGGCCCCTGCCCCCAGAGCCCCAGCCGCGCGGCATAGGCCAGGTTGTGCACGCTCGTGGCCCCCGTAGCCGAGATGTAGAAGACGCGGGCGCGGGGTGCTGCCAGTTGCAGCCGCAGGCCAGCAAGGCCCTGCTGGGAAGGTTTGACCCCCCTGCCCTGCTCGGACCCTGCCGCGTTCTGCATGGCATGGGCCTCATCGAAGGCAAGAACGCCGTCAAAGTCTTCACCCATCCAAGCGAGGATCTGGCTCAGTCGCGTGGTGCCGCATTTGCCCGCGGACCGCAGCGTGGCGTAGGTGACAAAAAGGATCCCGTCGCCCATCGGGATCGGCTGGTCCGGTTTCCATTTGGAGAGCGGCTGGATGTCGGCGGGCGAGCCGCCGAGATCGGTCCAGTCGCGGATGGCGTCCTCGATGAGCGTGGCGGATTTGGAGACCCAGATCGCCTTTCTGCGTCCGGCCAGCCAGTTGACAAGGATCAGCAGCGCGCATTCGCGCCCCTTGCCGCAACCGGTGCCGTCGCCAAGGAAATAGCCGAGGCGATAGGCCCGTGCATTAGGGTCATCATCGGCGCGCGTCAGCTTGGTCTGGTCGTCATCGATGGCAAACCGACCGGGCAGATCGCGCCCATGGGCATCATGCGCCATGATGATGGTTTCCAGCTGCGCCTCGGAGAGATGTCCCTCCCCGATCAACCGTGCGGGCAGCCGCAAGTCATCACTGCCCGTGTTTGAGGGCATGGGCGGGGCCACAGAGGCCATGGCGATGCTTTCAACGAGCGGCGTGGGATGTTCCTGCGCACCCGCAATCTCGATCCGCTGAGGACGGTAGCGCGCATAGATGTCCGAGATGGGCGTGTTGTCGCGAGGGGTCTCAAAGCTTGTGAAGCTGAGCGAACAGACGGCATTGGCCCGAAGTTTGGAGGCGGCAACAGGCGCAGCGCGGCGGTTGCGCGGGGTAGATGATGGAACGGTCGGCTGAGCATGAGGGATCGCCGCTGCCTGTTGTACGGGGCGCATCTCGGGCCGGGTTGCGGCCACGGCGTCGACAAAAGGAAGGGCTTCATCTAAGTCCCGGACACTGGCGCGGATCATCTCGCCGTCTTCCTGCACCTTGTCGAAGACCATCAGCTGGGTTTCGACAGAGGTGCCAAGCTTGCGGTAGACCTGCCCCGGCATCGTCAGCGCCAATCGCGGCGTCAGGAGACGGCAGGCGCGGGACCAATGCGCGGCATCGCGTTCGGGCGTGAACCCCGGCGGCATGATCGCCACCAGCCGCCCACCGGGCGCGAGACGCTTGGCAGCCGCGATGAGATGTTTGGCGGCGATGTGCTTGTCCCGCGACCGATCGACCGAGGAGGCGAAGGGCGGATTCATCACCACGACGTCGGGCAGAACGGGCGTCTGCAGCAGATCATCGATATGCTCGCCGTCATGGCCTGTGACCTCGCCGCCGAAAACCGCGCGCAGGAGGCGCTGGCGAAAGGGGTCGATTTCATTGAGCAAAAGCGTGGCACCGGCCCGGGCGGCGAAAGCAGCCAGGGCACCAGTGCCCGCCGACGGCTCCAGCACGGTCTCGCCTTTGCGGATCGCCGCAGCCCGCACCGCCATGGTCGCGAATGCAAGCGGCGTTGAAAACTGCTGCAGCCGGATCTGCTGCTCGGAGCGGCGCGTTTGCGTCAGCAGCTGCGAGGCAAGCAGCTTTGCAGCGGCGATGTCACCTGCCGCGCCGTCCCCACGCAGCAGCACCTGAACAGCCGCGGCCTGCATCAGGTCATATGCCATGCGCCAGTCCCAGGCACCGCCGGCATCGCTGCCATGGAACGTCTCGCGCATGATACGCGCGAGCGCTGAACTGCGCAGGGGCTGGTTGTCGACCTCCGCGTCGATCTGCGCGAGGGCAGAGGCGAGATCGGCTTCGGAGATTGCGAGAGCCGGGTTGGCCGTTCTGGGTTTGGACATGGGGATTTTCCTTTGGATCAGGGTCTGAGTTCCAAAGGACAAAAAGCCCGCTCTACACTTTTTGTGGTTTCCGCCGAAAGCTATGACGGAGGTTGGGCAACGAGAGTGAGTGCAGAATTTCAGATCACGAGCGCGACCCGCCCTTGTCCGAATCAAAGGCTAAGTCACGCAGCCGATCGGCAAACACTTTTTTGACAGAAGAAGCGGCGGCAACCCACCAAAACACCCCGAAACGCACAAAGGTACCAGGTAAGACCAGAACGCACTGTTCAAGACTGTTGGCGGCGCTTCTCATCAATCACCGCCTGCACAAGATTCATCACGTAGGAATGCGGTGTCGCGGCCTGCTGGTCATTCAGCGCCTCCTTCACCTTGGACCGAAACCAGGCATCATGGGACGTCATCTCAGCGGTCACGGCAATGGTCCTCGAGGCGCCTATCCAGAAATTCGCCTAGGTCTCTCGGCATAGCTGCAACGCTCAGAGCGACCCGAGATCGGCGGTAGGGAGAATGGACCTTGGACAGATTGACTTTGTCGCAAGCCTGTTTGCGGTCTGAAGGCTGTTTCAACTCGGATTCCCCGTTCACGCGATGATCGAACGTTACAGCAAAACTTCCCGGACGATAAGACTCTTGAGATCTCTACATTATGGGGATGACCAAAACATCTGCGCACAGACGCCCCTTCACACCATTGCCGACGTTGGGGCGGGATGCCGCGAAGGTCTCAAACGAGCCCAAAGTTCCGGACTCGCTGCGCAGTGGCGAATGTCGGTTTCCGGTTCGCACGTCAGCTTTTCCGCCAGATCACTCGGTTTCTGACAGATCACTCCGCGCATCCCGGATGATCATCCATGACGAATGCAGGAACAGCCCTGCGATGGCGAAAGCAACGATGAGGTCAGGCCAGGCACTGCCGAGCCAGGCGACCAGTCCGGCAGCGATCACCACGGCGAGGTTGCCGATGGCGTCGTTCCGGGAGAACAGCCATACGGCCCGCATGTTGGCGTCGCCCTTGCGGTGTTTTAGCAGCGGCAGCACCGCAAGAATGTTTACGATCAGCGCGCCCACGGCGAAGGCTCCCATTAACCCGGCCTCTGGTGTCGTCTGATTCAGGACACGCCAGATTGTGCTGCCGACAACGCCAAGCCCCAGAAATCCCAAGAACACGCCCTGGATCATCGCCGACCGCGCCCGCCATGTCAGACTCCAACCGATAGCGAGCAGGCCCAGAAAGGTGATTGCGCCGTCGCCCAAAAAATCCAGGGCATCTGCTTTCAAAGCTTGCGATCCGGACAGGAACCCGCCGAACATCTCGATCACCCCGTAGCCGAGATTGAGCAGGACCACGATCCAGAGCGCGCGGCGATAGCTCGGGTCTTTGTAAGCCGGATCGGACGATGTATCCCCGCTCTTGATCAGCTCAAAGCCATAGCCGGTTGCGTCCAGTGCTGGACGCACTTTCGGCAAGTCGTCTTCGGCGATCCGCAATGTCATGACATGGGTTGCGGCAGACACCTTCACATCGCCTTCAGCCACGCCCGCAGACCGAGCGGCCCGTTCGATCTCGGCGGCATCCTTGGCGCAGTCCATGCCATGCACCCGCATCCGGATCGGCAAAGACGTTGTAGGCAATGTGGTGTTATCTGCTCGGCTCATATGCGATCCTCTTGAAGGTAGCGTGCGAAAGAAGTCGCCGCTAACATATCAGTGGATAATGATATGACATTGCAAAACATTCAAGACGATCTTTCGGCAGCTGACACCCTTGAGCCGCGGGCAAAGCTCTTCCGGGGTCTCGGCGACCCCAGCCGTCTTGCGATCCTCGATGCGCTACTGTCGGACGAACGCAGCGTGCAGGAAATCGTTACCCAAACAGGGCTTGGTCAGCCCAATGTCTCGAACCATCTGCGCTGCCTTTTGGATTGCGGTCTGGTCAGTCGCAGGAACGAAGGTCGGTTCGTCCGGTATCGCCTTGCGGACAGGCGGATCGCTGATCTCATCCGCGACGCAGATCAACTACTTGCCTCGACAGCCGTAGGGGTCGATGCCTGCCGAAGCTATACGGATTAACCGACGTGTCCTGCTGCAATGTTCTATTGGTGCGCCAGGCCTAAAGCAGCCATTTGCGCAGCCGCAGCAAAATGGCGCTTTGTCCGCATCTTACCAGTTAGTACACGATGCAGCGAACGGCAGGTGTACGGATAGGGAGGGACTTCTGAGAATTTCATCGTACCAGCCATATGACACACCAATGTCGCCTATTTCACTTGGCCCAAGTATGACGGCGATTGAAACGCATAATGCCCACTCACTGGCAGCCTTAGCGTGGGAATCCGCCCCTTCGGGCATTCGACCCCACTTACCGATCGGGCGCTGCTTCAAGGGACGTCTCGAACCGCTTGTTCGCCGCCGCTGCTTCTTTCAAGAGCGCGTCAAAATTGTCAGGTGGATTGCCATCTTCCAACATCCCTTTGAACGTCGCATAGGCATCCGTCTTGCTGCCGTAGGCGCGCAGGGTCTTGTCGTCGTTCACCCAGGCCACCACGATGACCTTCGCATCGCTGTTGAACCGATAGAACAGCCGATACTGCTGGAAGAATTTCGCCCGGAACCAGTGCTTGCGGTGATCGCCGAGTGTGCCGCCTTGCCGGAAGGCGGCGGCACCCGGATCTGCCGGTATGGCCTCGGTGACCAGCTTGAAGATGGCGGCCAGCCGTTTCGTCGGGTTTTTCTTGCGCCAGGTCTTAGGATCGCGTGCCTTACGCGCCTCGACCTCCAGGGTCAGCCCTTCGAGCTGATCCAGAAAGAGCGGATGCGCATAAATCGACCATCCGTTTACGACAAGGGGCGCCCCTGCGGGCACGCTATCGCCGCTCATTCATCCTCGAGCGATAGCGGCGCATCGAGATCGACGTCAACGTCTCCGACCAGTGCTGCAAGACGGTCATGCAAAGCCCCATCGAACGCCCGAATGCGGTCCGGATGCGCCTTGATATCGGCCTCGACAAAATCGAGAAAGGCTCCGAGCACGGGATCTTCCTCGTCGCTGCGCACGGGCTCGATATAGACCCTGCCACTCGGCTCGGTGCAGTAACGAATCTGGTCGCCCTTGCCCAGCTTGAGCTGTTTGCGCACACCCGCCGGCACGGTCGTCTGATACCGATCCGTGAGTTTCGAGACATCTTGTGCGAGGGCTGTCATGGCAGTCTCCTGAAGAAAAGGTTCTTTGCTGCCCGCGATAGGTAATGCATTTGCATTGCCTTGTCAAGACAAGCCGCAGCATCTGCTGTCGCCGGGCAGGTCGATGAACCGTCCGGCGCAGGACCTAATTTCGCCCCGCCAGGAACTCCGCCAGCACCGGGCTAGCCGCACCTTTCGCGGAGCTGAGCAGCTCCGAGCCCGCAAGCGAGGCCTTCGACAGACGTACGAGCCCACCGGTTTCCTCGATGCGGTAGCAGCGGCGTTTTTGCCGCCCCCGCCTGTAGTGCGTCGCAGTGACGATCTGGCAGGTGCTGCCATCGGTGAGCGTCACCGGTGCTGCGAGCTTGATCTTGTCGCCTTCCTCGTAGTCCGGGATCGAAGCCCAGTCCCGGCAGCGCTGGCGCCAGTCCTGGGCGTAGCTGTCCGGGTCTTTCAGGTCGGAGAGAAGCTCGATCAGCCCAAGCGGAGCACGAGATTCGTTCGGGCCAGCACTTTCCTCCATGTCCTTGTAGCCCCAGCAGCCGTCATCGTATCGGGTGAGGAAGACAGCCCCGAAAGTGATGGAACCATCCGCATCGGTGACATAGGTCGTGTCTTCGACAGGGGTGCCGTCGAGATTGGTGACCTTTGCCGCCGCATACCAGGTTGAGCCGACCTTGCAGGCCTTGACCAGTTCAGTTTTGCGCGTGTCGCCCTCAAAAGTGCAGAGCCGGGCGATTTCTGCTTTCTCATCCACGTAGTTCTGGACGCGGCCGTCGGTGTAGAAAAGCCAACCCATTTCAGAGTCCTTTCTCTCGTTTGGGAAAATTGTTGTCGCCAATGTCCCGAGAGGGCCGCAGGCCCGGCAGGGTATTGGCGATGCTTGTTTGAGAATGGGCGCGTTACGCCGCCCTCCGGTCATCGATTTCCATCAGCGCATCGAGCGGCACGCGGTAGGGCTGCGTGGCGTCGAAATCCTCGCAATTGCCGCAGTTCTGCACGATCGCGAAGGTATCGCAGGCATCCTTGAGGATAACCCGGAAGGTGCCGCCAAGACCTGAAGGCACCTCGTAAGTTCCACCGATGAGATAGTCCGAGGCCCGGCGCACGAAGACGCGGATGCTGTGGCCATCGGTGGCGAGCCGGATCGCCCCCTGCCCCCGATCAATCAGCACCTGCACATCGTCGAGGATGTCGGTGTAGAACTGGCCGGTCAGATCGCGAAACGCGATGCGGCGCTGCGCCATCCAGTCGGTATCCCGAAACGGGTTCATGCCGTCGGCGAAGGCGAAGGAGGGATCGGCCTGCTCGGTGGTAACGATACGGGTGGTCGTGCCATCGATGCCGTTCGAGCGCAGATGCACACCATTGCCGACGATGAGGATCAGGGCCGGCCTGTCCACGGGCCCGTTCCAGTTGGGCAGGAAGGTTTTGCAGGCGCGCGCGTGTGCGATTTGCGCCGCCACAGCGGACGCAGAGAACTTGAGAATAGCCATGAGGATGTCTTTCGGTTGGGTGTGGGAGGGTCGACCCACGCGGGGAATGCCTCGCGCGGGTCGCGTGATGGCTCAGGCCGCTTGCGCGACCGCGCTGTCAGGCTCGGGGGTTTCCGCAGCGGGCTCCGCCTCATCAAAGGCGACACCGGCGGTCTGCATCATGGGCGGGCACCACGCGGCCACGGCAGCGCGCTGCGCGTCCGTGAGCGTCGCGAAGGGATCGGCGAAGAGCTTGTCGCAGAAGGCGACGATCTCCTTCTTGCTCGACGAGGCGAGCGTCACCGCCTCCTGGGCCAGACCCAGATCCTCGCCGAGGATCTTCAGAAGCCAGGCCTTCTTGAAGCGGTTGAAGAGCGCCGCGTTCGGCGTCCAATGCGCGCGAATGTCGGGCATGATCTCAATCTCGAAATCATGCATCAGGCTGTCGCGCTGTCGGTCCCGCGCGAAGCAGGACTGCGTGGTGCAGGCCGTGGCATAGGCGACGAGCTTGGCCTTCTCCCCTGCCTCCAGCGCGCGAAACGCCGCAAACTGATCGGCGGGCGCGCGGCTGTCATCGAGCCAGGACAGATTAAGCGCATCATGCGCCGCCGCCACCTGCTCGAGCGAGGTCTCGTCGATCTCGTCCATCTTGGCGTGGTTGCGGTATTCCTTGCGGGCATCGATCTTGATCGCCTGCGTGACACTCATGCCGCTAGCCAGAACGTCGCTCACCAGCTTGAAGAGCGTCAGATCGAGCGTGGCTTCCGGATGCAGCGCCATCGCGGCCCCAAGCGCCATGGCTCGCTCGGTCTTGAGGTCCTCAGCCAGTGAGGCTGGATAAGTGATTTCGCCGGCGTCTGGGGCCTCCTCCCCGGCCGGGCTAGCCGAGGAGCCGCGCGCGCCCTCCTTTTTGACGGTGTCTTCCGGGCGGACGAGACCAACATGGAGCGTGATCTGCCCACCCTGCCACGACGCGATCACCCCAGACCGCGCGAGGTCCTCGGCGCTGTAGGCTTCCTGCAGGTCGCGGGCTTCCTCTTCCAAGGCGTCCGCGCGCTCGTAAAGGGCGTTGTAGGCACCGTCCTCGAGCCCCTCATCTTCCATCTCGAGTTGCAATTTCTCGAGTTCGGCGGTGATTTCATCGATGCGCTTTTGCGCAGCCTCATCAGGCTCGATCGGGCCGGGATAGACGCGGCCGTAGTCGGCCATGGTCGCGTAATCATAGCGGACCATCGCATCGGCCCAGGCAAAGCCCAGCCTCATACGGGCGTCCTCGGTGGCGGCACCGAGCTTCTCGAGCAGGATGGTCTCGACCAGCGCCGCATCCTCGAGCACGGAATGCTCTTCCAGAAGGTCAGCCGCGACGACGCCGCCGCGTGCCTCGTAGTCTTCGCGTACGAAAGCCCCAATGTCGTCGCTGACCTGCACACCGCGGGATTTGAGCGCCTGTCGAACGGTATAGGCCTGCAGGTAGCTGTCTTCCTTAGTGAGCGCCTCGTAGACCTCCTTCTGCACCTCCTGGCTCGGGTGCTCAGCGAAAGCCTTCATTGTGTCGAGCGTGATCGTTTTTGCCCGCGCTGCGGCGCGGATGTCTGGATGAATGAGGCCGTAGCGCAGCCGGCCTTTCACGGCCGCCACCGTGGTGCCGAAGGTCCTGGCGATGGTCTCGGGGGACTGGCCGTCGACCTCCATCATCCGAGCGAAGGCCTCGAACTCGTCGATGGCATTCATCGGTGCCTGGGTGATGTTCTCGGCGAGCGACAACGCCGTGGTGACGTCGCAGTCGTCAGGGACAAGGCGGCAGTCCACCTTGGTTTTCGCCGTGAACCCCTTGCTGGTCTTGTCAGCGATCAGCTCCTTCAGGGCTGCATGGCGCCGGCCACCGGCGAGGACAGCATATTTGCCGTCAAGCTTCTGGACCAGGAGCGGCTGCAGGAGGCCCAGTACAGCGATGCTCGCCTTCAGATGCGCGATGTTCTCGGGCTCATAGGTTTCCGGCGCGTTGCTGCGCACATTGGCGGGGTGAGCTGTCAGATCGCCGATGGCGACGGAAACGGGTTTGAAGCTTGCAGTCATGGGATATCCTTCTTGATGAATTAGGAGCGGCCCGCGCATTCAGATGCGCGGTCAATCCCCAAGGGCGGGGATCACCACGACAAAAGGCCCGCTTTGCCTTTTTGAGGGGCAGCGGGCCTTCATCGGCTGGAATGTCAGGAGGGGGTGTCCCCTGCCCTGCTACCAGTCGCGCGCCAGCATGATGGTCAGTACGCGCATTGTGGTGGCGGGATTGTCCGGGGTCTCGGCGCCATAGCGGAAGTCGGAATCCGCCTCATAGAGATCAATTTTCCAGAACACCGTCTCGCCGCGGATCTCAACCGCCCCGAAATCATGCCAGCCTTCCGGGTCATTCTCGGGCTCGAAGGTCTCGAACATTCCCGTGGCCTTCACCGCCTCGGCCATGAAGCCGTCACCAGCCTCCATAATCGAGCGGGTGACATGCATGCGGCCCTGGATGGGCTGCGCGGGCGGTATTCCGAGGCAGGCAAGCTTGCGGAACGCGTCGTTCTGCGCTGCGATCACACTTGGATCAGGGCAGTCTGTCTGGGTTTGTACGGTGATGGTCATGGGGCATTCCTCTGTGAAATTGAAACACCCAATCCAAAGCCCACTTTTCCTTTTCCGCACGGCGGATGCATCGAGGCCGAAGGCGCCCTACCCGAACAGCCCCTTGGGTGTGTAATTGGGGTTGGGGATGTTTTCGATCCAGCCGCCCTGTTCCTTGATGGTCTCGAGCGCTGCCGAGAGTGGATAGGCGCCCTCGGATGGGCTCCACCAATATGCTCCGCGTTTGAAGGTGATGATCTTGCGGCGGCCGTCAGCGAAGCAGGCCACCCGCAGCGTCTTGGGTTCCTTGCGTGACATGGGAGTCTCCGGTCTTTGTGCAATCAAGCTGCCTCGGCGCTCTCCCCTGCCCTGCCCGCCTCCGATCTGGCGATCAGGTAGTCGCAGGCGCGCTGCGCATCCGCGGCGTGCTTGAAGATGGCGCCCTTGTCCGAGCGCAGAACGCGCAGCCAATTGTAGAGATACGCCGCGTTCATCTCGAGCGTATGGGCCGTAAAGCCGAGCGTCTGGCCAAGGAACACCGAGGTCAGCTCGGCGACGATCTCTTCGCGGGCATAGGCCGTGTTGCGGAAGCGCGAGAGGCCGTAGTCGCGGTTCAGCCGATGGCGCGCCTTGGTGGCATGGGCGAGCTCATGCGCCCAGACCCCGTAGAAGTTCCGCGGGTTCTCGAACCGCGCAATCGACGGCATGAAGACCTTATCCACGGGCGGCAGATAGTAGGCTTCCGTGCCCGTGAAGACGGTCGTGATGTCGATGGCATCAAAAAAACGCCTGCATATGCGGGATGGGCTCGGACGGCGGATGTTCAGGCACGGGCTCCGGGTCGGGGTAGAAACTGTCGGGCAGGCCATCGATCTGGCAGGCATTGAACACGCGGTAGGATTTCTGGAAGCGAAAGATGCGGGCTTCCTCGGAGTGATCATCCCCGTCGCTGCGACCGTCCTCATCGGCGGCGTTCGTCCGGCTTTGTCCGTAGTAGACGACGACAGACGACTTCTCGCCCTTGCGAACCTTTGCGTCCAAGGCATTGGCCTGCGGCAACGTCATCCAGAAGGGCGAGCTATGGCCCGCCATCATAGTTCGCATGGTCAGCAGGAAGTTGTTTACGCCCTGGTAGGGTTCACCGCCCACGCGCAGAGGGCGCGGGCTGCCGCCTGCCGTCCAGGGCTTGCGCCAAGGCAGGACGCCGCGCTCGATGATGCGGATGATTTCGTTTGTGATGACCTCGGAGGCATCGAATTTGGGCGTGCGGGATCGGGCCATAGCTGGCCTCCTTTCGAGTTCTGTTGAGAGGGAATGGTGTTCAGGTTGACTGACGGGGCCGCGGATCGTTGGCGATCCTGGCGCCGAGTGCTTCGACCATGTCGGTGTAGGTGGTCAGCGAGACGGACCTGCCAAGACCGCAAGGGTCAGGGTCGGTCGATCCGTCCCGCGCCACCCGCGGCAGGTTCGCGAAGGTGATGACGTCGGTGACCGGTCGGATATCGATGAGCGGGGTCCCACGTGCGACCGCAAGAGCGGCCAGGGGAAAGCGCTCGATCGGCGCGAAGGTTGAAACGGTGGTCCAACCGAGATGGAGGAATGTCCCGCCCTCTCCGCAGATCACATGGGCATTCGGCAATGTCGCCGCCTGCTTCAAATAGCCGAGATCACGCAGGACAGCCTCGCGCTCGAGCCGCTGTGCCTGCCCGGCCTGGCCGGTTCGGCGTAGTTCCTTGTGTCGCCACCACGAGGCAGCGGTCGCGCGCAACACGCGCAAGACACCTGTTTGCATCGGAATGCCCTTCATCAGGAAAGACAGACCGGAATCCGGCCCGGACCCATCTGAGGGACCCCAAAGGCCCTCATCCGTCAGTCACAAAACCCGAAGAACACTTTCACTTTTCCTGGACCAAACCCATGAAACACCCAACCGCCACCGAACTGTACTGGTACGACGGGATCAGAACTTCCACAGGGCCCATCGGCTAGACCTGTGGCGGTTCCTTCTTCACGAGATAGCCCAGACCGCTCAATCGGCCCGCAACTGCCAACTTCTTCGTAAAGCGTGCTGATGCTTTGGCTTCCCGTCGATGTAGCGGATCGGCACCCTGGAAAGGGAAATCATGTCGACGAAGGCTGTTATGGGCATGATTTCTCATCGCGAATACCAAAAAACGTAATAACCTATTGTTATTAAATCATTTTCCGCCATCTGACGGATCAGATCATTCCGCAGCCAACATCAATGCACTCTTTTGAAGAGTTCGGGTGTCATGAAATCAAGAGATTGAGTTGCAACCGCTGTTCTGCGATGTCCTCGTCGTCCACTACGACCAAATCAGCTGAACGCGGGACCGCTGGCAACCAGCTGCTGCGCTTGAGGAACCGATTGCCTCGTTGGCCATGTCGTCATTATCGAAGTGACTGAGAAGTTACCGGCTCCCCCTTCCCCGCGCGCGGGAATTCGAGGATCGAGCCCTTGGTCAAACGGTTTTGGCAACCATCGATCGTCTGCTCCTTGTCCGCTACGGCCCGTAGCCACGATATCATGCAACAGACATCCACAACCTACCTCTCAGGCATTAGCACCGATGAAGGGCAAGCGAATATCCGAGGCCAGGACCCAAATCGCCGTCAGCAGGCGCCGGATAGCGTAGAGCCAATTGTTGAGGGTATTCATCATCAGATCTCAGACATCGAAAAGGGCAGGGGCCGCGGAGGCGCGGAACTGCTAGGTTGGCTGCAGCACAACGCTCTGTATGTTCTTCGCTAGCCGCCTTTGCGCTACTAGCAGCGATGGTCACCAGCTGAGGTTTTACCATGATGATCGGGATGCCCTCGTCATCAGAGCTTCGCCGGGACGAAGGCGAAAGCCACTTTCACGATCTCAAATACCGCCACACCTCAACCCCCTAACTTTTCTCTCTCGAACACCGTTTGTGTGCCGAGAGCCTACTTAACAGCTGTTAAGTTATGCCATGCCAGCCGCACGAGATCGGAGTTTAACAGCTGTTAAGCCGCGTTCCGCCGGCCAATCAATGCCATGACCATTGGGCCACAGGAAAACTCGCCTGCCGCAGCTTTGGCAGTCAGAGCTCGCAAGTATCCACCAGGCGATCTTATGTCGGCGAAGCGTTCCAGCATGGCAGCAACAACGATCGACGCTTGCTCCGGACCCATGAACCGCTGTGCTTCTTCCCATGCAGACGCACTGATTCCCATGGCTGGCCGCACATGGCACGCCGCATCGAAGAGCTGATGCCAATGCCGGATCTCACCTTGGTAGAAGGATTTAAGCGAGGGACATGCCGCGATCACTAGGTGCAGCGGGATCTTTGGCAGGTGTCTTGTGTCCTGTTCATCGACGTCAGCCACAGGCTCATCCGTGTCCACATCTGGCACACCCGCCGCCGCCCCGCTTTTTTCTAAAGCAGGTTCAAGATCTATAGATTCTTTATTTGAATTATGATGGTGACGCTCAGAATGGGCATCATTGGTGTTCATTTCTTCTGTTTCAGGGCCATCAATGATGTTGCGTGCCTGGTCAAGGAGAGCTTCAAGGTCGGCTCGATAGGCCGCGAGGTCCTCAATTGAAAGCTTGCGGCGAAGCGCGCGGGCTGTGAGTGCAGCCTTGTCGCGAAGCTGATCCCAGAAGCCTAGGCCGGGCTGTATCTCGTCTCCGAACTCGGCGAGGGCCGCGAGGTCGCGGCGCATGAGGCTTACGACCTCTCTCAGGCGCCTGACGCGCTCCTCAGCCTCACGTACGGCCTCTGCGGCCCGTGCTATCTCCTCGGACTGACAGTAGAGCGGGGAAAGATCGAAGCCAAAGGCAACGCGATCTTCGCCGTGCTTGCGGACGTAACGCTTCCCATTGGGGCTATCGCGCCGCTGGAGCAAGCCAGCCTCGACAAGACGCGCGAGGTGACGACGCATCGTGGAGCAAGGCATACCATTCAGGCGCTCACAGATCGCCTTGTTCGAGGGGAAGACGACCATCTCGGCGTTCCCGCCAAGCGCATCGTCCGGAAAGAAGCTGAGGAGCCCCTGCAAAACCGTCAGATCACGTTCCGAGACCCCAAAGGCCGCTTGCGCCTTGGAGAGCTCGCGCAGGAGTTCCCACTTGTTAACGGGTCTGGCTGGAACAGATGCCTCGGGTCGCTCAATGACGCGCAAATGGGCGTGCGAAATCGGCCGCATAAACGGCGAGATTGGTGTGTACTCCATGAAAATGTCCACGAAGACAAAAATTCTAGGGCCCGCGAATCGCTTTGCGCTTGCGGGGTAGGGGCCAGAACGCTACATTCAGAAGTGCGAAAACTGAGATTTTGTAGCGGGCTGATCCCGGTGCGAAACCTTACAAAGGTCTCGTGAAGCTAGCTTCTCGGGGCCTTTTTCTTTTTGCCTGTATCGTGCCTCCTTCTTGTTGGTTGCTCTTCCTCAGTCTCCTGAACGCTTCCAGCGCTCATGAAGCTCGGTAATCAGCTTTGGGGCATTGCCCTCCAACCAGCTGATAAAATCAGGTTCATCCGTAGTTAGATCAAGTTTGAGCTGCTTGCCTTGGCGGCCGGTCTTGACCGTCGCAGCTCCAACACCGGGGATCGCCAAAGCAGGCACACCCTTTCTAGACGGGCTTGCTTTCTTCTCTGCTCTCTTCGCAGCTGCCAGAACTGCGAGAAACGCACGCTCAGAAACCTCATCGACCGAGCCGGAACTTTCGGACTTGGCTGCATGAGCTACGGCTTGCAGTTGGTCTCGATCACCGTCGTAGGCACCCAAAGCCTTTTTGAGCTCTTCCCATCTCGGGCGACCAATCCCGGGAGCCGCACCAATTGCCTGGATGAGTTCCTCGCCGACCGTCCGAACGACACTCAAGAGTTGTGAAACCCCAGCTTCGTGGAGGTTAAGGACTTCGGCGACACCTCGATTGGTGCGCTCAGCCCCTTCCAAATGATCACCGTCCAGAAGTGCCGTCGCAACGAGCGCACGCTCAATAAAGCTAAGATCACGACGCTCTTGGTTCTCGAGAAGCTGATCTCGAAGCGCTTGATCACCTTCAACCTCTGTGACGATGGCTCGAACTTTGATACCGAGTTCGCGACATGCTTCCAGGCGTCTGCGGCCATAGATCAGGTTGTAGCGATCGCCTTCCAGTGGGCGGACCAAGACAGGCACACGCTGGCCGTTCTTGGAAATAGAGTTCTTCAGGCCCTCAACGTCAATCTGAAGCCTGTCATCCAACCGTCCTTCGGTAACAATCTGCGCCGGATCGATCTCAAAAACACCGCCACGCAGTCGGCGCCCTTCAAGAGCGTCAGGAGCGTTGCGAAGGGTCTGCAGCGGCAGGCCAAGTTTAGGCTTTCTTGCCATTCCGCCCCCATGTGTTCTGGATGATTTCAGCGATCTCATCGTTCACTGCGTTCATAGATTCGATCGCACGATCAAACGTCTGACGCGTGAAGTCCTTCTTGTCAGCTTCGTAGAGCGTTTGCTTGGTCAAGCCGGCATCAGAAATTGCGGTCGACTCAACCATGTGATTGGTCAGGACCGACCTCCCAAAGAGCCCGCGAATGAAGGCGATGACTTCGGTCTGTGGCGCGTCGCCGACTTTGTATCGCGTTGGCAAGAAGCGAAGCCAATCGAAGCGCAGATTTGCGCCTGCATCCCTGATTACTCCAAGGAGATCCGCAGTCATTCGCAGGAATTGGGACATCGACATAAGGTCAAGCATCTGCGGGTGAACCGTCACGAGCACACCCGAGGACGCGGAAAGTGCTGACATCGTCAAGAAACCAAGTTGCGGCGGACAGTCGATCACAACAACGTCGTAGTTCGCTTCAACACTATCGAGTGCGTCATGAACTCTCGCGAAGAACGCCTTCGCTCCGCCTCGCTGGATCGCAGCAGGCGTCTCGTGCTCGAACTCCATGAGTTCAAGGTTGCCCGGGATAAGATCAAGGCCGCGGATGTAGGTTTTGCGGATCACTTCGGCGATCGGAACCGGATCGTCATAGCGAACGGCATCATAGAGGGTTCCGCCCTCCATGAGGTCGAGTTCTGGCTGGATTCCGTGAAGAGCCGAAAGAGATGCTTGGGGGTCGAGATCGATCGCAAGAACCCTGTACCCCTTGAGCGCCAAGCGCTGAGCGAGGTGAGCAGACGTCGTCGTTTTGCCGGACCCGCCCTTGAAGTTCACCACTGAAATAACTTGAAGCTCGTCACCGTCGCGACGCCCAGGCACGTAAGTTCCAGACTTTTTTGCGTTTCCTTCAAGCGTCTGCCGGATTTCCCAGATATCGTCGAGAGTATAGCGACGATGACTTCCAGCCGTCGTCTCGACGTCAACGATCTTTCCTTCTCGATGAAGCTTCCGAAGATAGGTATGGTCGACGCCAAGGAGCTCGGCAGCTTCGCCGCTGGTCAAAGTGCGCATCACCTTCTTTGCATCCGGAGGGAAGTGTGCGGCGCGCTGAGCATGCAGGTTCGACGCGAGAAGTTCCGCGTAGTGCCCGATGGCGATGTCTAAATCCTGCTCTACTTCGCTCATGTCTGCCCCGATCCGTGGGCGCGTTTTTTTATGTGACCGCGCGTTATTTTTCGAGACTATTGCCCGACCAACCAGATTCGTGCAAGCACTTTCTAGATTTAGTGGCAATCGGTTAGGCCAACACAAGTGTGATCCTCAGAGGAGCCCCAGCTTTTCAGCACGCTCCAGCAGCATTCTGACCGAGGAAGGCTGCCAGCTGGTGCGACCGCGAGGGGTGCGCTCACGCATGGATTCGAGTCGGTCGCAGATTGCCTGCAAGGTGATCTCGGGGTCAGCACCTTTGATTGCAGCGACAATCGCAGGCAGGCGATCGTCGGTTTCGCGACGTCCAGCGCGTCCAAGCACTTCAGCGGGCAGGAATCCGTCCGCCACGTATGCCTTCACGGCGCGGAGCAGGCGGCTTTGCGTCCAGCGCCGATCATAGGGCAGGGGGCCATTGATGATCCGCAGGACGTCTTCCCAAGCCATATCGGGGCGCAAACGGCGCACATGGGGCACCCAATCCTGCGCAGTTTCGTTCAAGCGCTCCATGTAGCCGTCCTGTCGCGCCAGCCGCACCTTGCGCAGCGCTTCAGGGTCCTTGGCGCGAAGACCTGGGTTGCCGCCGACGCGGCCCTTTGAGCGTGCCGAGGCAAGTCCGGCTTTGGTACGCTCGCGGATCAGAGCGCGTTCGAACTCAGCCGCAGCGCCCAGAACCTGCAACGTGAACTTGCCCTGGGGCGAGGCAGTGTCGATCGGGTCCTGGAGCGAGCGGAAGAACGCCCCCTTGCCCTCCAGTCTTTCGATCACCTCAAGTAGGTGCGACAAAGACCGCGCAAGCCGGTCGATCCGCACGACGACCAGCGTGTCGCCCTTGCCAATCCGCTCCAGCACACGTGCAAGCACGGGCCGCGCCCGATTTCCGCCTGAGGCGTGCTCTTCAAAGATCTCTACGCAACCCGCAGATTGAAGGGCCTCGGACTGGGGCAGGGGGGTCTGATCCTCTGTGGATACGCGCGCATAGCCTATCAGGGGCATGGAAAAGAGCCGTTTGCAATTTAAGATATCGCCAATAAACGACCGTTTGTAAGCGAATGCAAGTGCCGGCTCTGTGGGGCTGTTCAGTCCAAAGCCCTTGGTTCCCTTACGCTGAGCGCGATCAGCGAGCTCTCGCAGACCATTGCGCGCACGTGCTATATAAAGTGTGCAGGCGCACCCTGACAAAACCCTTGGGTAAAATGCAAAAATGCCATATTTTGCACATATGGAGCCTCAAGCATGTATAAAGTATAATATTTTTGATGATCCTCTTGAGGATGCGGAGGAGCTTGAAGAGACTTCTGAGGACGACCTGTGGTTCCTGCCCGGTCCGATGGAAGAGGAGCCGCATTATCTGCCGCCCGGACCTAGGGCCGAAGTGCGTGAGACCGCTGTTCTTGACGATTGGCGACGTGCCGAGGCGGGCCATGCTGCCCGCCTTGCCCGTGTGGCCGGCCGGATCGGGGCGCTAGACGACCGTCTGAAGCGTGGCCCGGAAGGCTGGCGGCACAGGCTTGCGTTGATCGAGGCGGCAGACCTCAGCTGGTTTGCAGGCGACCGAATTGGCCCGGATCGGCTGGCGCTCTGGATATCCATGCGCTTGTCCGGCGTGCAGGACGACACCGCAGCGCTTGCGCGTGTCGGATGGGCGGTGCGGCGTCTTACAGGCGGTCCCGGCCCAGACGTGGACCTGTCCGCCTTCCTCGATCGCCGTGACCCCGAGAACATGGTGGATGAAGCCGAGCCCTTCGCGGATCGCGCGGGCGGGTGGCTTGACCTGATGGCGCAAGCCGCCGACCTGCACCCGATCACGCGTGCCTGCATGGGGTTTCACCTCTGGAGCCTCGCGGGCCTCGGACAGCAGAGCAACCGAATGGAAGCGGCGGTCACGGCGTCGCGCATTGCCGCGCATGAGGGCGAGGGGGCAATATTCGCACCCCTGGCCATGGGTGGGGCGGGGGCGCTGCGCGCCGGCGGCCCCCCGGCTGAACGTTTGGCGCGCTGGCTCGAGAAAATGGAAACGGCCTGCCTGACCGCGATGCGGCACCTCGACGATATCGAGACATGGTCGGCGCTGGCGGAAGCCGAGATGACCCCACTCTCGGGCAAGACGCCGCCAGCCCTGCGCGGAGTGCTGACCGAATGGCCCCTGGTCTCTGCCCCTATGGCCGAGGCCCTGACCGGAGCCAGCCGCGCCGCTGTCCAGCGCAACCTCGCCTGGATGGAAGCGCGGGATCTGGTCCGCGAGCTAACAGGGCAAGGACGGTTCCGAATGTGGCGCGCCACAAACTGATTGTCGAAGCGATCTGTGCGCGCCGATGTTGCGTCTATCCGCAGCACGGCTGAAACGGTGAGGAGCACCGTTTTGCAGATGCTCGAGGTCAAAGAGTTCGGCTGATCGGCTGAGACAATTCGGCTATCGCCACGTCCCCAACTACCATGAAAGCATTGTCGACTGGGTCGTGACCGGTCTGCGGGTATAAACCGGACAGACCATACAACGCTCCAAGCGACGAACGAGCCGTTGTCGCAATGGCCTGTCCAGTGATGTCTTCTTGAAAATCGCCTTCGGAAAGAGCAGGGGCAGGACATGAAGCTGCAAAATCTCGAACGCCATCAAGCCTGGATCTACCTCGCTGCCATCCTTTCCGGTCTGGTCTTGGGCTCGCTCGCCCCCGGTATCTCGGGGGTGTTCGAGGCGCTGCTTTGGCCGGTGTTGGGGCTTATGCTTTTCACTACCTTCGCTCAGATGCCGCTAGCGCACCTGCCGCGCGCGACGCGCGACCGGCGTTTCATCGGCACCATGTTGATCGGCAATTTCGTCCTGGTGCCGCTGCTGGTCTGGGGGCTGATCGCGTTCCTGCCTGACGATCCTGCGCTTCGGCTCGGGGTGCTTGTCGTGCTGCTGGTGCCCTGCACCGACTGGTTCATCACATTCACCCATCTCGGTCGCGGCGATGCGGTGCGTGCCGCGTCCGCGACACCGATCCTCCTCGCGGTTCAGTTCGCCTGTCTGCCGCTCTTCCTTTGGCTTTTTCTCGGCGAGGCATTCTTTGAGCTTCTCGCCGCCGACCGCATTGCCGCCGTCTTTGCGGCGCTTGTCCTGCTGCCGCTCACAGCGGCTTTCCTGCTGGAGCGTTGGGCAGAGGCGCGCCCGGAGCGGGCCGCGATCGTAAATCGCCTCGCCTGGCTGCCGGTTCCGCTTCTGGCTGTCGTGGTGTTCCTGATCGCGGCCTCGCAAGTCGACGCGGTACGGGATGCGCTGCCGGTTTTGGCGCAGGTGGCGGGCGCCTACGTCGCCTACCTCGTCGCCGCAGCACTTCTCGGTGCGGCGACCGGGCGGGCGGCCGGATTGTCCACTAGCGGGTGACGAACGGTCATCTTCTCGCTCTGAACCCGCAACTCCTTCGTCGTACTTCCGCTGGTGCTGGTGCTTGGACCGGAGTGGAACGTGGCGGCCGTGGTCATCGTCTTCCAGTCGCTCGTCGAGCTCTTCGGCATGGTCGCCTATCTGTGGATCGTGCCGCGCTATCTGGTCCCCGAACATGCGGCGACCACGCAGGACTCCGCGGGGAACGAATGATCGCAAACAACGGCGCTGGCACCATTGTCCGCTTGGCTGACATGCATGGGCGTCCTCAACTATGGCCCTTCAGGTCACCTCCGTCAGCGCGTCGATCACAGGGCATTCAGGGACATCGTCACCGGTGCATTGCGCCACGGTGGAAGACAGCACGCGTTCGATGCGTTTGAGATCGTCGATCTTGGCGCGGACCGAGGCGAGATGCGAATTTGCCAGACCCTGCACCTCGCCGCAGGTCTGGGCACCGCCATCGACCAAGGCGAGCAGATCGCGGACTTCGTCGAGCGTGAACCCAAGCTCGCGCGCGCGCATGATGAAGCACAAGCGCGCGACATGCCGATCATCGTAGACGCGATAGTTTTTGCTGGAGCGCGGCGGCTCGGGCATAACGCCGATGTTCTCGTAGTAGCGAATGGTCTCGAGATTGCAGCCGGTCAGCCTGGCCAGATCTCCGCGCCTGAGGACCTTCACCGATCTGTGACGATTTTTCACGTTTGACCCTCTTGAGCCTGTACCTGCTACAGACCCTAGATTAAGATCATCACTGAGGCAAGGATGATTCGAACCATGACTGAAACCACATCCGCCGACCGGCAGACGGCAATGGACGAAACAGGGGCTGCCGACAAAAAGGCATGGACGACAACCTGGCTCGGCGCGCTTGGCGCGCTGGCGATGACCTCATGCTGCATCCTGCCGCTGGTGCTGGTCAGCTTCGGCGTTACCGGCGTTTTCATTGCGCAGCTGGGCGTTCTCTACCAGTACAAATGGATCACCTTCGCGCTGAGTGCCGCCTGCATCGGCTATGGATTCTACAAGGCCTACCGTCCGATCCCGACTGAGGCCTGCGCGGATGGCACCTGCGCGCGCCCCATGAACCGGAAACTCATGCGATCCATTCTTTGGATTGCCACCGCCATCGTCACCGTCGCGATGATCTTTCCCTATCTCACCCCATACCTTCTGTCCTACTGAAAGGCCGAACCCATGAAGTCACTCCATCTTGCCCTTGCGGTCGTTGGCACTCTCGCAGCTTCCCCCGCCAGCGCCGCCGAACAGCGCATCAATATCGGGGTAGGCGAACTGACATGCCCGACCTGCTCCTACACGGTGGCGGCGGCCATGCGGGGCGTTCCCTCGGTCGAGATCATCGACTTCATGGAAGGAGAGGAATTCGGCACCGGCACCTACATCGTCGCCTTTGATGACGAGGCCGCCGATCAGGACATGATCGTCGAAGCAATCCGCGCCACCGGCTATTCGGCGGACATCGTCGAGTCCGGCGATTTCTGATCGCATTCACCGACCCGCACTCGGAGCTGGAGACAGCATGACAGACATGAACAATAACAATGAACCCACGACCCTTTTGCGGCGCGGCCTCATCGGCAGCGTATTTGCGGCGATCTGTTGCTTCACGCCGTTCCTGGTGCTGATCGTCGCCGGGGTCGGACTTTCTGCCGTTGTTGGTTGGCTCGACTACGCGCTTTTCCCGATGCTCTTCGCCTCGCTGAGTGCGGTTGCATATGCCCTGTGGCAGCAAGCCGGCAGACCAGGGCACAGTCCGAAAGCCCTTCTCATCGGCTTGGCGGTTGTTCTTTCGGCTCTGCTGTTCTGGCTGGAGTTCCGCTTTGCTCTGCGGATCTCGGTTGCCGCCGCTTTGGCGGTGGCGGGATATGCGCTCTGGCTCAGAAAATCAGGCAGTTCAGCAGTGAGCCGGATCAAGAGAAACTGGCACAAGGAAAGGAACAGGTATGACCAAGACCTATGACCTCATCGTGATCGGCGGCGGCACCGCTGGAAATGGCGTCGCCCGGATGGCCGCGGATGCAGGCTGGAGCGTCGCCAGCATCGACAGCGAACCCCATGGCGGCACCTGCGCCCTGCGCGGCTGCGACCCCAAGAAAATGCTGGTCGCGGTCACCGAGGGTGTCGAATGGGCCGAAAACATGGAAGGCAAGGGGCTGGAGGCGCAACCTTCGGTCAACTGGCCCGACATGATCGCCTTCAAGCGCAGCTTCACCGAAGCTATGCCACCGCGCATCGAAGCCGGGTTGGAAAAAGCGGGGATCGACGTCTTGCATGGGCTGGCACGGTTCACCGGCCCCAATACGATCGAGTTGAACGGCGAGACCCTGACCGCGAAGCATTTTCATATCGCCACCGGCGCGCGGCCGATGACGCTGAACATCCCAGGCGAAGAGCATCTGACCACCAGCACCGAATTCCTGGAACTGCCTGAGCGACCGAACCGCATCGCCTTTGTCGGCGGCGGCTTCATCGCCATGGAATTCGCCCATATTGTCAAGCGGGCGGGCGCGCGCGAAGTGACAGTGCTGGAGATGATGGACCGCCCCTTGGGTCCTTTCGATCCCGACTTGGTCGCAATGCTGGTTGAGGCAACCGAAGAGCTCGGCGTCGATCTCCGCACCAAGGCGAAGGTGGCGAAGATCGAAAAGCAGGGCGACGAATTCACCGTCACGGTGGAAACTCCCGACGGCACCGAAACGATCACTTGCGATCTGGTGGTGCATGGCACGGGCCGGGTGCCCAATATCGATCGCCTTAACCTTGAGGCCGCCGGCGTCGAATACTCACGCCGTGGCATCAAGGTGAGCGACGCGATGCGCACCACCAATCCGGCGATCTTCGCCGCGGGCGACTGCGCTGCCAGTGGGCCCAAGCTGACCCCGGTGTCCGCCTTCGAAGGGCGTGTGGCAGGCAAGAACCTGCTGGCTGGAGAAGACGAGCGTACCGTGGATTATCCGCCGATCCCGTCGGTAGTCTTCACCCTCCCGATGGTGGCCACCGTGGGCTTGTCGGAAGCGGTGGCTAGGGAACAGGGGCTGAAGTTCGACACCCATTTCGAAAAGACAGGGGACTGGTATTCGTCGCTGCGCGTCGGCGCGAAACATACCGGATTCAAGGTTCTTGTCGAAGAGGGCAGCGGACAGATCCTCGGCGCGCATCTGATCGGGCCGGGCTCCGAGGAGCAGATCAATCTTTTCGCCATGGCCATGGGTGCCGGGCAGACCGCCAACCAGATCAAGGCCATGATTTTCGCCTATCCGAGCTATGCCTCCGACATCGGTTCGATGGTGTGATTCAAAATTATTGATCGGGGCCGTGTCGCGATACCGATCGCAAGCTAAGGAAGAACCAATGGACCAAACTGTAACGAAAGACGATTGCTGCACTGCCAGTGAAACCCGCGATGACAACTACGATCTCATTGTCGTTGGTGCCGGCTCGGCCGGGTTTTCTGCCTCGATCACGGCAGCCGATGCCGGAAAGCGCGTGGCGCTTATCGGGCACGGCACCACCGGCGGCACCTGTGTGAATGTCGGCTGCGTGCCGTCCAAGGCGATGATCCGCGCCGCAGAGGCGGTGCATGGCGGCGCGTCGGCCGCCCGGTTCCCGGGCGTCGAGCCCTGTGATCATGCGGTGGATTGGGGTGCCGTAGTGCAAGGCACCACCGATCTGGTCGAGGAGATGCGGCACAAGAAATATATAGACCTGCTGCCCGCCTATAAAAGCGTTACCTATATCGAGGATGGCCCGGCGCGATTGGTCGAGGGTGGCGTCGCTGTTGGAGGACGGGTGATATCCGCCCCGCGCGTCCTGATCGCCACCGGCTCGCGCCCCCACCTGCCAGCGATCGAGGGGATCGACACAGTGGAGCCCCTCGATTCCACCGATCTATTGACTTTGCCTGACCGGCCCGAAAGCATCTTGGTGCTGGGCGGCGGCTATATCGGCTGCGAGCTGGCGCAAATGGCTTCAAGGCTGGGGGTGAAGGTCACGCTAGTGACCCGCTCGCGCCTCCTGCCGGGCGCCGAACCGGAGGTGGCCCAGGCGCTGACGCAAGCGCTGAAGGCCGAAGACATCGCGGTCGAGACCGGTCTTGCTTACGTCTCGGTCGCGAAAGCTGCGGGCGGCGTCAATCTGATTGTCGAACGGGGTGGCAAGACCGAGGATCTGACCGCCGAACGGCTGGTTGTGACCACCGGCCGGATCGCCAATTCCGAGAACCTTGGATTGGAAGAGCTTGGCATCGAGACCGACGCACGCGGCTCTATCAAGGTCGGTCAGGACATGGCGACCACGCGTGCCGGCGTCTGGGCCGCGGGCGATGTCACTGACCGTGACCAGTTCGTCTACATGGCGGCCTATGGTGCCAAGGTGGCGATCAACAATGCCCTTGGATTGGAGCAGATGCGCTATGACAACGCGGCGATGCCGTGGGTCGTGTTTACCGACCCGCAAGTGGCCGGCGTCGGCCTTTCGGAGGTTGAGGCCAAGGCGGCGGGGCACAAGGTCAAAACCAGTGTGATCACGCTCGACAACGTGCCCCGCGCCGTCGCTGCACGCGATACCCGCGGCGTGATTAAGCTGGTGGCCGACGCGAAGACCGACCGCCTGCTGGGCGGTCAGATCGCAGCACCGGAGGGGTCGGACACGATTCAGACACTGGCAATGGCGCTGATATTCGGCATGACCGCACGGGCGCTCGGAGAGACGATCTTTCCTTATTTGACCACGGTCGAAGGGCTGAAACTCGCCGCACAAACCTTCGACAAGGATGTAGCCAAACTCAGCTGCTGCGCGGGGTGAAAAGACGAGAAATTCCGGCGACACCGACTCATAAGCAGCGCTCATTGTGAACCAGCGCGTACAAAGCCACAAAGTGCTTGTGGCGGTCAGCATTCTCTCGGCATGGAGGCTGACGGCGGTAACGGATAATCACATATTAGAGCCAGCAGTGCACATCCCACGTTCTGTCATTAGGTTGGTTATTGTGGCGGGGTTCATAAACAGACCGATCTCATCAAGATGGAAAGTGATCGGGAGTTGCCGAGAACGTCGCTGGGTCAACAATTGGTCATTACATTAGCCCTGTCTATTTGATCGCCCGCAATACAAAGAAAGAATCGCCATGAATACAGTTGATACTGATTCTCGCACAACAGGTTCACTACCCGCATTCAACGCCCGAACTTTAGGGTTAATGTTCGTCGCAGGTTTCTTTGCGACCGTCGCGTTCGATCTGTTGGGTCAGATCATCAGCCCGGGCTTGGGCTTTTCGCGGTTGTCACCGCACGGGCTAGCGAGGAGCTTACTCGGCAGCCTTGGTCTGCCGAACGGTGATTTCGCAGGATATTTCGTACATTTTTATCTTGTTGGCCTGATTGGCTATCCCGTCGGTTGGTTGTTCGTCTTTAGACCAATTTGGCACCGTATCGCGGGGCAGACGAACTGGTTTTTGCCCTCAGCGATTTATGGGTTCGGCCTGTGGGTGTTCGCCATCGGGGGCACTACTTCTGTCGCAGATCTTCCCTTCTTTCTGAATTTCACCGGCATTGCCTGGGTAGCGCTGGTGGGTCATATGCTCGGGACCGGGATCATGAAAAAGCGTGGCACGCTACAATTTCCGGGCCAGAGACCAGTCACTATGGATGAGAAATCACCGTCATTTGCCGGTAGCCCTATTGCAGGAAATGCAATTCTTGTTGACGGTGATCGTTGGACCCACTCCTGATGTGAGCCAAGCGAAAGAACCATCAGCTTTCGTCCGGAAACCTTCAATAGGAAGCGAAAACCGTGCGTATAGTCGAACTCGGTTCCGGATCATCCGAGTTGCTGGGCTGTGTCCACGACAGGTAAACCCCTTCATTCGTTCGCGCCGTGCGCGGGAAGTTGACCGAACCTGCGCCGTTGTTTCGCGCAATCAGTTGCAGGTCCTTACACTGCTGACCGGTTGTGATCTGGCAAGCAAGGATCACCTCGCTCTCATTTGCCCATTCGACCCACGTCACGAACGCAGTCTGAGGGTCCAGCATGAGAATATCGACCCGACCGGCGGGAATCCCGAGGCTGACTTTCGCCGGATCGCCAAAATTTCTGCCACCATCGGAAGAGAACGCAACCTTGACTTCCGGCTTGTCATTTGCAGCCGTGAACCAGGCCACGGCGGCTGTTTGACCGGCGGTCGCGATGGCGGGGCCATTGACCGGGCAGCCGGAGATTTCCCAGCCGTCATTGTGGACGTTTGTTGGTTCTGACCACATGCCGCCTTGGTGTCTTACGACAGATATATCCCTGATTTCCGCATCTGTTCTGTCGCGGTATGCGACAAGGACGGTGCCATCGTCCAGCGATGCGGCGGACGTCTGGCAGCATGAACAGGTCTGCGCATCGACAAGAACATCATCGGTTCGCGTACCTTCGGGCGTGATCCGGGTTGCGCGCAACTGCATTGCATCCGGGTAGTTGCTGGCTGCGCTGGTGAAAAGCGGCTTGTCATATGCGCGTCCGTCAAGCCAGACAGACATCAAGGAACCGTCTTCGAGCGGCTGGAGCGTGACAAAACCGTGTTGGCTAACCGACCGATCATCATGTGGCGTTATCGGTGCGCTCCATGTCAGGCCCTCATCCGGCGAAAGAGAGATCTTGACGTCATAGGCATAGTCGTTTTTGGAATTTTCCCACAGCCAGTGAGCCGCAAAGGTACCGTCATCAAGCGCAACAACGGACGGAAAATCGGCCCAGTTCACGAAGAGTTCGTCGGACACGGTAACAGTGCGGGCCGCGCTCCATTCTGCGTCTTCAAGGACCGACAATTTTACCGCAAACCCGGCAGGGTGTGGTTCGGTCCAACCCAGCAGGACCCGATCATCCTGCAGTGCGAACAGGGTGGGTTCCTGCGCATTGTTCCCGACCGGTGGGTCTAGGTCGGCGAACTCCAATGGCTCGGCAAGGACCATGCCCGCCGTCATGCCCATGAACAGATGGGCCACAATCACGCCAGAATGGATTTTTGATGGCATTGCGCACCTTTCCGATTATCAGACCAGCGTCATTCACAACCTGAGCATAGGCAAATTTTGGCGAGTGCCATGTAAACTTTTGTATGACGGGCCTGTGCTTGTTGTTAAGAGCGATATCCCGTTGTGGCACAGCTTCGCGTCAACGGTTGGCGCAACCACCGCTCCGACCTCAGCTGACTTGCATCCAGGTCGCCATGCCATCAGCCTGATGGCTCAGCATATGGCAGTGCAGCATCCACGCGCCGGGATTGTCGAGTACGCACACAATCGTCATCGTCTC
The DNA here is from genome assembly GCF_005068605.1 of Sulfitobacter sp. 15WGC. Taxonomy (NCBI): domain Bacteria; kingdom Pseudomonadati; phylum Pseudomonadota; class Alphaproteobacteria; order Rhodobacterales; family Roseobacteraceae; genus Sulfitobacter; species Sulfitobacter sp. 15WGC. Next base: position 34,373 of record NZ_SZNL01000019.1, on the reverse strand, counting down.
GCCCGGCGCTACGAGGGTCGTGTCGCGAAGGTGGGTTCGCGCACCATTCTGATCGGTTTCCCAGAAATGGTGGCCATGCAGGTGGATACCGTGCGGAAAAGCAGTGTCGTTCACCATCCGCACCTGCACTGCTTCATCACGTCTTGCCGAAATCAGCGGTTTGTTCGGCAGACCGCTCACGTCGTTGAAGGCCCAGCCCCCGAACCCGCCGTGCGCGCCGTCCCCGGCACCGCCTTGCATGAAGAGATCTGCCGTTTGCGTGATCTCTCCGGGCGCGGGCACGAGGTTCGCGGGGAGGGGAGCTATCGGCGCAGACCGGATTTGTCGCTGACCGTTCAACATAATGCCCCCCAGTTCCTCGCCACCCGAAGGCACGGTTTCTCTTAGGATCACATCACCCGTCACATCTGCGATGATGTCGATGCGCTGCGCCGGTGCGAGTTTTAGATTGCCCAGCGAAACCAGCTCGGGCAGCGGCATCCCGTCATAGGCCACACAAAAGCCCGTCAGCCCGTCGATACGTATCTCGAAAATGCGATCCGGTGTCGGATTGATCAGACGCAACCGGATGTGATCCCCCAGCCGCGCCTGCTCAGACGACAGGAAGGTGGTCATCAAGTCCCCCAGCCTACCTGCTGTTATGAAATCAGCGCGGTCGAATTCCATGTCGAACTGGCCGGTGTCATCAAGCCGAATGTCGAAGAGGATGGCCGTGATGTCCTGATCCACGTCTGGCGGGGCAGGTTCTTCGACGATCAGGGGCCGAACAGTCCGCGGGCGACCTGTTCGTAGGAAAGGTAGTGGGAGTGATACCAGTAGGTTCCGGCATCGGGAACCGGAAACCGGAAACCGGTACTCGTAACCCTCATTCGGGATGATGACATCCTGTGTCAGCACGTTTACGCCGTCCATCGCGTTGGGCAACCGAATGCCATGCCAGTGTACGAGGGTCCCGTCCTCCAGCCCGTTTTCCACCCGCGCCCGCAGAATATCGTTCTGGCGCTGTCTGATTTCGGGGCCGGGACAGGTGCCATTGAATCCAAGCATTGCAATGTCCCGCGACCCGATCCGGGTGAAGGCCGGGCGTCAGGGTGACAGGCACCGAAGCCGCACTCAGGGGCAGGGGGAGCGTGGCTGCGCCAAGCGCAACCATCATCTGAAGACGCTTAAGCATGGGTTTCCGTGTATTCCGTTTCTGGGGCCTGCAACCCACATCCCCCACCGTTGCGGAAGGGCGTCCCGGCGAGATATATTGATACATTGCAGATCGGCGCCCAGGTTTGGCGGAATACCGGAGAGCACCTAACGTATCTGCAGGTCCTGAATGGCCGCAAGGATCTTTCCGTCGGTATCATCGCTGTCGGCTGTCACCGCAAGACCGACCAGAACCTTTGGCATGTCCCCGAACGCACGCACGAAATCGCGATCCAGGTTCACATTCTCGGTGAAGTTGCCGGTTTGCGCCGTTTGCAGAATTTTCGATTTGAGACCCGTCGAGTAGGGGCTGTTCAGCAATGCGCCTTTCGCATGATTGCCACCCCAGACATAAACCAGCGCCCGCGTATTGGGATCACGCAGCAATTTGCGCGCCGTTGTTCGGCCAAGCGTGCTTGCGGTCTGCGGATCGACGAATATGAAGTACAAAGCAAGATTGCGATCATCGCCGCCGCGCCGTGTGAGGTCGGTTCCCTTAACACCCTGCGTGACGGACCATTCCCACATTGCTGCCTTTGCGGTGCCAAGGGCTGCGCTGACCGGACGCCAGAGAACCGAAACCGTGCCATCGGAAATCACGTCCAGCCGCCGACCTTGCAGGCCGTACTCGTTCGAAAAGAGCCGCAAGAGGCCCTGTTCTTTCCAGCTTCCATCGAATGGAATTGTCTTTCCTTGCGCATAGAGGGGCGGGGCGTTTGCAGCTAATGCAACAAAAGCGATGAAAAGTGTCGCTGCGAGGGACCGTATAAACATCTGAACTCCTTTTGCGATGCCGCTGGTCCTGCTTTGATCCCGGTTATCACCATTATGTGCCGTCATGATCCGTTGAATTGTGCCGGGCGCGCGCAACTTCAATGAACATATCCGTGATCATAGATGTGGTTGCGCAATGGTCGTTGCAGGACGCGGGAGCGAATTCAGATCATGGAGCGCGACCTTGATCGGCTGATTTCCCGCGACGGACGGATCCAGTAGGCGGCGGAGCTTCCAACCGTTACAAACAAGTACAAAACTCATGGGATACAAGCGCCTGAACACATGGACGCGGGTGCCGATGTGCGTCATCTCTGGTTCAACGGAACCGACTCCCGCACGCAAGGATGGCACATTCACCACAGCGCTTTGGGCTGGGGACAACAGGGTTGAACGCGCCAACGTCCGTTGCGGGAAACAAAATGTGGCTTTGTGTGAAACAGGCAAAGGTAACAAAGAATGCTGACTTCGATTATCCAATTTCCTGACATCGGAACAGAGATTTTTGCCGTTGATATCGGATCGTTCCGCTTTGCCCTGCGTTGGTATGCGCTGGCCTATATTGTTGGCCTCCTTATCGGCTGGCGCATCTGTGTCGCATTGGTCCGCTCTTCGTCAGTCTGGGGGGCCGGGGCGCCGCCGCTGCAACCCAAGCAACTGGAAGACCTGCTGACATGGATCATTCTGGGCGTGATCGTGGGGGGCAGGCTGGGGTTCGTGCTTTTCTATCAACCTCAGTACTATTTTCAGAACCCCGTCGAAATCTTCATGGTCTGGCAGGGTGGTATGTCATTTCATGGCGGCTTTTTCGGCGTGGTCGTGGCCACCTTGCTTTTTTGCTATCGCAACGGCGCACCCGTTCTATCAACGGCGGATCTGCTCGCTGTTGCAACACCACCGGGTCTTTTCCTCGGTCGGCTGGCCAACTTCACCAATAACGAGCTTTGGGGCCGTCCGACCGATGTGCCCTGGGCGGTGGCATTCCCCGGCGAGGCGGCCCAGTCCTGTGCGGGCGTCGTGGGCCTGTGTGGCCGCCATCCGTCCCAGCTTTATGAGGCTCTTCTGGAGGGTATCCTGCTTGGCTCGGTCCTGATCTTTCTGGCCTGGAAACGCGGTTGGCTGCGCTTTCCCGGAAGCCTTACTGGCCTGTTCCTGGCGGGATACGGAAGCGCAAGGTTCCTTGTCGAGTTCTTCCGGCAGCCTGATATGCAGTTCGTCACGCAGGACAACCCGATTGGACATGCGGTTCATTGGGCGGGCTATGGGCTGACAATGGGCCAACTGCTGTCGTTGCCGATGATTATCCTTGGCGCGGCCCTGATCGTATGGTCCCGCAGGCGTGTGACGGTTAATTCTGCGGATCTGGTGTCGACATCAGATTCTTTGTGAATATCCGAGCGTAGTGTTGGCGAAGTGACCATTGCGGCCTGGGTCCGCATATGAGCCTTGGGCGCGTGCTCAATGATGCGGCTTGCGTCCTTTCGCAATCATCAGATGGTGCTCTTGATGATGTACACCGATTGTCATCAGACCAAAGAAACCAAGGCCCTGTATTTGTTCACCATCGCCACCCACGATCAGTGCGACACCATCCTCCATTTCTTCTGACGCAACACTCCAGCCTGTTTCACCGGCAAGGAACGGTGCATGGGCGGGAACCATTGTGTTGATGGCCGACAGGACACGCGGGCTGCCACGCACTTCGAACCGTGCCCCGTCGGGCCGCAGAATGCGGGTGACCTCTGCCTTTCGTGTCAAAAGGTCCATATCGACCAGATGGTCCCTCAGTTTGTCGATATTGACGGCGCCCCAATCGGTTTCGGGATCGGCCTGGAGCAGCACAACTATTTCGGCCAATGCGGCGAAGGCGGACTGGCCGGTTTCCTGGGGCGTCGGACGCGTGACCCATGGATGAATGCATTTGTTGCGGCGTAACGGGTGTCGCAAGCAAGACAGCGAAGAGAACGGGTATCAGTCGCATGGACCAGCCTTTCCTGAGTGTATTCGGATTCAGCCTAGTACCTGATCGGACCCTGAAATGATGATTTGGATCATATGATGCCTGAACCCTATAATCTCATACCGCCCTCCGCCTTGCGTCCGCTGACGAGGGCCGCAGGGGATACGGTCTTTCGTCAGGGCGCGCGGACCTGCGGCCTTTATGTTGTTAAGTGCGGGCGCGTTCATCTTGAGCGTGTCGGCCCGGATGGCGAACGATTTATCATCTACCGTGCCGAGCCCGGGATGAGCCTTGCCGAAGCATCGGTGTTTTCGGATAGATACCACTGCGATGCGGTCGTGGCGGAGGCTGGGGCGTTTGTACAGATCGACAAAGCGGCGGTCTTGTCTGCCTTTGCAGATCCGGATTTTGCACGCGCCTATGCGCGGCAAGCGGCACAGCAGATACAAGCGCAACGTCAGGCGCTTGAGATCGTAGGCATCCGCCGCGCAGAAGAACGGGTCTATGCCGGTATGGTGGCGGGCCTGCTTGAAAGCTCCGTTGTCGATTTTGCCAGCGCGCTGCACCTTTCGCACGAGGCCACCTATCGGGCCTTGCGAAAGCTTGTGAATGATGGCCGGATCGCAAATCCGACCCGGGGAACGTATCATTTGCGCCCCTGAATGGATCAGCCGGACCATGCCCGGTTCGAGATAACAAAAGGTGCGGTAGCAAAGCTTGGCGGGTATTTCGCTTGCCCGATAACAATGAGAATTGCTGCCCGCGACGATGACCTGTTTTCAAAGATCGCCGTTATGCCCTGTCTTACTGCTCGCCGCTGAAAGGTCGATTGCCTCAGCGCCGCTTTCGTCGAAGCACCGTGTTTCGATCTGCAGGGTTGCGAAAAAGAACCCGAAGTCCTTACGCAGCATGTCGTAGGCGGTTTGCAGGACCTCTTCTTGATCTGCTTGCTCTGTGACACGCAGATGCGCGGAGAAGACATGCTTGCCACTTGTCAGCGCCCAGGCATGAATATGGTGAACATCGGAAACCTCGTGCAGTTCTTCAAGGGTACGTTTGATTTCAGGCAGACTCACTTCGGGAGGCGTGCCTTCCATCAAAAGATGCGCCGCTTCTTTCAGCAATCCCCAGCTCGCCCATAGCAGGACAAACCCGAACGCCATGCCAAGCAGCGGGTCGATCAGCAGAAACCCGGTGAATTCGATTGCGAGGGCGGTCACGATGATCAACAGACTGCCAACAAAGGTCTGGATGATATGCCAGAACGCTCCCTTCGTGTTCAGATCTTCCTTGCTTTGCTTCCAGATCAGCGCAAGCGAAATGAACTCCGTAAAGAGCCCCCCGGCAGCCGCAATCAGCATCGGACCCGTTGGAAGATCAATTGGCGCAGACATGCGCATGGCAGCCATCGCGATGACAACAACCGCCATGGCCAGCAAGAAGCCGCCATTCACAAGGGCGACGATGATTTCGGCGCGCGCCCAGCCAAAGCTCCGCTCTTCATCCGCCGGACGCAACGCCATACGCGCCGCGACAATGGCGACCAGCACACCGCCCACGGCCGAAAAGGTATGGAACGCGTCGGAGATGACCGCGATTGACCCTGTCCATAGGCCAATCGCCAGTTCAATCACAAAATAGATGCCGGTCAACTAGGCTGATATCGCCAGCCCCTTGCCGCCGGACGGCATATGCCCCTGATGTCCGCCTGCCATCATCTATCTCCTTAGTTTGCGACTAAAGCCGTACCCGTCGCAGCCGCAGTGCATTGCTAATGACGGAGACCGAAGACAGGCTCATCGCGGCGGCGGCGATCATCGGCGACAGAAGAAGGCCGAAAAACGGGTAGAGAATACCAGCCGCGATGGGCACACCTGCGGTATTGTAGGCGAAGGCAAAAAACAGGTTCTGCTTGATGTTTCGCACCGTTGCCTTTGCCAATCGGCGCGCACGCACGATGCCGACAAGATCACCACCCAGAAGGGTGATGCCTGCGCTTTCCACGGCAACGTCGGCACCGGTGCCCATCGCAATGCCCACATCAGCCGCCGCCAGGGCAGGGGCATCGTTCACGCCGTCTCCTGCCATGGCGATCCGGGCCCCTTCTTGTCTGAGGGAGTCCACCAATGCCTTCTTGTCTTCGGGCAAGACGCCTGCGTGGACTTCATCAATACCCAGCTTTGCGGCGACGGCTTCGGCGGTTTTCTGATTGTCACCGGTTGCCATTATGACCCTGAGACCGAGGCGATGAAGGTCATCGATGGCGTCTGCCGTGGACTCCTTGATGGGATCGGCAACAGCGACAATGCCGGCAAAAGTGCCATCTATCGCCACAAGCATTGCTGTCTTTCCAGATTCACGAAGGTCGTCCGCAGCAAATTCCGCAATCGAAGCGTCAACGTTGATCTCTGCCATCATGGCGGGATTCCCAAGTGCCACGACCTGGCCATCGACCATGCCTTTCACGCCCTTGCCAGTCACGGCTTCGAATTCCGTTGCGTTCGGAAGCGTCAGCCCCCGTGCCAGCGCACCCTCGACTATTGCTTCGGCCAGCGGATGTTCGGAGCCCCGTTCGAGGGCCGCAGCCATTGTCAGCAGGTCATTTTCAGCCTTGTCCCCCGTGGGCACCACGTCTGTCAGCTTGGGGCGCCCTTCGGTGAGTGTTCCGGTCTTGTCAACGATGACGGTATCGACACGCGCCATGCGTTCCAGTGCTTCGGCGTCTTTGATCAGAACGCCAGCCTGTGCCCCGCGGCCCGCCGCCGTTGTGATCGAAATGGGCGTCGCAAGGCCCAAGGCACAGGGGCAAGCAATGATAAGAACGGATACGGCTGCAGTAACAGCGAAGGCGAGCGCGGGATCGGGCCCTAAGAACAGCCAGACAACGAAGGATATGATCGCAATGACGACAACCGTCGGAACAAAGACGGACGATACCCGGTCCGCCAGACCCTGAATCGGCGCGCGCGACCGCTTTGCACCTGCCACCATGTCCACGATCTGGGACAGGACCGTGTCCGCACCGACCTGTGTGGCCCGGATCGCCAATGTGCCGTTCTTGTTGATCGTGCCGCCTGTGACCCGGTCGCCTTGTGTTTTCTCGACCGGCAACGGCTCTCCGGTGATCATACTTTCGTCGATAGATGAATGCCCTTCGAGGACCTCGGCATCGACGGGTATGCTGTCGCCGGGGCGTACCCGCAACCTGTCACCCTCAACAATGTGTTCGAGAGGTGCGTCATATTCCGTCCCGTCCGGCAGGATCCGCCGCGCCGTTTTTGGTGCGAGATCGAGCAATGCACGGATGGCATCACCCGTCCGTTCGCGGGCGCGCAACTCGAGCACCTGACCGACAAAGATCAGCGCAACGATCACAACCGCAGCTTCGTAATATGTCCCGACGCTTTGGCCGTTTCGATACGCTTCGGGGAAAATGCCGGGCAGGAATGTTGCGGCAAGCGAATAGATATAGGCAGCCCCGACGCCAAGCGCGATCAGGGTCCACATGTTCGGCGATATATTCCTGATCGATTCCCACCCCCTTTTGAAGAAGGGAAGAGCCGCCCAGAGAATGATCGGGGTTGCGAGGACGAATTCGATGTAGACGGCCGTCTGATGTCCGATCCATTCCCGCACAGGTAGGCCGACCAGTTCACCCATCGTCAGGATAACCAGCGGAACGGCGGCTGCCGCGCTGATCCACATGCGTGTTGTGAAATCGGACAACTCTTCTGACGGCTCGTCCGATGGAAGCATCGGTTCAAGCGCCATGCCGCAGATCGGACAGGACCCGGGCTCATCCTTCAGGATTTGCGGATGCATCGGGCAGGTCCATTGCGTACCGGCCTCGCCATGTGCTGGTGTCTTTTGGGCGTTTCCCGACGCATAGTAAAATGGGTCTTTGCCAAACTTGGTTTCGCAGTTTTCCGAGCAGAAATGAAAGACCTCTCCATCATACTCGGCACTGCGCGTGTCTTCGTCTATCTCGACGGTCATGCCGCACACCGGGTCGGTCGCTGTATCTGGGTCTGATGCGGTCGAGGTGCGCGTCATGTCGTGATGATGTTCTTGGTCCGTGGCCATCTTCTAATTCCCGTTTTCAAGACAATTGAACACATAACCCTTCCAGTTACTGGAGGGTCAAGACTCTTCCGACAACGCTGCGTATGAATTTTATGGGCCTTCGCGATGCGCGAAGCTCCTGTCAGCCCAGGGTCAGTATCATGTCTTCCGAAACGGACATCGTGGGAATATGCAGGTTCTCCGGTGCCGGACCCTTTCGAATGCGTCCTGCTGTATCATAATGGGAGCCATGACAGGGACAGAACCAACCACCAAAATCGCCGGCTCCGTCACCAAGTGGTACACATCCCAGATGCGTGCAAACGCCTATCATGACCAAGAAATTCTCATTTCCCGCCACTGCCCTGTTTGCATCGGTGGCCAGGTCATCTCCGGATATGTTGGGATTTCTGGCGACGGTATCAGGAAGGGAAAGCACATCTTCCGAACGGGCCTGCGCGATTTCCGCGTCGGTCCTGTGCCGGATGAACACCGGCTTGCCGAGAAAACTGACAGTCAATTGCGTTCCGGGTTCCACACCGGAGATATCGACGCGGATCTGGGACAGCGCGCGGACATCGGCGGATGGGTTCATCTGATTGAGCAATGGCCAGACCGCAGCCCCTACGGCAACCGCGCCCGTTCCGGCGGTGGCGTAGTACAGGAAATCCCGGCGGAGTTGTGGTGTTTGTGTATCCATAGCGATTCACGGTCGCAGCTTCCTGTGGGGGAAGGTCAATGGTAAAGTAGGCAATCACGGTTTTCATTTTTGCTGACATACTCAGACTTAGGAAGCGTTGGTTGACCGATTTGTTCGCCAGAGCGCTGCGACCAGCAACGGTGCGGCAGTCATCAATCCAAGACCGATGATGATCCACTCAGCAGTGCCGAAATCTCCCGACATGGCCTCTGCTCCGAAATGCGCGAGCAGGAAACTGGCTGGAAGAATGCCTGCCAGAGTTGCGATCAGGAACCGCCAAAGGCGCAGGCGGCTGAGACCGGCAGCGTAGCTCATTGCGTCAAACGAGATGAAGGGCAAGAGGCGAGACGCGAACACCGTCAACATCAACAGATTTTGAGAGCCCAATAACCCGAAACCGGCCTTATCCCCAAGCCAGCGCTCAACGTGGTCGCGCCCGATATAGCGGGCGATGATGAATGCCACGAGTGCACCCAGTTCCGACCCGATGGCGACATAGACAGCTCCGGCAACATGACCATACGCCGCGCCTGCCACCAGTGCGACCGGTGCACTTGGAATGGGGCTTGCCACGATCGAAACCATCATGAGCACGATGATGAGCAACGGTCCCAAAGCGCCGGCCCGCTCTATCCAGACCTCGATAGTCTCGCGGGCTATCGCCGGGCCATATCCCATTGCCCATATGGCTATCAAAAGTACGCCAAGCGCAACCACCAACCATAGCCCAACCCGATGCAGGCGCGGTTTGCTAAGCGGCATGGAGCACCAAAAGAAAGAGAGCTGCGAAGACAATTGGCCTTTGCTCGGGCAAGATGAAATGCATAGGCGCAGAGATGACGATCAACAGCCCGCCGGCGAGGGTCAGCCGCTTGATGTGCAATTCGGTTTTCATCTCAAACCTCTATCGAGGAATAGGATTCCCCTAAAGGTTCCTGTCAGCGGAGGGTAAAGGGATTTCTGCGCTAAGCAACACTGAATTGCCCCATCATGCCGCCGTCTTCGTGTTCCAGAATGTGGCAGTGATACATGTAGGGCGCAGCCGCTGAGGCAGGTTTTTCGAATTTCATCGCAAGCTCCACTTCACCATCCACCAGTACCGTATCCTTCCAACCCCTGTTCTCTGCACGCGGTGCCGTACCGTTTTCCGACAGGACCTGAAACCGGACGCCGTGAACATGGAACGGGTGCATCATCATGGCCCCACGCACAATCCAACGCTCGATGCTGTTGAGTTTGGTGGAAAAATTGAGCGTTCCCGAATCGTATGACGCGCCGTTGATCGAAAATCGGTTACCGGACCGCGAGAACATCATCCCCATGCCCATCGACATATCCAGTGACAGACGTCGGACTGGCGCGTCCTTGACCGCAAGATCAGGCAACTGCCCGTCCAGAGAGCCGGGCAGGGCGTCGATGCGAACCGGAAGGGTTGTGTCGACAGCGAAAGGCAGCACGGTGAATGGACTGCCGGAACCGCCGCCGCCCATCATTCCGCCCATGGCCGAATTAATGATATCGTCGGACTTCAAAACACTGTCCCGCCCGCTTGTGAAATCCACAAGCACTTCTGCGCGCTCTCCTGGTGCAAGGGTCAGGCGGTTCAGCGCAATCGGTCGATCCAGAAATCCGGCATCTGTCGCGATGAGATGAAGCGACCGGCTGTCAGACATGGACAGGCGGTAAACCCGCGCATTCGAGCCGTTGACGACACGGCACCGCACGATCCCCTTCGGAACCGCTGCCGACGCGCCGATTTGACCGTTCACAACCATTGTGTCGCCCTGAAACCCGTTCATGGACTGGTGCATGCCGGGATCGTATTTCAGGCGTCCGCGCCAGTTGAACTGACGGTCCTGCAATACAAGGGTCAGATCATCGACCCCGTAGGCGGATGGCAATCCACGGGCGTCATCCGCGTCATCCGTCACCTGCAGAACACCCGCCAGCCCCAGCATGACCTGCCGTGCCGTCGCGCCGTGAATGTGGCTGTGATACCAGGCCGTTGCCGGGGGCTGGTCAAGGTCCAGCACCGGCTTCCAGGTGTCTCCCGGTGCGATGGCCTGATGTGGTCCGCCATCGAACTCACCGGCAACAACCAACCCGTGCCAATGCGCCGACATCGGCTCGCCAAGCGTGTTGTGCACCTCTGCCCGTGTCTCGACCCCGGCCTGCACCCGGATCGTCGGGCCAAGGTATCCCTGGTTGTAGCCGAACGTTTCGCTGGCGGCACCGTCGTCAAAACGGGTCTCGCCCGTGCGGGCTTCCAGCTGAAAAAGCCGGGATGTCGTCGCATCGAGAAGGGGAGGATACGCGAGCCTCTTGTCCGATGCCGCGAATGCAGCCGATGGCAGGGCAAATGCAGCCCCAAAGCCTGCGGCATGGCCCAACAGTTCTCGACGGTTCAACAGTTTCACTTCAACTCAATTCCTCTGGCAGCGCCGCCAGAGCCATATCGACACTGACGACCGGATAACCGCCCGCGATCCAGCCCGGTCCGGCGGCAGAACCGAGCATGCCTTCGGATACGTCAAGAAAGCCGCTGTAGCCAGCCTGCCGAAGACTTCGCATGACGCGGCCAGACCGCCCGCCTGTCGCACAGATGAGCGCGACAGGCCGCCCTTCGGCCCGTTCCCGGGCGGCAAAAAGCCGCTCGGCGAAACGGTCCTCATGCAGGCTGATGGGCCAGGTACCGTCGGCAACGCCGGTGTCGGTCCATTCCGGTCGCGACCGAACGTCGATCATCCGGATCAGGTCCTGTTGCAGCGCATCTGCTGCCATGTCCGCCGACCAGACCTCGGCGGTCTGGGCGACAGCCGAGAAAGGTGCAACGGAACTGGCCAACATCGCAAGGCTTGCGCCGCGGCGCGTCAGAAAGAAGGCCATAATTTGCCCCCATCAAGCTGAGTGCCGCAGGCTTGACCCTTATTCGCTGTCATGATGACCTTCCATGTCCGTTCCGGTGGAAGTACCGTTCATTTTGCTCATCCGTGTACCGGCATCTTCCATCTCGTCCTGAGAGATCTGGCCGTTACCGTCCGCATCGAGATGCTGAAAGCGATCTACCATGCGCGCGCGCATTGCGTCCATATGCAAGGCTTCGAACTCGTCAAGTGTCAACGCTCCATCGGAATTCGCATCGAACTCCCGCATTTTTTCGGACATCTGCGCGGCCATTTCATGAGGCTGTCCACCGGACATCATTGTCGACATCATGTCCCGATCCATCATTCCCATCATGTTGCCCTGGCCACCCATCATAGCGGCATGCATCTTCATCATTTTTCGCATCATCGGCATCATGTCCCCGCCCATCATGCCCATCTGATTGTCGCCATCGCCCATCGCCATGCCGGACATATTCCCGCTGTCAGGCTTGCTGTCGGCAGCCCCGTCGGATTCCGCAAATGCTGTTTGCGCCATGCCAACCGCGATCACCACGCCAAGCGCAATAATTTCTTGTTTTTTCATTTCTCATTCCTTTCAGACTTACCCTAGATACATTGGCGTTATAGCGCTTTGATTAAAGGCCAAGCGCGGGCCGTTTTGTAATCATTTGTCACAGCATCCTGTTACAAACGGTGACAAAGCAACCACTCACAGTTCGCCGGACGATTTGCTAGACAGACGTCGATCCAGTGAATTCATTGAAGAGGCTGATGATCCTTTGACACCTGAAATCGGTCATTTCGCGCTGGCACTGGCCTTGGCCATGGCGCTTGTTCAAAGTGTGCTGCCCATCCTCGGTGCGGGGCGCGGAAACATCCTGTGGATGCAGTCTGCCAGATGGTCCTCGTTCGGTCAGGTTTTCTTTGTCGGCATCGCGTTTCTGGCGCTGATGCAAGCCTTCGTCACAAGCGACTTCACGGTCAAGAACGTGGTGGAGAATTCCAATTCACTCAAACCGATGCTGTTCAAGGTGGCAGGCACCTGGGGCAGTCACGAAGGATCCCTGTTGCTGTGGACCCTTATCCTGACGGTGTTTGGTGCGGCGGTCGCCCTCTTCGGATCGAACATTCCTCTGTCGCTGAAGGCAAGAACGCTGTCGGTGCAGGCCTGGATCAGTGTCGGTTTCCTGACTTTCATGCTGCTGACGTCCAATCCCTTCGACCGCGTTTTCCCTCCGGCAGACGACGGTCAGGACCTCAACCCATTATTGCAGGATGTCGGTCTCGCCATGCACCCGCCGCTTCTCTACTTCGGGTATGTCGGGTTCTCGATTGTCTTTTCGTTCGCGGTTGCCGCCCTGATCGAAGGGCGGGTGGACGCGGCCTGGGCACGGTGGGTACGTCCGTGGACGCTGGCTGCCTGGATGAGCCTGACCGCAGGCATCGCGCTGGGATCCTGGTGGGCCTATTATGAGCTTGGCTGGGGCGGCTGGTGGTTCTGGGATCCCGTTGAGAACGTCAGTTTCATGCCATGGCTGATGGGCACGGCACTGCTGCATTCCGCAATCGTGACGGAGAAACGGGATGCGTTCAAAAGCTGGACAATCCTTCTGGCGATCCTGACTTTTTCCCTATCGCTCTTGGGCACGTTCATTGTCCGATCGGGCCTGCTGACCTCTGTGCATGCATTCGCGGTCGACCCGGAAAGGGGACTTTATATCCTTGGATTGCTGGCCGTTTCGATCGGCGGTTCCCTTGCTCTGTTTGCCTGGCGCGCGCGACAATGGAGCCCGGCGGCCTGTTTAAGCCGATCAGCCGGGAAGCGGGGCTATTGGTGAACAACCTGCTGCTGGCCACGGCCACCGGCATTGTGCTGTTCGGCACCTTGTACCCGCTCTTCTACGAAGCCGCGACGGGCGGTGAAAAACTGTCGGTGGGGCCGCCCTTCTTCAATGCGTCCTTTATTCCCGTGATGCTGCCGCTCGTCTTTGCGATGGGGCTGGGGCCTTACCTGTCCTGGAAACGTGCCGATCTGGCGGGCGTTCTGCAGCGGTTGCGTTTCGTGGTCGTTCTGGCCGTGCTCGCGACATTGGTGACCTGGTATCTCGCCGAGGGCGGTCCGGTGTTGGGGTATCTGTCGCTGATGCTTGCATTCTGGCTGTTTTTCTCAACCCTGCGGGAATGGGCGATGCGCATAAAGCTGTTTGAGGCACCGTTCCCGGAATCGGTGCGCCGTGCACGCAACCTGCCCAGATCCTCTCATGGGATGACACTGGCTCATGCGGGGCTCGCGATGGCGATGTTCGGATTTATCGGCTCGACGGTCTGGAAATCCGAGGAAATCATCTTTGTCCGGCCCGGTACAGAGGTCAGCATTGGTGGGTTCGATGTCACCTTTGAGGGGGCCGAACGTGTGCGTGGGCCAAATTACTTCGCGGATCGTGGCACGCTTCGTGTGGCCCGGGAGGGGAACTATGTCACCGATCTCTTCCCGGAGCGGCGTACCTATCCGGTCGCGCAAACCACCACCACAGAGAGCGCCATCAGATCGACAATGGCCGGTGATCTCTATGCGTCCATCGCAAATCCGGCCGCCGAGGACGAGAGCACGCAAGGGGCTTGGACCCTGCGCATCCTGTATGAACCTCTGGTCAACTTTATCTGGATCGGATCGGCGATGCTTGTGCTTGGTGGGGGTCTTTCGCTGTCTGACCGGCGGTTGCGCGTCGGGGCACCCCGTCGCAAGGCGACAGCGCCCGCAGCACTTCCTGCGGAGTAGGCATGGGACGTATACTGGCATTCATTCCGCTGGCAATCGCGGCCATTTTCGGGGGGTTTTTTCTGTGGGGCTTGAACCCGGACCGGGACCCGAACAACATTCCTTCGGTTCTGATCTCGCAGCCGGCACCCGAATTCGATCTGGCCGCTGTCGACGGGTTGGAGACGCCAGGGCTTTCCCGCGCCGATCTGGTCGGGAACCCGCGACCGGTCATCGTGAACGTGTTTGCCTCGTGGTGCGTGCCCTGCCGGGCCGAACACGGGGTTCTGACCCAGATGGTCGAAAAGGACGGGCTGACGTTGTTCGGGATCAATTACAAGGACAAGCCGGAGGATGCGACTAAATGGCTTGCTGAGCTTGGCAATCCCTACGAAAGGATCGGGTCTGATCTGAGCGGCAGAGTGGGGATTGAATGGGGCCTTTCGGGCGTACCTGAAACATTCATTGTCGGCTCTGACGGGACGGTGTTGTTCAGATATGTCGGCCCCGTCGTGGGCGAAACGGCGATTTCCACATTCAGGGAAGCATTGATCCAGGCTGGCGCGTTAGCAAGGGGCCAGAACGGATGAGGTATATCGCATTTGCTTTCCTCCTGCTGCTTCCGGTGACGGCCTTGGCGGTCGAGCCAGACGAGATGTTGCAGGATCCTGTACTGGAGCAACGCGCCCGTGAAATATCACGGGAACTGCGCTGCGTTGTCTGCCAGAATCAGGACATCGACAGCTCCAACGCCGGGGTTGCGCGGGACCTGCGCATACTGGTGCGCGAAAGGCTTGTTGCCGGTGACAGCGACAAGGAGGTCATCGCGTACATCCACGCCCGGTATGGCGATTATGTCCTGATGCGCCCGCCCCTGAATCGCGCCACTCTCGCGCTCTGGATGGCGCCCTTCGTGTTTGCGCTTGTTTCGCTGCTTGTCGGCTGGACCGTCATTTCGAGAAGCCGGCGCAGGGCTGCCGCAACGGGATTTTCCGATGACGAAAAAGCGGAAATTGCGCGTTTCATTGAAGAGAACGCTTCAAAGGACGGTTCATGATCTGGTTGGTTTTCGCCCTGTTATCCGTTGTAGGTCTGCTTTTCATGGGCCTGCCGCTGCGCCATCGGTCGTCGCGGACACCCGTCCCGGCTGACGCCACGGATGCGGTCCTCATGGATCAGTTGGATGAGGTTCGGCGGGATCTTGAGCGCGGTGTCATTTCCGACACCGAGGCCACGGCGGCGGAGCAGGAGATCAAGAGACGGATCCTCGTGCAGTCGCGCCGGTCCGTTCTGTCAGATGGGAAACCGGCGGCAGGGGGCCGCTTGATGGTCGTTCTGAGCGCAGTGTTCGTGCCGGTCTTCGCTTTTGGATATTACTCCGCAATGGGCTCGCCAGAGATCCCAGGTGTCGCCTTTGCCGAACGTGCCACTGAACGGCAGGAAGCGGCGGAAATCGCCGAATTGACAGATCGTCTGTACGTCCGGCTCAGTTCAGACCCCGAAGGCGGGCCTTCGGAAGGCTGGATGCTGCTGGGGCAAACCTATTCGAAAATGGGCCGGTATGCGGATGCAGCCGATGCATATAGAGTTGTCGCACAACGACCGGAGGCCGATTCCGCCGTCTTCTCCATGTTGGCCGAGGTTCTGATCTACGCAGAGCAAGGTGTGGTGACACCTGAAGCGGACACCGCGATTGATCGGGCGTACGAACTGGATCCTTCCAATCCCGGTGCTGCCTTTTTCAAGGCAGTCTCGCTCGAGCAGAAGGGCGATGAGGCTCGGGCTCACGAAACGCTGGTGGCCCGGCTGGACGATGCGGATAGGTTTTTCCCGTGGATGGAAAGCTTTGTTGGCGAAGCCAACCGGATTGGCGCGAAGATCGGCAAGGCTCCGATCTCGCTGGCCGACTATGCCCCGAAGACCAGTGCGTCCGGCCCGACACAGGAAGACATCGAAAACGCGCAGGACATGAGTGTGGAGGAACGACAGGATTTCATCCGCTCGATGGTCGAACGGCTGGCCACGCGGCTGGAAGATGAGCCTGACGATCTTGATGGATGGATGCGGCTTGGCAATGCCTATTCGGTTCTGGGTGATACCGCGCCGGCAATCGCGGCGTTTGAACACGCTGAAATCCTGTTGTCGGAGGTGCCGGGAGATGACCCGCGCCGTCAAGCCGTGCAAAGCGCGTTGGAACGGTTGCGCCCGTAGTGGCGTGGGCGACCGTCGCTGTGCAGGTGAATGTGAGGCAGGATCAAGGTTTGGCGCTTAATCGAAAGCCCATCCGGTCCGGCCGTCGTCACAGACTATTTCGTGGGTAGTACCTTCAGACTGACCGACCAAGCGACATCCTACGGGAAGCATGACGTCGTGTGCCGCATCCCGTGTCACGGAAGGGGGCTCAAGTGGGCAAAGCTTGCCCGAGGCCGACTGGGCACAACCGCCGAGGGCCAGAATACCTGCAATCGGAATTCCGATTGTCAGCCGCGTTCTAGCGGGCGCGTACCAGTTCTCGTTCGGGAGCTTGGCCATCTTCAAATTCTGCATCCACAGTCGCCTCGTTCGCCTGTTCAACTCTTGACCCGTGACACGACTTTCCCATCATCCTGTGCATGACGACATGCGCACCAAGACAAAGTGCGAGCGGCGCAAAAAGGCCGACGTTGCCCCACAGACCCGCGATCGTGCCGCCTGCAATAAAGAATGCGGCGACTGGAAACAACATAACGGCACAACAGGCCATCATACCATACTGCATCAGTTTCGATGAACCGGTGGATTTTTGACTTTGATTGTCAGACATGTAGCTCTCCAGAATATGCTCGTGTTCTTCTGCGACATTCCAGTGAGGCAAGGTCAAGGGTACATTCGGATACAATTTGATCAGATGACAGCCTGCGGGTCGTTGACCAAGTTGGCCCGTCAGGTTGCCAGATCCAACGCATAGGACAGGAATGTGACGAGGGGGATCGGGGTCAGGCTGAACAGCAAGGCCATGCTCATTGTCCTGAACATGGTAGGCTTCGATGCCTCGCCAGAAGGTTCTGTCAGAACCACCAGAAGCGCGATGAAGGTGCCGGGCGCCAGGGCATAGAGATATACGCCCGAGATGTTCCCAAACATGAACGACCGCTCGAGCGTTGGTCCGACCACGCTCAAAGCTGTTGCACGGCTGCCGTTGAACGAGCCGAACAGATCGGCCGACATCACATAGACGGCAATGTGAACCCCAATGAATGCGACACTCCGCAGCAGGCCATCTAAAACCAGGTAAACAATCGGCCGATGCTGGTACTGCTTCAGCGCGACCGATGCGGAAACGAACCCCAAGTAATTCACGAGGAAAACGACCACAAACCCATTGGTAAAGACCTGCCGGAGGAAGCGCGAGAGCGCGGTCCCATTCGTCAGCAGCAGCGTCGCAAAACCAGGCGTTGCGAGGATGTAGACAAGCAGGAACGGCAATATGCTTGCCAAGCTCAGAACGGATACGTTCCAACAAAATCTGCCGAATGGTAAGGTCGGCGAAAAACTTTGTCGGAACGTATCGCGGGCAAACACGTCAGCCGTGGGTTGCGAAGACTTGCGTCGACCCATCCATCAGTACAAGCAGCACATCATAGGGATCACCTTGGGGGCCCATGCCGGGCGAACCCATGGGCATTCCCGGTGCTGTCAGTCCGCGCGCGACAGGTTTTTCGCTCAGCAACCGCCCGATGTCAGCCGCAGGCACGTGACCCTCGACGAAATATCCGCCCACGGACGTAGTGTGACATCCTGCCAGTTCCGGCGCGATGCCGTGTTTCTGCTTCAGAACCTGAAGCGTGTCGTAATCCACGTCCTCGACCGATGCCTTGAAACCGGCAGCGATCATCTCATTTACCCAAGCGCCGCAGCAGCCGCAGGTCGGTGTCTTTGTCACCTGCAACGTGGGTGCGGCGGTTTGCGACAAAGCAGGCCCGGCCAAGGCCAGGCTGAGTGCCGTAAGGCCAAATTCACGTCGGTTCACTTAAAACTCCTCGTTGTTCTTCCTTAAATAGTTGCTCGGTATCCCGAAGTCGACTGCCCGCGCTGTTACATTTGGCTACAAACACGGGATGGGCGTCCCTTGGTGAAAATGACTATGTTGGCGGCATGAGCGATCTGCCACGCATCCTTGTCGTCGATGACCATTCAGAGATTCGGAAATCCGTCACCAGTTATCTGGAACGCAACGGCATGCGTGCTTCAGCGGCGGAAAATGCAGTTGAGATGGACGCAAGGCTGGCGGAAGCGCATTTCGATCTGATTGTCCTCGATGTGATGATGCCGGGGGAAGACGGGCTGTCCGCGTGCAGGCGATTGCGCAAGGAAGGGCATATTCCGATCCTGATGCTGACCGCATTGGGTGACGACGAAGACCGCATCGCGGGTCTGGATGGCGGGGCAGACGATTATCTCGCCAAGCCGTTTAATCCCAAGGAACTGGTGGCGCGGATCAACGCGATATTGCGTCGGACGCAGCTGATCCCAAAACCGAATGGTTTTGCGGGGAAAACGTTGAAGTTTGCACACCTAAAGCTGGATTTCGATGGCCGCACACTGATTGACCAAGGCGGTTCGCGTACGCAACTTACATCCGGTGAACTCAAACTCCTGACCCTGTTCCTGCAAAGGCCAAGGACGGTCATTGGCCGCGAGGAGCTGCTCAAATTGAGCACCGGCCGGGTCGCCGGTCCATTGGACCGAACCATCGACAATCAGGTGAGCCGGTTGCGCCGGAAGATGGAAGAGGACGTTTTGCGCCCGAAGATCATCGCGACTGTCCGGCATGGGGGGTATAGTCTTTCCTGCGATGTCGAGATTTGCGAATGAAGCTGCTTCCGCGGACGTTGCGTGCACAGATTGCCCTTCTGGTCCTCGGTGTCTTGATCCTCGCGCAAGCTCTGAGTCTTTGGTTTTTCGTTGATGAACGCTCGTTAGCCATTCAGGCCGCCATCGGTGCCGAAGCCGCCGGAAGGGCCGCAAATGTCGCACAGTTGATTGAAGGCGCACCCCCGGAATTGCATGCCCAGATCGTCCGCGCGGCAACGTCTCCGCTCGTACGGTTCGACCTTACAGACGAGCCGTCGGTTGCACACGGACAACACGATGACGGTGGAGCGGTCGAAGCGCGGATACGGGCACTGCTTCAGGAAAGCTACAGCCGGGATATCCGGGTTGAGGTTCATGAAATCGAGGGAGGTCTGCTGCCCCTTCCGAACCTGTCACCGGAAATGGCGCAAATGCACGCCGAAATGATGCAGGGCAGCCTTGCGGCCATCGAGATGGAGCTGTCCATTGCGCTGTCCGGTGGGAATTGGCTCAACATCGAGACGCGGTTCGAACGGCCGCCTCTGCAAAGGTCGCTGGCGTCCAACATATCCTTTGCACTGACTGCGGGACTTCTGCTGGTTGCAAGTTTCTGGTTTCTCCTGTCCCGACTGACCGGACCACTCAACGATCTCGCGACTGCGTCCGAACGTCTGGGTCGCGGCGCCGCCAAGGGCGATCTGCCGGTCGTAGGGCCGAAGGAAGTTCGGGATCTGACCCGATCATTCAACATCATGCAGGATCGCCTGACGCGATTTGTCAGTGACCGGACCCAGATGCTTGCAGCGCTTGCGCATGATCTGCGCTCGCCTTTGACGGCGCTTAGGGTGCGGGCCGAAATGGTGGACGACGAAGACACGCGCACGTCCTTGGTGGCGTCAAGTGAAGAGATGCAACGGATGGTCGATGCGACCCTCGATTTCGCGAAGGGCGTCGGACAGCATGAAGAGGTCCAATCGGTTGATTTGCACGATCTGATCACTGGTATGGGCTTGGACAAGGTTCAGGTGACCAGCCAAGGTCCACTCATCGTATCCGTGAAACCAAGCGCGATGGGGCGCGCGTTGAGAAACCTGATTGAGAACGCGATCCGCTACGGGAGTGAGGCCAGGGTTTCGTGGCAACGCATGGGCAGTGAGGTAGTGGTCGCCATCGACGATCAGGGGCCCGGTATTCCCGACAATCAGCTGGAGGCTGTTTTCGGACCCTATGTCAGGCTCGAGACGTCGCGATCACAGGATACCGGCGGTCATGGCCTGGGGCTGTCGATTGCGCGCAGCATCATCCTTGAGCACGGTGGTTCTATCGAACTGAAAAACCGCACTGATGGGGGTCTGCGCGCTGAAATCACGCTGCCCGTCAAACAAAGCGCCGAGTCAGCCCCGAAAGAGGAAGGCTCGCCACATATGGCGCGGGTTGTTCGTCACCTCAAACCCGACTAGTTTAGTGAGGCAAGTATATGAAACGAAGATATTTCCTGACTTCTGTTGCAGCTCTTTCGGTGAGTGGAAAAACAGCATTCGCGCATAGTGACGCAGAGCACGACCGGCGCGTCGGGCCATCTGTGGTGCCCCCGGAGCAGTTGCCGCGCCAGGTTCCGTTCACCGAGGCAGACAAACCGGGAGAAATACATGTCGATCCGAACCAGTTCGCTTTATTTTGGACTTTGCCGAACAATCGGGCAATCAGGTATACCGTCGGAATTGGCCGGGAGGGGCTCTATGAATCCGGCGAGTTCTATGTCGCGCGCAAGCAAAAGTGGCCGCGGTGGACGCCCACACCCGCCATGATAGCCAGAGATCCTGACCGATATCTTCGTTTTGCGGGCGGTGTGCCCGGTGGGCTGAACAATCCACTCGGTGCCCGCGCCTTGTATCTTTACCAGCCAGGGCGTGGGGACACCTACCTGAGAATTCACGGCACAACGGATCCGAAGACGATTGGTCGACGTGTCTCAAACGGCTGTGCAAGGCTTACCAATAATCAGATCATCGAACTCTATGAGAAGGTCCCGCTCGACACGCGTGTTGTCCTGAAACCCATCGAGGTTTGAGGCAGCAGCGCGAAGACGTGTCCGTTGGCCGGGATACATATCGTTACATAATATCAGGCCCCGGACTGTTCATGAAATGCGACCAGGCGGGTAGTCTAGTGGATAGGCAGACAACAACATGAGGCCATATGATGACCCGCAAGCAAACACGTGTAACGCGTCGAGCATTCACGGCAGGTGCCGCATCGGCAGCTTTCGCGGCCCCGTCCATCCTGCGTGCGCAGGTGGATCAAACCAGTGTCCGAAGGAATATCTCATCGTTTCGTACACACGCTTGGCAAGACCACTTTGACGCTTTGGACAAGGGTATCATCATCGCAGACACCGTTACCCGCGTGATGCAACACTGGACGGCCGATGGCGAAATGCGCATTTATCCGACATCGGTTCCCTTGTCTGACGAGCTGACAAAGCGCGGCTACACGACAGTCACGTTCAAGGACCCCGAACCTGACTGGACCCCTACACCCTCCATGCGCGAACGTGACCCGTCTTTGCCAGCCTATATGCCGCCCGGGCCGGATAACCCGTTGGGCGTCCGTGCCCTGCACCTGAGTTGGACGTACTACAGGATTCACGGCACCCATGATACGCGCAAGATCGGAAGACGCTCTTCAAGCGGGTGTATCGGTCTCTACAACGAGCAAATCATCGAGGTGTTCGAAAGGACACCGGTCGGCACGCAGGTACGATTAATCTGATGTCGAAGTCCGGCATCCTGATTGCGGCGTTTTTTTGTCGTCGGTGGCGCGGTTGTGATCTGGCAGCAATTGCAGCCATCGTCTTCGATGCCCGGCCACACAATGACAACGCCTGATCTTTCGCAGACGGAAGAGGGCGCGCCGATTGCAGACGTGGTTGTGCCTGCTGAATTCTCAGCAAATGCCCAATTGGGAAAGCGTGTTTTCGATGGCGCTTGCGCCGCTTGTCACGGTGCGAATGCTGCCGGACAGAATGGCGTGGCACCGCCGCTTGTCCACAAGATCTATGAACCGAGCCATCACGGTGACGCCGCTTTTTTGCTTGCCGCGAAACAAGGTGTCAGAGCGCACCATTGGAAGTTTGGCAATATGCCGCCAGTTGAAGGCGTCACGCCCGGCGATGTGAAGATGGTTGTTGCATATGTGCGGGAACTTCAGCGCGCCAACGGGATCAATTGACAGGAATGACCAACTTGAACATGAAGATATGGATTACTGCCATTGCGATCGGGACGACCGGCGTTGCTGCCTTGGCGCATTCCGGAGCAACCGGCGTGGTGCTGGAGCGGATGCAGGGCATGTCCGCGATGGC
This sequence comes from Sulfitobacter sp. 15WGC, assembly GCF_005068605.1. Taxonomy (NCBI): domain Bacteria; kingdom Pseudomonadati; phylum Pseudomonadota; class Alphaproteobacteria; order Rhodobacterales; family Roseobacteraceae; genus Sulfitobacter; species Sulfitobacter sp. 15WGC. The sequence continues at coordinate 11,840 of NZ_SZNL01000019.1, read as the reverse complement.
CAAAACACTCAAGACGCTATCACCCATGATGCGGGGTCAGGTACCTTATGACGCCGATGTCGTCCGCAGGGAAGCTGGCGCGATGATCGGCCATGCCGGTGAGCAAATGACGCGACTGTTTCCTGAAGGCTCGGGTGGCGGAGTGTCCAAGGCGTTGCCGTCGGTCTGGGAAAACAGCGAAGAGTTCGCGGCCCTTGCGCAAGAGTTGAGAACAGCCGCCGAAGGATTGAAGTTGAGCGCAGGCAATGGGTTGGCCGCAGCACAGGGCAACGGTAGCGAATCAATGATGGGCGGCGCCACTGACGGGATGATGGGTGGCGGGTCCGCGCCTGCAATGGGAGGGGGCATGATGGGATCGGACCTTCCCATGACGACCGAGATGTTTGCGGACATGCCGACCGACCGTGCGTTCGCGATGGTCGCCCAGACCTGTTCGGCCTGCCACCAGAAGTTCCGCAAAGAGGACAAGTGATCAGATGCGGTGGTGGCGTTGGATCATCGGTGCGGGGGTCGTCGGCGGCATCGGCGTTGTCGCGGCAACGATAGCCTGGCCGATCGGTGCGCCAGTCTCGGACCTGACCCTGCAAGGCGATGCCCAGCGGGGGTCGTATCTGGCGCGCGCCAGTGGATGCATTGCGTGCCACACCAACTTTGAAGCTGGCGGGGCGCCATTGGCAGGAGGAGCGCCGCTCCGGACCGATTTCGGGACATTCTATCCGCCAAATCTGACCACCGATGTCGAATTCGGGATTGGCGGCTGGACAGTAGAAGAGTTTGCAAAAGCGGTAAGGCAGGGAATTTCCCCGGACGGAGACCCCTATTATCCCACCTTCACCTACCCGTTTTATGCAAACTACACGGATCAGGACATTGCCGATCTGTGGGCCGCGTTCCAGACCGTGCCAGCCGTGAATGTGCCGACCCCGTCCCATGAGGTGCCTTTTCCGTTCGATCAGCGATGGGGGATGAAACTTTGGCGGGCGGCTTTTCTGACAAAGCCTGACACCGCACCAGAGGCGGACCGAAGCGATGCTTGGAACAGGGGCAAGCTGCTGGTCAACGGGGCGGCACATTGTGCTGCCTGCCACACAACGCGGAACTTTGCAGGCGCACGCATAGTATCGAAGAGGTTTTCCGGCAACGACGCCTTGCCGGGAGGTGGCAAAGCACCTTCGATCCGGACGCGCGATCTTGTGTCCGAAGGCTGGACAACAGACGATATGGCTTATGCATTGCGATCTGGCATAACGCCGTCTGGCGACGTATTTGGTGGATCAATGGCCGAAGCCGTGCGCTATGGCACGGGCTTTCTGAGCGACGCAGACCTGAATGCGATGGCCACCTACCTGCTGGACAACAAATCATAATCTTGGGAACCCACGAATGATCACGCTCAATCGCCGCCAATTTCTGGCAACATCTGCTGCGTTCAGTGGTCTGTCGGCCAGCACTGGATTTGCGGGCACGCCATTCGCGACCCTGACAGCCCAGCAAAGCGACGTGCAGCTGCTGCCCGGCAACTATGGCAAGACATCGCTTTGGTGCTTTGACGGCGGCTCACCCGGTCCGGAGATTCGCGTGGCGCAGGGGGGGCGTGTCCAGCGCAGATTGGTCAACCGGTTTTCTCAGGGAACGTCGACGCATTGGCACGGCATCCGCATCGACAATGCGATGGATGGCGTTTCCGGCCTGACACAGGATGTGGTCCAGCCGGAGGAAACATTCGACTATGACTTTACTGTCCCGGATGCCGGGACCTATTGGTACCATGCCCATAATAGGTCGTTTGAGCAGGTGGGCAGAGGGCTTTACGGTGCACTGATCGTGGAAGAGGCCGAGCCTCTCGACATTGATCGCGAGGAAGTCCTGATCCTGGATGATTGGCTTATTGACCCCGAAACCGCGCAGATCAAAGACGACTTCGGAGCGCCTCATGATCTCAGCCACGCAGGGCGCATCGGCAACCTGCTGACGACCAATGGAACCTTCAATCTGGGCCTGAGTGCACGCAAGAACGAAAGACTGCGCTTGCGGCTGATCAATGCTGCCAATGCGCGCAATTTCCAACTGGGGCTGGAAGGCCTTGACGGTTGGGCGGTTGCTTTGGACGGCATGCCCCTGGCTGCACCCATTAAGGTGACGGAGCCGATGATCCTCGCTCCGGCTCAACGGATCGACCTGATCGTCGATGTGGTCGCGGATGTTGGTGAAACGGCTCATATTCTTCAGTTCGGCCGGGAAGAGGCCTTCAGCCAGGTTACATTCGAGGTCGTTGAGTGGGGCTCGAAAAATCGTCGAGACGCGCCTTTGGCCTTGCCGCCGAACGACCACAGGATGGTCGACTTGAGTGAAGCCACGATGCTCAGCCTGAGTATGGAAGGCGGTGCCATGGGGCGGATGAGGTCCGCTTCCCTTGGGGGCGAACTCAAGCCGATCGGCGAGATCGTCGAGGCCGGGTATTTCTGGTCGTTCAACGGCAAAGTGGACGGGATCAACGGTGATCCCCTTGCGCGGCTGGACCGCGGCCAGAATGTACGATTGAAGATCGTGAACGACACGGCGTTTCCGCACGCGATGCACCTGCATGGCATTCACTTCCACGAGGTCGCCGAAAACGGCACCCTCGGACCGCTGCGTGACACGACCCTTCTTGAACGGGGTCAGACGCGCGAGATTGCCTTTGTGGCGGACAACCCGGGCCAATGGCTGCTACATTGCCACATGCTGTCGCATGCGGCTTCGGGCATGATGACCAAGATCGTCGTTGGATGACCCCGCGATCCGTCTATCTTGCGTTGGGCGTAGTTACCGTTGCGGTGGCTACCATATTCCTGTGGACCCGGTCCGGCGGAACCGACCATACGGCGGAAAACCTCATCAACTCCTCAGCCGATGTGGCCGCGGGCGAAGTCCTCTATGCCGAAAATTGCGCCGCGTGCCATGGCGCAAATCTGGAAGGTGAAGAAAACTGGCGCAGTCCGCGTGATGACGGAAGCCTGCCCGCACCGCCGCATGATGCAAGCGGCCACACTTGGCACCACGCGGACAGCATGCTGTTCGCCTACACCAAGCTGGGGGGCGCCGAGGTTCTCGCGGCGCAAGGCGTTGACTTCAACAGCGGCATGCCCGGTTTCGGCGACCAACTGAGCGACGGGGAAATCTGGGACATCCTCGCATACATCAAGTCAACATGGCCGGAGCGTGAACGCGCCACGCAAGCCGAGCGCACGGCCCAGGATATTGCCTCACAAGGAGACGGATAATGAAAAGATTCTTGGCTACCACCGCACTGTTAATGCTTCCCATCGCTGCGACGGCAGACGGCATGGACGAAGACCGGATCAAGGAACTGGTGCTGGAAGCCATCCGCGAGAATCCGGGCATCGTGTTCGAGGCCGCGCAGTTGTTCGAACAGCAACAGCAGGCGTTGCAGGCGCAAGCCGCAGCGCAGGTTCTCGATACGGAAAAAGCCACGCTTGAAAATGATCCCAATGCGCCCGTTCTGGGCAATCCGGATGGCGATGTCACGGTTGTCGAATTCTTCGACTACAACTGCCCCTATTGCCGCCGGGTTAAACCTGAAATGGAGGCATTGCTTGCCGCTGATCCCAACGTCAGGGTCGTTTACCGGGAATGGCCCATTCTGGGGGACGGGTCGGTTTTTGCCGCCCGCGCGGCGCTGGCGTCCCGAAACCAGGGCAAATATGAAGAGTTTCATTGGGCCATGATGCAACTGAAGGAACGCGCAGAGGAAGCATCGATTCTCCGCACTGCGGAAAACATCGGCCTCGATGTTGCACAGTTGCGTAGCGACATGAACGGACCGGAAATAGAAGAACACATACAGACTTCCATGCGGCTTGCGCAATCTCTGGGGTTCAGTGGCACACCTTCATTTGTGATCGGCGACAGTCTTGCGCCGGGCCTGATCCAGGCGGACCAGATGATCGAGCTTGTCGATCAGGCACGGGCCGCCGAATAAGGACAAGCTTACGCGGCTGAAGCGTCGTAGCCAGCGTCAACGATGGCTTGCCGCACAGCGGCCTGTTCCAATGTGCTTTGGACAGTGACAAGGCGAAGGTCCAGATCGGACGTGACAACGGCTGATGGATCCTTTGCCTTGATGCCGCTTTCGATAGCGGATGTACAGTGTCCACAGCTCATTTTCGGGACGGAAAAAATCATGAAGGCCTCCATTTTTGGTACAACCTCAGACTTGGTCGTTCCATCGGGAGGAAGGTCAAGCAAATATCAGAAAAATAAATGAGATACTCTCTTGAGCTTCCAGCAACTGGAAGCCCTATATCAGGGTAAGTTCAACCGAGGAGTCTCTCATGACCGACCCCAATACGATACGTCTGTCCGTTTCCGGCATGAGCTGCGCGTCCTGTGTGGGCAGGGTTGAAAAGGCTCTCGGCGAGGTTCCAGGCCTTTCGAACGTCAGTGTCAATCTGGTGAGTGAAACGGCACAGTTTCAGACGGATGATGCAGCCACGACGGGCGCAGCGGTTGCGGCACTGTCGCAGGCCGGCTACCCGGCAAGCACGGCGCGCGTCACGCTGAACGTAGACGCCATGTCCTGCGCGTCCTGTGTCGGTCGGGTTGAACAGGCGCTTGTACGGACACCCGGCCTATTGAATGCGGCGGTCAATCTAGCAACCGAAACGGCTGTGGTAGAGTATCTTTCAGATGCCATCACCCCGGAAGAGATTGCCCGGATCAGTACGGAGGCGGGATACCCGGCCGAGATTGCGCAGAGCGATGCGCACGAGGACCGATCGGACCGCAAGGCAGAAGAAGCCGACGCGCTGGCGCGCCGTGTCATCCTTGCCGCGATCCTGACCGTTCCGGTGTTCGTTCTGGAAATGGGAAAACACACCATACCCGGCTTTGAGGGCCTGATTGAGAGCACAATCGGCATTCAAACGTCGTGGCTGATCCAATTCGCGCTTGCCACGGTGGTTCTGTTCGGACCGGGTTGGAGGTTCTTTGCGAAGGGCATTCCGGCGTTGATCAAGCGTGCTCCGGATATGAACAGCCTTGTCGCGCTGGGAACCGGGGCGGCGTGGACTTATTCCGTAGTCGCGACCTTCCTGCCACAGGTGCTGCCTGACGGTGTGCGCGCCGTCTATTTCGAAGCAGCGGCGGTTATTGTCGTTCTGATCTTGTTGGGTCGCTGGCTTGAAGCGCGGGCCAAGGGCAAGACCGGTGCAGCCATTCAGGCCCTTCTTGGTCTGCAGGCAAAGACAGCCAGGGTCCTGCGCGAGGGGCAGGCGACCGAGGTTGACATCAAGGAACTTCGGATCGGCGATCAGATCCTCGTGCGTCCCGGTGAAAGGCTGCCTGTCGATGGCGAGGTCACAGAAGGATCAAGCAACGTCGATGAAAGCATGATCACCGGTGAACCCCTCGCCGTGCCAAAGGCTGCTGGCGAACCGGTGACCGGCGGCACGGTGAACGGCACCGGGAGCCTGACCATAACGGCGACGCGGGTCGGGGCGGATACCACGCTGGCGCAGATTATCCGCATGGTCGAAGATGCTCAGGGGGCCAAGCTGCCGATCCAAGGCCTAGTGGATCGCGTGACCATGTGGTTCGTGCCTGCCGTTCTGGTTCTGGCGCTTGCGACTGTGGTTGTCTGGCTGCTGGTCGGTCCCGATCCGGCTCTGACCTTTGCGCTTGTGGCGGGTGTCTCCGTTCTGATCATTGCGTGCCCCTGCGCCATGGGGTTGGCCACGCCCACCTCGATCATGGTGGGGACAGGACGCGCTGCCGAGATGGGGGTGTTCTTCCGCAAGGGAGATGCGCTGCAACATCTGGACGACGTCGGCCTCGTTGCGCTCGACAAGACCGGGACGGTCACCCAAGGGCAACCCAGTTTGACAGACCTCATCACGGCCGACGGCTTTGACCGGGCAGAGATACTCGCCCTCATCGCATCTGTCGAGGCGCAGTCTGAGCACCCGGTGGCAGAGGCCATCGTGCAGTCCGCAAAGAGCGAAGGCCTGTCCTGGCCCGATGCGACGGAATTCCGGTCCGTGACCGGCTACGGTGTCGAGGCGCTTGTCCAGGGCCGCAAGGTTCATGTCGGTGCGGATCGCTTCATGGTGCAGCAGGGCATTGACACCAGCCCGCTGGAAGACCGCGAAAGGGCGTTGGCCGAAAAGGGACGCACCGCGCTTTATGCTGCGGTGGATGGAACCCTGGCGGCTGTGATTGCCGTGGCAGACCCGGTCAAATCCTCCAGCGCCGAAGTGATCGCAGCTCTGCATGATCGAGGGATCAAGGTCGCGATGATCACCGGAGACAAGAAGGCCACGGCAGATGCCATAGCCCGCGAGGTCGGGATCGACCACGTCATTGCAGGGGTATTACCGGATGGAAAAGTCGCCGCCCTGGACGAATTGCGGCAAGGGAACAGCAAGATCGCCTTTGTCGGGGACGGCATCAACGACGCGCCAGCACTGGCCCATGCCGATGTCGGCATCGCCATCGGAACCGGCACGGATGTCGCAATCGAAAGCGCCGACGTGGTGCTGATGTCGGGGGATCTGCGCGGCGTGGTGAATGCAATAGACGTGTCGCGCAAGACCATGCGCAACATCCGGCAGAACCTCATCTGGGCCTTTGGCTATAACGTCGCGCTGATCCCTGTGGCGGCGGGCGCGCTTTATCCAGCCTTTGGATTGCTCCTGTCGCCGGTGTTTGCCGCCGGGGCCATGGCGCTGTCCTCCGTGTCGGTTCTGACCAACGCGCTGCGGCTGCGACGGATCAAGGCGACGATGTCGGAACAGGATCCGCCCCACGACGCGGCGACGAAATTCGCAACGCAGCCCGCAGAATAGGAGACAGGTGTGAACATCGGAGAAGTATCAGAACGCGCGGGTTTGCCAGCGAAGACAATCCGCTACTACGAAGACATCGGCCTTGTCCGGCCTTTGCGCAGCGATAACGGATATCGCGCCTTTCGCGACAGCGACATCCACAAGCTCGCATTCCTGGGCCGCGCCCGGACCTTGGGGTTCTCGATAGAAGACTGCCGCACGCTGCTTGATCTCTATGAGGATGAGACACGGGAAAGCGCACAAGTAAAAGCGGTCGCACAAGAACACCTGGCGGCCATTGACGAAAAGATTGCCCAGCTCAGGTCGATGCACGATACGCTGTCACACCTCGTTGACGCCTGCCATGGCGATCACCGCCCGGATTGTCCGATTCTGAAAGATCTGGCCAAAGAGCCGTAGCGCATGATGCTTGGGGCCGACATTCTTCGGATTTTCGCACCGTAGCGTTGGAGTTTGTTGGAGCCCTCCCCCGCTGGAATGTTGTTTCTTCAGCAATTCAAGCCAAGGTGGAGGGATCAAATGTCTGAAGATACGACCGGGAAATCTAGCGGCGGGTCCCACGCCCGTTCAAGTGAAGATGCAGCACATTCGGGGGGCCATTCAGGTTCATCCTATGGCCGGTTTCTGGCGATGGTTGGCACGTCGACAGCGATCATGTTCGGCCTGATGTACATCAACTCGTACTCCTTCGAACATGTCTACTGGAGCGAAACCCGATTTTACATGACGTTCATCATGGGCGCGACGATTGCGACCGTGATGCTCCTTTTCATGTTGAACATGTACAAGAACAAGGGCGTCAACGCCGCGATCTTTCTCGGGTCTGTCGTGATGTTTGCCGGCGCGCTCTGGCTCGTGAGAAGCCAGGAGACCATTCAGGACGAAAGCTGGATGAGCGCGATGATCCCGCACCACTCCATCGCGATCATGACAAGCGAACGGGCCGAGCTGACAGATCCACGGGTCAAGGCTCTGGCTTCGGAAATCGTGACGGCGCAAAATCGCGAAATTTCCGAAATGCGTTTCCTCATAGATGACATTGAGGCAAATGGCGAAGCCGGTCCTGAATGGCCACTTGGTGAAGCGGACGGTCCGGCTGAAATGGAGGGGCTTCAAGAAGCGATTGCAACCCCGGTGATTGCCGGAATCCGTCCTGCACCGCTCAAAGCCGAAGAAATAACACGCGCACTGGGGTCCGACGGACAATGCCGTTTCATTCGCGCCGTGAACGCCGATCCCATTCTGGTCACGGACGGGGCGGGGAACGGCGTCGCCAAGATATCCGGATCGCTGGTCAACTTCACGTCGCAAGACACAGTGACGTCCGGTGGCGTCCTGTCTGCCGATGGTGGCCAATTCACGCTGGCGCCGGGTGACGCGGACGGTGAAGACGCCACCCTGCTGTTTGAATTGACGGGAGAGACGCCTCTGACTGTCGGATTTACCGGGTATTGGACCTGCAACGGTTAAAGGATTTAAAGGAACGCGTCATGACGAGAGAGGCAAAATCCACCCCGAAGACGGCGGTTTTGTACCGAATGGTGATGGAGGAGCATGTTTGTCCCTATGGGCTGAAAATCGAAGGACCTGCTTGAGCGGGAGGGGTATTCGATTGAGGACCGGCCTCTGAACACCCGCGAGGAAACGGATGCTTTCATGGAAGAACACGGTGTCGAAACGACTCCGCAGACCTTTATCGGCAATGAAAGAATTGGTGGCTATGACGCGCTGAGGGAATTTTTCGGCCAGGACGTAAAGGATGACGACGAGACGACTTATCAACCCGTCATTGCGATATTCGCGGTCGCATTCCTTATGGCGCTTGGTCTCAGTTGGGCGTTTTACGGTTCGATCCTGACGCTGCGGGCATTCGAGTGGTTCATCGCGATCTCGATGAGCTTTCTTGCTGTTCAAAAACTGCAGGACGTCGAGACGTTTTCCACGATGTTTCTGAACTACGATCTGCTTGCCCAGAAATGGGTGCGCTATGGCTATGTCTATCCCTTCGGCGAAGCACTTGCCGGTATTCTCATGGTCGCCGGTGCCTTGGTCTGGATCAGCGCGCCTGTTGCACTGTTCATCGGTACGGTCGGAGCGGCTTCAGTTTTCAAGGCCGTCTACATCGATAAGCGCGAGATCAAGTGCGCCTGCGTGGGCGGCGGTTCAAACGTGCCGCTGGGTTTCGTGTCCCTGACCGAAAACCTGATGATGATATTCATGGGCGTCTGGATGTCGGCGCGTGCGATGGGCCTCTTTTAGGCCTAACCATCCGTTTTCAAAGCGGTCACAGGGTCGCCAAGTGCAGCCCTGCTCAGCGCGTCGAGAACGGCTTCGGACGTCAGAACCTCGGACAGGATGATCCCGTCTGGCGCGTTTGGCCCGTAGACGATGTTGAACGGGATGCCAAACCTGTTGTGGCTTTCCAGATACCGGGAAATGTCAGTGCTGGGCCTAGTCCAGTCTGCCCGCATCGCAACGACATTATCACCCCGCAGTTGGTCGACCACGGGCGCACGGTCCAGCACCAGCGTCTTGTTGGCCTTGCACGTCAGGCACCAGTCTGCGGTCACGTCGACAAAGACGGTTTTTCCCTGCGACACCAGTTTCGGTATCTCGGAGCGATCGAACGCGACCCAGTCCTGGCCCACCGCTCTCGTCTGCGGCGGGATTGTCAGCGCCGTCGGCACCAGAAGGCTGAGAACAGCAACCACCACCAGCGCTGTCGGGCGCGTCAATCTGCCCGGCAAACGTATTGTTGCGAGAAGAATGAAAAGGCTCGTCATAAGCAGCACGGTCATGGCCACCCGGCCACCCGCCACCCCTATCAGTACCCAGAGCAGCCAGATCGCGGTCCCGGCCAGAAGACCGGCAAGCACCCATTTGACGACAACCATCCAACGTCCCGGCCTGGGCAACAACCGGACCAGACCAGGCTTCCCCGCCAGAACCAGATAGGGCAGGGAGAGCCCAAGCCCCAGAGCCGTGAAAACGAGAATGACATCAATCGGGCGCCCGGACAGGGCAAAGGCAACCGCTGTCCCCAAAAACGGGGCCGAGCAGGGCGTGGCCAGCACCGCCGCGAAGGCGCCTGTTGCAAAATCTCCGCCATACCCGTCGCGACCGCTTGATCTGGCCAGCCGTGACTGCAACCCGGAGGGCAATGAAACTTCGAACACCCCGAACAGATTGGCAGAGAACACGGCAAGCACCAGAAACATGACGGTCAGGAAAACAGGGCTTTGGAATTGCAGGCCCCACCCAACGGTGACGCCGACGGATTGCAGAACCAGAATGATTGCGGCGAGGGCCCACATGAACACCAGAACGCCAAGCGCCGACATCAGGAACCCATTCCGGACCTCGTGCGCTGGCTTGTTTCCATGATTGAGAACCGATGTCAGCTTGATGGACAGGACAGGCAGAACACAGGGCATGACATTCAGGATCAGACCGCCAAGAAAGGCAAAGGCCGCAATCGCCAGGATTTGCGTCAGATCCGGCAGGTTCGCCATAACCTCGAATGGTGCACCCGGGATGCGGTCTGACCAAGCGGGCTGCGCTGTCACCGCGCGTGATCCATCGGTCAAAGTCAGTTGCAGGGGCGGCGGATCCTCCCCTTGCGCGAGAAGAGGCAGCTTGGCCCAAAGGGCTGTTCCCGCATCATCGGTTCGGATGTCCGGTTTGCCAAAGGTGAATTCCGGCCCCAGTTCCGGAAAGATATCCGGCTTCACAAAGGCATTCGCACTGCGCGCCGTCACATAAAGCGCATCATCCGCGATCACCGCCGTTTCGACAATGATGTCGCTCTCTTCGGGACCAAGCGGCACCCGCTGGGCATACTCCGAAATCAGGCCCGCCGCCTTCGCGTCAATCCCGGTGCCCGCCGGAATTGTCAGTGCGAGATCGAAATCATGCGGCACACAGACAGTCGAGCACGCCAGCAATGAAACACGCGCCTGCAATGTTGCGGACTGGCCCGCAGTTTCGAGAACTGCCTGAATGGGCAGGACGACACGGGTCTTGTAGCCAAAATTCTCGATGCCGAATGCCGTGAAGCGCTCAGGCGCGGGCCAGAGCATCTGTGCGCTCACCAGATTTTCCGATCCATCCCATGAAATTTCAGGCGGCAGACCCACCTCGCCGGGCGAACGCCAATAGGCTTTCCAGCCCTCGGCCAGCTCGACATCCAGGCCAAGGGAAAGGGTTCTGGAGGTTTCCGCGACCCCATTTTCAACGGAGATGAGCCGGGCCGTGATTGTTGAATTCTCGTAGGTATCGCTCGATGCAGCAAAGCCCATGGAGGCCCAAAGGCAAGCCATGAGAAGGAAGAATAGGCGCAACGTGGTTCGCATCATCTTTTGGCTCGCTTCCACCCTTGTCCCGAGATCGAAATCCGAAGCACCTCTATGGCTGCATCTCCCGGTTGGTCAACTTTACAAACGGATACAATGTCGTTTGTGAAGCCATCCCGCTGCGAGAATAACGCGACGAAGTCCGCGTTCGTAGCAGGAAGGCCAATAGAAGCTTTTTTCTTCATTGAACATTTCAATCGCAACCGCGGCCTCCAACCTTCCAGCGCTGGAAATTGAAACCAAATGCGGATGACTTAGTTGAACGCTTAGCAATTGAGAGAAGGAAGAAGAGGTGTTGTCACATTAACGGTCCTGAGGTTGCTGGTTCATTGATCTGGGCGTAGGCGGTGTCGATGCAGACACAAAAGATCAGCTACAAACGCCACCGGTTTCCGCCTCAGATCATCGCTCATATTGTCTGGCTTTACGTCCGGTTCAACTTGAGCCTGCGCGAGGTCGAAGAGCTGATGCTGGAACGTGGCGTCGACGTTTCGTATGAGACAATCCGGCGCTGGAGCGTCAAGTTCGGCCCCCTGATCGCCCACGTTCTACAGCGACGGCTGCCGCGCCCCGGCGATGTCTGGCATCTGGACGAAGTCGTTGTGAAGATCGCGGGTCGGTCATACTGGCTCTGGCGCGCGGT
>NZ_SZNL01000199.1:0-251 GCF_005068605.1 Sulfitobacter sp. 15WGC | reverse complement strand
GCCGAACATGTGCAGGATAGGTGGTGGGCTTTGAAACCGAGACGCCAGTCTCGGTGGAGCCTCCCTTGAGATACCACCCTTGTTCTGCTTGATGTCTAACCGCGGACCGTTATCCGGTTCCGGGACCTGTGTGGCGGGTAGTTTGACTGGGGCGGTCGCTCCTAAATCGTAACGGAGGCGCGCGAAGGTTGGCTCAGAGCGGTCGGAAATCGCTCGTTGAGTGCAATGGCAGAAGCCAGCCTGCTTTCCAT
>NZ_SZNL01000198.1:0-252 GCF_005068605.1 Sulfitobacter sp. 15WGC | reverse complement strand
CGGGCGTTCGCGCCGGACTGTCTTTGGGTCGACACCGACAAGCCGACAGGCCCGGCGCTGCGAGATGCCGTGATCCCGCATCGCCCTGAGCGCCGCCTCTCGCCGCTTGGTCAGCGTCGTCAGTTCTGGACGTGTCACGGTTTGATGCCGCTCCTTTGATAGCATTTATTGCAGCAAAGGAGACGAACTATGGGAACGAAACGCACGGACGAATTCCGCGCTGATGCGGTGCGGATCGCGCTGACAAGCGGG
>NZ_SZNL01000197.1:0-252 GCF_005068605.1 Sulfitobacter sp. 15WGC | reverse complement strand
GGCAGGCCTAACACATGCAAGTCGAGCGAGACCTTCGGGTCTAGCGGCGGACGGGTTAGTAACGCGTGGGAACGTGCCCTTCTCTGCGGAATAGCCACTGGAAACGGTGAGTAATACCGCATACGCCTTCGGGGGAAAGATTTATCGGAGAAGGATCGGCCCGCGTTAGATTAGATAGTTGGTGGGGTAACGGCCTACCAAGTCTACGATCTATAGCTGGTTTTAGAGGATGATCAGCAACACTGGGACTGA
>NZ_SZNL01000196.1:0-252 GCF_005068605.1 Sulfitobacter sp. 15WGC | reverse complement strand
AATGGGGCAACCCACCTGATTATACTCTGTTATTGCTTCGCAATGTCCGCTCCGTGCCGACCTTTGGTCGGTACATTTTGATCTTCGATCAAAACACTGGGTGGTCGCCAGCGAAGTGATTATCAGGTGTAAGACCAGGTATTTTTAGGCTGAATATATAGGCTTAAAAAGGCAAACCCGGGGAACTGAAACATCTAAGTACCCGGAGGAAAGGAAATCAATTGATACTCCCCTAGTAGCGGCGAGCGAACG
>NZ_SZNL01000195.1:0-253 GCF_005068605.1 Sulfitobacter sp. 15WGC | reverse complement strand
TCGCCTGCCCGCGGGGTGGCGAACCAAACCTTAATTCATACCACTTTATTGATCTGCCATGGCGCACCCTCAAAATGGCATACCCAGCCTCACTAAATCGCCTCCCCGTCCGGGCGGGCAGGCGATGCCCGGCGCCTGCGGCTTGATTCCGGGCCCGGTGGCAACTTCAATACGGGTTCTTCGCCCCGCGATCGTCACTCAGCGACGCCTGCCCCCGCTCCACGATCTTCACCACTGCATCCGCGAGATGCTG
>NZ_SZNL01000194.1:0-253 GCF_005068605.1 Sulfitobacter sp. 15WGC | reverse complement strand
TCGTAACCGATGGGTTCACCGGCAATGTCGCGATCAAGACCGGCGAAGGCACGGCCAGCATGATCGGCGACCGGCTGCGCGAAGCGTTCAAATACTCGCCCCTGTCGCGCCTCGCCTCGCTGCTGGCTATACCTCTCTGCGCCGTCTCAGCAAAAAGATCGACCCGCGCCGTGTGAACGGCGGCGTCTTTCTGGGCCTGAACGGCACGGTGGTGAAATCGCACGGCTCCGCCGATGCGACCGGCATCTCCGCT
>NZ_SZNL01000193.1:0-253 GCF_005068605.1 Sulfitobacter sp. 15WGC | reverse complement strand
AACGAGCCGGAGGCTTTCTTCAACAACCCGCAAAGCCCGCGCACGCAGCTGTTCCTGAGCCAGATTCTCGGGCACTGAACCGGGCAAATCGGACCAAGGTAAAACCTACGCCCCGGCCATTCGGTCGCGCTTGCGTTTTAAACCAGTTGTTTGGGGACGGTGAAGGCGTGCAGCAGGCCGCTGCCGGGGGCCACCTCGGCCCAGCTTTCAACCGCGAAATCCAACACCGTCGTCGCGCCCGAGGGGTAGCGAT
>NZ_SZNL01000192.1:0-253 GCF_005068605.1 Sulfitobacter sp. 15WGC | reverse complement strand
ATCGGGCGTACGAACTGGATCCTTCCAATCCCGGTGCTGCCTTTTTCAAGGCAGTCTCGCTCGAGCAGAAGGGCGATGAGGCTCGGGCTCACGAAACGCTGGTGGCCCGGCTGGACGATGCGGATAGTTTTTCCCGTGGATGGAAAGCTTTGTTGGCGAAGCCAACCGGATTGGCGCGAAGATCGGCAAGGCTCCGATCTCGCTGGCCGACTATGCCCCGAAGACCAGTGCGTCCGGCCCGACACAGGAAGAC
>NZ_SZNL01000191.1:0-253 GCF_005068605.1 Sulfitobacter sp. 15WGC | reverse complement strand
CCGTCTCTACGGCGGCATCCTCATTGACCAAGGCCCGTTGCAGGGCCGGGTCATGGGCATCGAAGGTGTCTTGAATCGCGCAGCGCCATGCCGCGGCGGAAGACGGAAAATGCGGCAGGTGATGCGCGCCCCCGCCCGCGCCAGCGCCTCGGCCTTTTCGACCTGTTCGTCGAAATAGCGCCACTCCGGCACGGCGAGCCACGGGGTCTCTGCCGCGAGGATCTGGTGGCAGGTGGTGTTCCCGGTCGAGGCC
>NZ_SZNL01000190.1:0-255 GCF_005068605.1 Sulfitobacter sp. 15WGC | reverse complement strand
GATCTTCGGCGTTGCGGTGTCCCTCGGTCTCGGCTCTTCGCAGATCGCGGCGGGGCTGTCCGAGCTTTTTGGCTGGGACGCTTCGACCTTTTTGAAGATCATGATCCTCGCCGTGCTGACCATGGTCTGTCGGCTCGATCGTGGCGGGGCTCGACAGCGGGGGTGAAGCTTTTGTCGAACATCAACATCGGCTATGGCGGTTCTCTTGATGCTCTTTGTGCTGGTGACCGGATCGACCCTGTTTCTTTTACGTGG